>NZ_JBVJIJ010000009.1:0-360627 GCF_055586325.1 Dactylosporangium sp. NPDC051087 | reverse complement strand
ACCGTCAACATCTCCGGCTTCTACGTCGAGAACGCCGGGAAGCTGTACCGGGCCTGCGGCAACTGCACGAACTCCTACCAGCGCAACGTCGTCGTGGACAACATCATCGCCAGGTCGACGAAGGTGATCGCGGGCATCAACACGAACTGGGGCGACACCGCCCGGTTCACCAGGATCACCGTGTACGGCTCGGCGACGATCTGCGACAAGTACAAGGGCGCCCCGAAGGGCAGCGAGCCGACCCACATCGGCTCCGGCGCCGACGGCGTCAACTGCTTCTACAACTCCTCCGACATCACCTACCGCTAGCTTCCAACCGCACGACGACCCACTTCGACGTGGGGGTGCCGCTGACCGCAGCCTGCGAGTCCAGCGGCACCAGCGGGTTGGTCTCCGGGTAGTAGGCGGCGACGCATCCCTTGGGCGTGTCGTACTCCACCAGCCGGAACCGTGGCGCGCGGCGCTCGGTGGACTCCCACTCCGACACCAGGTCGACCATGTCGCCGTCGGCGAAACCCAGCTCGGCGAGGTCCGCCGCGGAGATGAACACGACCCGGCGGCCGGACCTGATCCCGCGGTACCGGTCGTCGAGGCCGTAGATGGTGGTGTTGAACTGGTCGTGGCTGCGGATCGTCTGCAGCACCAGCCGGCCCGGCGGCACCTGCATGACGACGAGCGGGCTGACCGTGAACACGGCCCGGCCCTCCGGCGTCGGGAACGTGCGGGAGTCCCGCGGCCCGTGCGGCAGGGTGAAGCCGCCGTCGCGGATGCGGTCGTTGTAGCCGGCACAGCCGGGCACGACGCGGGCGATCCGGTCACGGATCCGGTCGTAGTCGACCGTGAACGACGACCACGGGATGCCGTGCCGGTCCCCCAGCGTGGCCGCCGCGATCCCGCACACGATGTCCACCTCGGACCGCAGCGCCGGATCGATCGGGGCCGAACGACCCCGGGACGCGTGCACCTCCGACATCGAGTCCTCGACGGTGACCCGCTGCACCTTGCCGCCGGTCATGTCCTGCTCGGAGCGGCCGAGGGTGGGCAGGATCAGCGCCGTCTCCCCGGCCGCGACGTGGCTGCGGTTGAGCTTCGTGGACACCTGCACGGTGAGCGCGGCGCCGCGCATGGCCGCGGTGGTGACGTCGGTGTCGGACATCGCGGCGACGAAGTTGCCGCCGAGCGCGATGAACACCTTCGCCCGCCGGTCCCGGAAGGCACGCACAGCGTCGGCCGCGTCGAAGCCGTGCTCGCGCGGCGGCTCGAAGCCGAACTCGGCGCCGAGCGCGTCGAGGAAGAACGCGGGCGGCTTCTCCCAGATGCCCATCGTCCGGTCGCCCTGCACGTTGGAATGGCCGCGGACCGGGCACAGGCCGGCGCCGGGCTTGCCGATGTTGCCCTGCGCCAGCGCGACGTTGACGAACTCCTTGATGGTCGCCACCGCGTTGTGGTGCTGGGTGATGCCCATCGCCCAGCAGTGCACGGTGCGCTTCGAGGCCGCCAGCATCGCCGCCGCGGTCTCGATCTGCGACCAGGCCAGACCGGTCGCGGCGAGCACCGCGTCGCGGTCGAGCGCGCGCACGTGGCGCTGCCATTCCTCGAAGCCGGTGGTGTACCGGTCGATGAAGTCGCGGTCGATCGCACCCCCGGGCGCCCGCAGGAGCAGGTGACCGATCGCCTGCCACAGTGCCAGGTCGCCGTTGGACCGGATCTGCAGCAGCACGTCGGCGAGATCGGTGCCGCGCCCGGCGAGCCCGCGCGCCTTCTGCGGATTGTCGAAGCGCATCAGCCCGGCCTCCCGCAACGGGTTGACGGCCAGGATCTTCGCGCCGTTGCGCTTGGCGGTCTCCAGCGCGGTCAGCATCCGCGGGTGGTTGGTGCCCGGGTTCTGCCCCGAGACGACGATGAGCTCCGCCTCGTGCAGGTCCTGCAGCGACACCGACCCCTTGCCGATGCCGATCGTGCGGGCCAGCCCGGCCGACGTCGACTCGTGGCACATGTTGGAGCAGTCGGGGAGGTTGTTGGTGCCATACGCCCGCGCGAACAGCTGCCACAGGAACGCGGCCTCGTTGCTGGCCCGGCCGGAGGTGTAGAAGACCGCCTCGTCGGGGCTGTCCAGCCCGCGAAGGTGCGCGCCGATGAGCGCGAACGCCTCGTCCCACGAGATCGGCTCGTAGTGGCTGCCGCCGGCGCGGCGGACCATCGGATGGGTCAGCCGGCCCTGCGCCTCCAGCCAGTGGTCGGTGCGCCCGGCGAGGTCGTCCAGGGAGTGCGCGGCGAAGAACCCGGGCCCGACGGTCTCCCGGACCCCTTCCCAGGAGATGGCCTTCGCGCCGTTCTCGCAGAACTCGGCGGTGTGCCGGTGCCCCTTCGGGTCTGGCCAGGCGCAGCTCATGCAGTCGATGCCGTCGACCTGGTTGAGCGCGAGCAGGTTGCGGGTGGCCTTGACGACGCCCATCCGCCGCACCGCGTTGCCGACGCTGAGCCGCACGGCAGGCAGCCCGGCGGCGTGGTCGGCGGGCGGCCCGACCTTCAGCCGCGCCTCGGCCTCGTCGACGGGTGGTGGCAGGTCAGGCATACCACCGAGGGTAGACCTGCGACGGGCCGGCGCGGGAGTACGGCCGGCCCGTCGCGGTCGCTCAGCTCGCCGTGCAGGTGAGCGGGGCGGGGACCGGGTTGGTGCCGTTCCAGGTGCCGAGGAAGCCGAACGAGGTGTTGCCGCCGGCGGCGACGGTGCCGTTGTAGCCGACGTTACGGGCGGTGACCGCGGCGCCGGAGCTGGTGATGGTGGCGCTCCAGCCGTTGGCGACGGTCTGCCCGTTGGCGTACGTCCAGCCGACGGTCCAGCCGGAGATCGCGGCGCTGCCGGCGGTCACCTTGACCTCCGCCTGGAAGCCGCCGGGCCACTGGCCGACGATGGCGTACGTCGCGGTGCAGGCCTTGCCGCCCGGGTTCGACGGGGACGACGACGGGCTGCGCGAGGCGGACGGGGACGTGGACGGGCTGCGCGAGGCCGACGGCGAGACCGACGACGGCGGCGGGCTGGTCTGTCCACTGTAGATGGAGGCCTCGCGGGAGGTGGCCTTCAGACCGTTGGCGCCGTTGACGATCCGGTCGCCGAACGTGGTCAGCTGCGCCGGGTTGAAGTTCGTCGTCATGTCGAGGATCGGGTCGCTGTTGCCGCTCCACGACCAGGCGATCCAGCCCAGCCCGCGGGCCTGCGCCTCGGACAGGATGGTCTCGTGGTCGACCTCGCCGGAGTTGAACTTCCAGCCGAACTCGCCGACCACGAGGGGCCAGCCCTTGTTCTTGAACGCGTCGAAGTACGACACGATCGTCGAGGCGTTGGCGTACACGGCGTACATGTGGATCGACAGCACGGTGTTGTGCTTGGTGTCGGCGTCCAGCACGGTCTGGCCGGTGTCGCGCATGACGTTCTGCCAGTCCTGGCCCCAGTTCGGGGCGTCGACCATGATCAGGTGCTCGAAGCCGTTGGTGCGCAGCTTCTGGATCGCGGCGGCGGTCGCGGCGGTCCACTGCGCCGGGTTGGTGTTGCCGATCGGCTCGTTGCCGATGTTGATGACGACGTAGTTCTCCTGGCCGACCAGGTTCGCCTTCTGGCTGATCCAGTAGTTGGCGGCCTCGTCGAGCGACGCCGCCGCGCCCTCCTCGCCGTAGCCGGTGGTGTCGTGGACCTCGAGCACGCAGATGAGCTTGTTCTGCTTGCACAGGGTGATGACGGCGGGCACGTCGTTGGACGGCCCCCAGCGCTTGCCGGTGCCGAGCACGACCCGGATCGTGTTGGCCCCGGCGGCCTTGATGGCGGCGAACGAGGACGTCTGGCCGGTGTACCACACGTGCGGGTGGTTGACACCGCGCATGATCAGGTTCTGGCCGTTGGCCTCCACGATGTTGCGGCCGCTGATGTGCAGGCCGACGGCGGCTGACGCGGGCTGCATGAACATCACCACCGACGCGGTGACGGCGAGCAACAGCGCGCCGAGCACGCTGAGTCTTCTCCTCATGGCCTACCTCGAGACATCGACGGGAGCTGGGCGGGCCGGACATTAGGCCCGGCCGTTGCGGGGCGTCAACGCGCACGGGCCCCGCGAAGCCCTCGCTCCCGCGGCGTTTCCGCTGGTACGAACGCAGGCGGCGGACCGGCGGCGCCCGGGGCAGACCGTGAAGCTTTCACAGTTTGTCCCGGGACGCAGCGTTGCGGCGACGAGGTAGATTGATCGCCGGTGGGCGCGCGAGGGGTGTATCGGTCGACGATGCTGCTGATCATCATCGGCTGCGTCATCACGTCGTACGTCGTGCTCGCCCGCCGGGCCGACGGCCACCCGCAACAGCGCCCGGGGCCGCGGCCGGCGTTCCAGCTGCCGTTCCAGTGCGGCGAGTCGTGGCACCTCACCACGTATGCCGGGCACGACGACTACGACATCGACTTCTTCTTCAACGGCGGGCAGAGCGGCGGCCGCGCCGTCCTCGCCTCCGCCGGCGGCACGGTCGCCTGGGCCGGCTGGCAGGCGACGCTGGAGAACGGCGCGGCGGCCGCGCCCGGCACCGTCGGCACCCGCGGCGGCCTCGGCTTCGGCGTGATCATCGACCACGGCGGCGGCTGGTTCACCTCGTACGGGCACCTGCAGACCTGGCCCGAGGTGAAGCAGGACCAGGTGGTGCCGCAGGGCCGGCTGCTCGGCCACGTCGGCAGGACCGGCTCGACCCGCGTCGACCACCTGCACTACGAGCAGCACGACGACACCCGGGACCCGGAGCACACCCGCGGCAACGCCGACAAGGTCGAGTCCGTCTTCGACGGCGTCCCGTCGGGCATCACCAGCGACGGCAGCGCGGCCACCGGCCCGATCCGCACCGCCGGCCCGGTGTCCCCGCCCCAGGACCGGACCAGCCACAACTGCCCGCAGTCCCGGTAGTCCCGGAAATTCCTGTTATCGGCCCTCGCCGGCCCACATCTACCTGGGTGCCCCGCCCTCGTGGCTCCGCGTGACCGGAAAGGGACCAGGTTCATGTCCAGATCGGGTTCGTCCAGGCGGCATGTGTTGTATGCCGCGCTCGCCGTCGTGGTGCCCGCCGTGGTGACGGTGGTGACCGTGCTGCCGTCCGAAGCAGCGGCGCTGCCCGCCACCGGCGGCACGTATCAGCTGGCGGTGACGAAGAGCGGCAAGTGCATCGACGTACCGTCGGCGTCCACCGCCAACGGCGCGCTCCTGCAGCAATGGGGCTGCACCACCGGCGCCACCTGGCAGCAGTTCCGGCTCACCGCCGCCGGCACGCTGGTCAACGTCAGCAGCGGCAAGTGCGTCGACGTGCCCGGCTGGTCCACCGCGTCGGGCGTGCAGCTGCAGCAGTACACCTGCGTCGCCGGCCAGACCAACCAGCAATGGCGGCTCGTCGCCTCCGGCCCCGGCACCTTCCAGATCATCAACGTCAACAGCGGGCTCTGCGTCAGCGACAAGGACGCCTCCACCGCCAGCGGCGCCGCCGTCATCCAGGAGACCTGCACCGCCAACAGCAACAAGCAGTGGGCGTTCAACGCCGTGGGGAGCACCGCCGCCGCGACCGTCGCGAAGGACGGGACCGGGCAGTACAGCACCGTGCAGGCGGCCGTCGACGCGGTCCCGGCGAACAACACGACCCGCCGGGTCATCACCATCAAGGCCGGCGCCGGCACGAACAGCAACCGCCCGCAGCTGAGCGACTCGGCGGCGGCGAACCACACCCCGCAGAAGTATCTGGCCGGCGGCGACGGCTGGAACCCGGTCCAGTGAGCCACTCATGGACATCTTGACGTGTCCCGGCGTTCACAGCACGTGAGCGCCGGGGCAAGTCCGCTGCAATCGCACTGCAATCGGGCCGGGTCATCGTGTGCGGGTACACGACGAAAGGGACCCACATTGCGCACCATTCTTGTCACCGGATCGGCCGACGGCATCGGCCTGCACACCGCGACGCAGCTCGTCGCCGGCGGGCACCGGGTGATCCTGCACGCCCGCAACGAGGAGCGGGCGGTCGCGGCGAAGGCGGCGGTGCCCGGCGCGGCCGGAACCGTGGTCGGCGACCTGCGCTCGCTCGAGGAGACCCGGACCCTTGCCGTTTCCTTGCGGGAGTACGGGCGCCTCGACGCGATCGTGCACAACGCCGGGATCGCCCGGCTGGAAAGCTCGGAACGGGAGCTGACCGGTGACGGCATCGAGTCGATGCTCCAGGTCAACGTGCTCGCGCCGTACCTGCTGACGGCGCTGCTGCCGCCGCCGGGACGGCTGGTGTTCGTGTCGTCGGCGATGGCCGCCCAGGGGTCCGTCAAGCTCGGCGACCTGCAGTACGAGCGGCGGCCATGGAACGGGTTCGAGGCCTACAGCACGACGAAGCTCCTCGACCTGATGCTGGCCGTCGCCGTCGCCCGGCGCTGGCCGGGGACGCTGAGCAACTCGGTCGACCCGGGCTGGGTGCGCACCAGGATGGGCGGCGACGGCGCGCCGACCGATCCCGCCGACGCCGCGCGGGGCCAGGTGCGCCTCGCCGTCGACGAGGAGGTGCGGGTCACCGGGCAGTACTTCAGCGACCGCGACTGGCGGCCGGCCGACTTCGACCAGGCCCTGCTGGACGAGCTGCTCACGCGCTTCGCCGACCTGACCGGCACCGCCCTGCCCGGGCACTGATCAGGACCCGCTGGGCCGCCCGGTGCCCACGTCACCGGGCGGCCCCGTCCCGCCTTGGACGTGCGTCCGACGGGCGGGGACGTCCCCGTTGGCCGATACTGGGATCATGGTGAATCCGGATCTCGACCCCGAGGAGTACCCGCCGCTCGACCCGCGCGAGCCGGTGCCCGACGACCCGGGTGAGCTGCTGCCCGACACCCCGGGTGAGCTGCCCGAGGCACCCGTCGAGCCGATGCCCGGCGACGACGAGGGCGGCGGCGGCACGGGCGGGGTCCGCGAGCCCGCGTGACGGGGGTTTCTGTCGTACCGGCGACGTAGTCTCGACGGCGTGACCATCGCGACGGCCGTGACCCTCGACAACCGCTTCGCCCGTGAGCTGCCCGAGATGGCGGTGCCGTGGCAGGCCGAGCCGGTCGCCGAGCCGCGCCTGCTCGCGCTCGACGAGGCGCTCGCCACCGACCTCGGCCTCGACCCCACCTGGCTGCGCGGCCCCGACGGGGTGCGGCTGCTGGTCGGGGCCGCCGTCCCCGGCGGGGCCACACCGGTCGCGCAGGCATATTCCGGGCACCAGTTCGGCGGGTTCTCCCCACGGCTCGGCGACGGCCGGGCGCTGCTGCTCGGCGAGCTCGCCGCCCGCGGCCGGTCCCGCGACCTGCACCTGAAGGGTTCGGGACGGACGCCGTTCGCGCGCGGCGGTGACGGGCTCGCCGCCGTCGGGCCGATGCTGCGGGAGTTCGTCATCAGCCGCGCCATGCACGCGCTGGGCATCCCGACGACCCGCGCGCTCGCCGTCGTCGCGACCGGGCAGGTCGTGCGCCGCGAGACACTGCTGCCCGGCGCCGTCCTGGCCAGGGTCGCGAGCAGCCACCTGCGGGTCGGCAGCTTTCAGTATGCCGCCGCCACCGGCGACAAGGACCTGCTGCGCAGGCTCGCCGAGCACGCGATCACCCGCCACCACCCGGCCGCGGCCGACGCCGACCGCCCCAGCCTGGCCCTGTTCGAATCGGTCCTCGCCGCGCAGGCGTCCCTGATCGCACAGTGGATGCTGACCGGCTTCGTGCACGGCGTCATGAACACCGACAACATGACGATCTCCGGCGAAACCATCGACTACGGCCCGTGCGCCTTCATGGACGCCTATGACCCCGCCACGGTCTACAGCTCGATCGACCACGGCGGCCGCTACGCGTACGGCAACCAGCCGCTCGTCGCCGAATGGAATCTCGCCCGCCTCGCGGAGTCGCTCCTGCCCCTCATCGACGACGACCAGGACCGCGCCGTCGAGCTGGCCGTCGCCGCCCTCGGCGGATTCCGCCCGGCGTATGAGGCGGCGTGGCTCGACGGCATGCGCGCGAAGCTCGGCCTCCCCGCGGGCCACGACGCCGCCCAGCTCGTGACGGACCTGCTCACGCTGCTGCATACCGGCCGCGTGGACCACACGTCGGCCTACCGGTCCCTCGCCGCGGCCGCCCGCGGTGACTCCTCGCCGATCCGCGCCCTGCTGCCCGACCCGCTGGCGGAGGCGTGGGTGCGGCGGTGGCTGGCACTCACCCCCGACGCCGATGCGATGGACCGGGTCAACCCTGTGTACATTCCCCGCAACCACCTCGTCGAGGAGGCTTTGGCCGCGGCGACCGGCGGCGACCTGGCCCCGTTCGACCGGCTGGTGGAGGTCGTCAGCGACCCGTTCACGGAGCGCCCCGGCCTCGACCGGTTCGCAGCGCCGGCACCGCCCGACTTCGGCACCTACCAGACCTTCTGCGGCACCTGACCCACCAGCGCGGCCGCAACGGCTCGGCACGGTCGGCACGGTCGGCACGGTCGGCACGGTCGGCACGGTCGGCACGGCGAGGGGACTCTGACCACGGCGACCCGGAGCCGTCCAACCGGCTGGCCGAGATCACCAACGACCCATTCATCGACCGCCCCGACCGGCCCACGAATCCGACACCGGCAGACTTCGACACCTAACCAACCTTCTGCCGCACCCGACATGCCAGCACTCGCCGCCTCGGCGACCCGGCAACCCGGCGAGGAGACCCTGACCACGGCGACCCGGAGCCGTCCGACTGGCACGCGAGATCGCCAGCGACCCATTCGCCGACCGGCCTCGACCGACCGGCCCACGAACCCTGCACTGGCAGACTTCGGCATCCACCAGACCTGGCGCCGCAGCGCAGTCACGCAGACCGGTGAGGGGAGACCCTGACCACGGCGACCTGGAGCCATTCGAGCGGCCGGCCGAGATCGTCGGCTGCCCATTCACCGACCGGCCCCGCCCCCGACCGGCCCACGAACCCGAAACCGGCAGACTTCGCCGCCACTCGACCTTCTGCCGCACCCGGCGATCCGGCGATCCGGCGATCCGGCGATCCGGCGATCCGGCGAGGAGACCCTGACCACGACGACCCGAAGCCGTCCAACCGGCTCGCCAAGATGACCAGCTGACCGTTCACCGGCCGGCTCCCGCCCCGACCAGCCCACGAACCCAACATCGGCAGACTTCGCCGCCTACCAGACCTTCTGCCGCACCCGACATCGCTGCGCCGTCACCCGCCCCAGCGACCCAGCGACCCAGCGACCCAGCGACCCAGCGACCCAGCGACCCAGCGACCCAGCGACCCAGCGACCCAGCGACCCAGCGACCCAGCGACGAGATCCTGAACGCGGCGGCCCTCAGCCGTTCGACCGGCCGGCCGAGGTCGTCGCCGGCCGTTCGCAGAGCGCCACGGTCTCGAACGGTATTCGAAAGGCCTGCCGCACCCGATGCCTCAGCGTCGGCCGGGGTGGCGACGATGCCGGCAGAAGCGTCAGTGCGGCCAGTCGGCGTGGTGGGCGGCGAGGATGTCGGCGCCGAAGTCGGAGTCGGGGCGGCGCAGGACCGTGTGGGCGTGGTTCAGGTCGTCGGCGGTGTTGTCGTACTCGATGAGCAGGTCCGGGGCCTGCACGCGGTAGTAGTGCCGGCCGGTCCGTTCGGTCGCGCCCTCCCACGCGAACGTCAGCCGGTCCCGGTCCACGGGCGGCGCGACGTCCGCGGGGAGCCGGTCGAGGTAGACGGCGACCAGTTCGTCGAGCAGCCGCCGGGCCGGGTCGGGCAGTTCGCCGGCCGCGATCCCCGGCGGCACCGTCCGGATCGCCGCGTTCGGTCCGCTGTGGATGTCCGGTGGCGCGGTGCGTTGCAGGACGACCTGGTGCAGCTGCTGCTGCGGTACCGCGGCCAGCACAGCCCAGCCGAGTTCCTCCTCGGGCGCGAGCGGGCGCACGACGGGCCGGCCGCCGTAGTAGGTGCCGAGCGGGTTCGCGCCGAAGAACACCGGGGCCGGGGACACCGTGTCGCCGTCGAGGGTCATCGTCACCGACAGGTGGTGGCCCTCGAACCGCCAGCCCCACCGCTCCCCCGGTCCGGGCGTGCCGAACACGGCGACCGTGTAGTCGTTGCTGTGCCGCCCGCGCCGGTAGCCTTCCCGGTGGTCGAGGACCTCTTCGAGCGCCAGGATCACGGTCGCCTGGGCGAACGCATGCTCGCGCAGGCCCGTCGCGAGGAGCCGGTGCGCGGCCTTCCGCCCGGCCGGGTCGAGCGCGCCCAGGCTCACGCCGGGTCTGGGTCGTGGCCGGTACTCGATCCACCGCCGGTGCGCGTCGTCCTCGAACGGCAGTCCCGCCTCGGGCGCGTTGCTCAGGAGGTCGGCCGCCTCGGCCCGCATCGCCGCCGCTGTCGTCATTCTGCTGTTGTACCAGCCGGGACCGCCGCCGGGACGCGCCACGACCTGCGGTGGTGCACGGACAGTCCGTGCGCGGCGACGCCGTCCAGGTGTTCCGCGGCGCCCCCGTAGCCGGCGTTGCGCTCCCACCCGTACGCCGGGAAGTCCCCGGCGAGCGAGGCCATGTGCAGGTCCCGGTGCGATTTTGCCAGGATCGACGCCGCGGCGACCACGGCGCACCGCGCGTCGCCCTTCACCTCGGTGCGGACCGGTGGGATGCTGCGCTCGGGGCAGAACAGCGTCTCCTCCATCGGGTCGCTGAGGTAGTCGTGCGCGCCGTCGAGGATGATCACACCCGGGTGCTGCGGCAGTTTCGCGAGCGCCCGCCAGCCGGCGGTCCGCAGTGCCGCGGTCACCCCGAGCCGGTCGATCTCCTCGGGGGTAGCCTCGCCGATCGCCCAGTGCGCGACCCACTCCCGCACGACGGGCACCAGCCGCTCCCGCTGCGCCTCGGACAGGAACTTCGAGTCGGCCAGCCCGTCGGGCACCGGTCCGCAGTCGCCGGCGACGACCGCGATCCCGACGGCGATCGGCCCGGCCCACGCCCCGCGCCCAACCTCGTCCATCCCGCCGACCGCGAGATGCCCGCGCCCCCACAGCTCCCGCTCCACATCCAGCGTCGGCGTCACCTTGCGGCTCACTCGTGCGGCTCCTTGTGCGACGGCGTCGGGGCGGCACCAGTCAACCACGCCGGCCCGGGTCAGCCACGCCGGCTCCGGAGGGCGCGCCGGCTCCGGCGCGGCTCAGCCGGCCAGTTTGATGTCGATGACCTGCAGGTTCAGGTCGAGGAGCAGCACGATCGAGTGTTCGCCGAAGAGGGCGCCGTCGTCGAAGAGCACCTCGACGTGGTCCTCGCCGACGTCGACGCAGGTCGGGCGGATCCGGGCAATGAACCCGGCGTGGTCCAGCTCCGCGGCGTCGTCCTGGCGCCAGGTGTCGTTGTACAGCTCCAGCAGCTCCGACGCGACCAGCGCGCGCAGGTGCGACGGGTCGAGGCGGCCCAGGATCGTGGCGGCCTCCTCGAGCCGAGCGGCGGGCAGGTCGAGGCAGGTCAGGGTCAGCGAGACCTGGTCGGTGGCGCCGAGCGGGACGGGTGACGCCGCCTCCCACCAATACATCGCCGGGTTGAAGGTGAGGGTGCCGAGCGCCGGGTGGTGCACGTCAGCGGCTCAGGAGGCCGAGGACCCGGTCGAGCAGCAGCGCGGTCGCCGCGGAGTCGTAGGAGGGCAGCGAGCTGTCGGCGAAGTAGTGCTGGTCGCCGGGGTAGAGGAACAGCTCGGCGTCGGGAGCCTGGGCGACGAGGTCGCGGGCGGCGTCGATGTCGCCCTCGCCGACGAAGATCGGGTCGGCGTCCATGCCGTGGACCTGGACGGGCACGGTGGCGGGCCAGGCGGGGCTGAACTCGGTGACCGGCACGCACGAGTAGCACAGCACCGCGCCGCGGGCGCCCGGGCGGGTCTGGGCCAGCTGCTGGGCGGGCAGCACGCCGAGGGAGAAGCCGATGTAGACCAGGTCGGCGGGCAGTGTGGACACCGCGGCGGCGCCGCGGCGGAGGATCTCGCCGGGGAAGCCGAGCCCGGTCGCATAGGCCACGCCCGACTCGATGCTGTCGAAGGTGCGGCCGTCGAACAGGTCGGGGGTGTGGACGGTGTGCCCGGCCTCGCGCAGCGCTTCGGCGAACGCCGTCACGCCGGCCGTCAGGCCCTGCGCGTGGTGGAACAGGACCGCGTCAGCCATGTCTTTCCCCCGTCTCTCGGGAGCCATCATAGGACAGGCGCCGCGGCCGACAGCAGGGCCGAGATGCCGTCCGCGGGCTGCGGGCGGGCGAAATGGTAGCCCTGGCCGTGCGGGTAGCCGAGCTCGCGGAGCCGCCGTGCCTGCGCCTCCGTCTCGATGCCCTCGGCGACGGCCTCGATCCGCAGCGCGCGGGCCATCTGGATCACCGCGGCGGCTACGGTACGGCCGTCCGCCGCCGTACACGTGCCGGTGAACGCGCGGTCCAGCTTGATCTCGTCGACCGGGCAGGTCTGCAGGGTGCTGAGGCTGGAGTGGCCGGTGCCGAAGTCGTCGAGCGAGATCCGCACCCCGAGAGCCCGCAGGGCGTGCACGGACTCGACGCAGGTGGGGTGCAGGGTCGCGGTCTCCGTGATCTCGACGGTGAGCCGGTGCGGGGCGAGGCCGGACGCCGTCAGCAGGTCCGAGACGTCGGCGGCGAAGTCGGCCTCCTGCAGCTGCCGGGCGGAGACGTTGACGCTCATGCGCGGCGCGGCCTCGCCGTACACCTCGTGCCACCGGACCGCCTGCTGGAGGGTCTGGGCGAGGATCCAGCGGCCGAGCGGCACGATCAGCCCGGTCGCCTCGGCGACGGGGACGAACTCGCCGGGCGGCACCGTGCCGAGGTCCGGATGTTGCCAGCGGACCAGGGCCTCGACGCCCACGGGCGCGCCGCCGGTCAGGGTCACGATCGGCTGGTACACGACGGAGAACTGCTCCTCGTCGATGCCGGTGCGCAGGTCGCGCTCCAGGGTGGCCCGGGCCCGGACCGGCACGTCGAGGGGCGCGGCGTAGTCGACGTACCGGATGCGCGGGCCGTCCCGGTCGGCCTTCGCGGCGTACATCGCGACGTCGGCGCGGCGCAGCAGCTCCTGCGGCGTGGCGGCGACGGTGCCGAGCGCGACGCCGATGCTCGCGGCCAGCCGCAGCCGGTGCCCGTCGACGTCGACCGGCTCGTCGAACGCGGTAGCGATCCGGGCGATGACGGCGAGCGCGGCAGCGTCGTCGGCGTGCTCCAGCAGGACCGCGAACTCGTCGCCGCCGAGCCGGGCCACGATGTCGCCGCGGCGGACGGCGGCGCGCAGCCGGTCGGCGGCCGCGACCAGCAGCGCGTCGCCGACGGCGTGGCCGAGGGTGTCGTTGACGGTCTTGAACTCGTTGAGGTCGATGAGCAGCACCCGCAGCCGCTCCGGCGGGCCGGCGGCGAGCGCCTCGGAGACCCGCTCGCCGAAGAGGCTGCGGTTGGCGAGGTCGGTGAGGGCGTCGTGGCTGGCCTGGTGGCTCAGCCGCTGCTGGAAGTCGCGGGCGTCGGTGATGTCGCGGGAGTTGCAGACGATGCCGGCGACGCCCGGGTCGTGCAGCAGGTTCGCCATCGTGATCTCCGCCCACCGCCAGCTGCCGTCGGCGTGCGCGAGGCGGGCCTGGAAGACCGCGGGGTTCTCCGGTTCGGCCATGACGCGTTCGTACGCCGACAGCACCAGCCCCGCGTCGTCGGTGTAGAGCATGTCGGCGGCGGGCCGGCCGGGCCACTGCTCCGCGGGGAGCCCCAGCAGCCGGGTGGCGCCGGGGCTGACGTAGGTGAGGATCCCCTCGGCGTCGGTGACGGTGATCAGGTCGGACGCGTTCTGCACGAGTGAGCGGAAGCGCCGCTCCCGGTCGCCGAGCTCGACCATGCCCGCGTCGAGCCGGGCCACGAGCCGGGTGTTCTCCTGGAACGTCAGCATCTGCCGGGCGATCACCAGCACGGCGAGGATGACGACCCCGACGGCGACACCGAGCCGCTCGGCCGGGTCGTCGGACAGCATGACGAACAGCAGCAGCACGTTGCTGGCGGCGACCGCCACGTAGGGCATGACGCTGAACGGCCGGCGCCGCCCGCCCTCCTCGCCAGGCTCCGCCACGGTCTCGCCGCGCCGCTCCAGCCGCGCCGCGAACACCGCGAACAGGCAGCTCAGCGGCACCGCCAGCTGGCTCGGGCTCGGCGCGCCGGCCGGCAGCAGCGCCTCGGGCGCCGACGCGAGCGCCCCGACGATGATGGCGAGCCCGAACCACCGCAGCGCGCGCTTGTCGACGGTCGACCCGCCGGTCAGCGCCACCTTGACGATCGCGAACAGCGCCAGCAGCGACACGACCAGCGTGACCAGCCCCGTGACGACCGCGGCCGTCCGGTCGCCGGTGTCGTGCTCCAGCGACGGGCGCAGCCAGAACTGCCACAGGAACAGCCCGCCGGCGGCGACGACCGTGCACGCGTCGAGCAGGAACGTGACCCGCCGCCGGCCGCGGGCCAGGCCGAGCGGCAGCCGCAGCAGCGCCCACCCCTCCAGCAGCACCGCGACGAGGAAGACGGCGCCGTCGGCGGCGCCGATGCGGCCCTGCGGGTCGTGGATCGCCTGCATGCCCCGGACGAACGACCCGAGCCCGACCAGCAGCGTGCCGGCGCCCATGAACCGCCAGAACCGCGCCGCGGCGGGCTTGACCCGCGCGGTCTGCCCGCCGGTCCGGACCGTGCCGACGGTCCACAGGGCGGCGCCGGCGAGCACGGCCGACACCAGGTTCGGCACCCAGCCCAGCACCGGCGGCCCCACGGGCCCCCGCACGTTGACCGCGAACCACACCCAGGCGATCAGGACAATCGCCGCCTGGGTGATCACATCGGCACGTGACGTCCCGAACAGGGCATCGCGTAGCCGCGCCACCGGGCCCGGCCGTCCCGATCCGGTCATCTACCGCCCGTCCTTCTCCCCGCCCCGTCCGAAATGCTCATCGACCGCGACCCGCGACACCTGAGCGTCATCCGCCTGCCGACGCACCGTACCGCCCCGTACCCCCGCGCGCCGATCGTCCCGAGTACCGGCCGGGCCGACCGACCGGACGCCCGGCCCCCGCAAACCGCTTTGACCGCGTCGCGGCGGGTGCGGGACGCTCGTCGGCGTGCAACGCGTCCTGATCGCCCGTGACCTCGTCGCCCTGCCGGACCCTGCCCCGCCGGCGGTCTCGCCGGCGTCCCTCGCCACCGTGGCCGCGAACATCGCCCACTACGGTTTTCGCGCTGTCCGCCCGCGCGTACGGCATCCTGAGCGCCACCGGCGAGGACCAGCTGCGCGAGTGGTGGGCCGGGGTGGAGCCGGTGCTCGCCGCGCTCACCGGCGACGACAAGCGCATGGGCGACGTCGTCGTCTACCGGAACTTCCCGGCCGAGGTCCTGGCCATGGACGAGGCCGAATACTGGCTGCGGCAGGTCCTCATGTACTGGGGGCTGCCCAACGACCTGGTCACCGGGGAAGCGGCGGAGCGGGCGCCCCTCGCGGAGCTGCCGGCGCCGCGCGTGCTGCACCCGGCCGGCGACACGGCGCTGCCGCGGATCCTCGGTGAGCTCTGCGCGCTGCCGGCGCGGTGGACCGACGCCCAGTGGGAGGACGTCACGGCGCTCGCCGGCGCGCCCGTCGACCTCGCCGCGGTGACCTTCGTGGAGAACCGGATCCGGCTCGCCGTGCTGCTGCTGACGACCGGGGTCGAGGCGCGGGTCGCCACCGCGACCGACGTGCTGCGGCTCGCGGTCGCGCTGTCCGGCGGCGACCCCGGCCTGCGCGGCGGCGGCGTGCGGCTGCGCCGGTTCACGCGGGCGGAGCGCCGCGCCCTGCTCGGCATGCTGGAGGGCGCCACCAACCTGCTCGACGACGTCGCGCGGCGGCGGGAGCCGTTCAAGCGGCTGTTCTTCGCCCTGCACCCCGGCGACTACCGCACCGCCTTCCCGCGGGTCGTCGAGGCCTACGACGTGCTGTACACCGGCCGCACCGTCGGCGGGTTCGGCACCGAGGTCGAACGGCTGCTCGCCGACCGTGACCCGGCCGTCGCCGGGCTGCTCGCGACCCGCCCGGGAGAATACGCGCGCCGGCTGTCGCAGCTCGTCCGCGTGTTCGGGGAGGCCCCCGGCGCCGGGACCGTCGTGCGGGGCCTCACGACGGTGCAGCTGCTGAAGCTGCGGCGGCACCTGGAGACCGCCGACATCCGGCAGTGGCGCATGTTCCCGCCGCGCGGCGACTGGGCGAAGGTGCAGATCGTCGAGACCGACGAGCGGCGCCGGCTGCCGGCCGGCCCGCGCGACGCCGTGCTCGCCGTCATCGGCGCCGAGCTGACCCGCCGCCTCGCCGGCGTCGGCCCGGTCGACCTCGACCCGGCGACGGAGCGGGTGAAGCTGCCGACGAACGACGCCGAGCTGGCACCCTACGGCCGGGGCACCGTCTTCGACATCCCCGGCGGCGTCCGGTTCGTGCGCTCCGCCGCGTACTGGGCCACGGGCCCGACGGGCACCGACGTCTGGTACGACAACAGCTGGAACTTCTTCGACGACACCTGGTCGCCGGTCGGCGTGACCTGCTGGGACCACGTCCGCTTCGGCGACGCGGCCGTCTTCTCCGGCGACCCCACGAACTCCAAGGACCTGCAGGGGCGTGCCTGCCAGCTCATCGACCTGTACCTGGACGAGCTCGCCGACGCCGGCGTGCGCTACGCGGTGTGGAGCCTGCTGTGCTACTCCCGCCGCACGTTCGCGGCCGCGAACGACGTCCACGCCGCGCTGCAGTGGGGCGAGCGGCCGCAGGAGGGCAGGCTGTTCGAGCCCGCCCGCACCCAGCTGTCGTTCCCGGTCCGCGGCGACAGCCTCACCAAGTTCGTCGCCTACCTCGACCTGCGGCGCCGGGTGCTGGTGTACCTCGACGCGAACCTGCCCTCCCGGGTGCGGTCCGCCTCGCTCAACGGCACGGTGCTGCGTTCGACGCTGCCGCCGTACGTCGAATACCTCGAGAGCCTGCCGAGCGTCCACGACCTGTTCGACCACGCGCCGCGGGCCGCCGGCGGCATGCCCGTCCGCTACGACGACTCGGCGGCCGCCGTCACCGGCGGTGGCCCGGCCTACGTCTTCCGGCCGTCCAACCAGGACAGCGATTTCGAACCGGTCGACCTCGGCGCGCTGCTAAGCTCACGCGGCGAGGCCATGGTGGTCCTTCCTTCTCCCTAGAATCGCGAAAGCGATTTTGACTATCGAGGGTCACCGCTTTCCTCGCCCGATCCTCCACCCGGCGCTGACCGCCGGGAACGGCGGTCAGTCCTCGACGCCGTAGCCGGTGAAGGTGTAGAGGCCGGGTGCCTGGCGCTCGATCTCGGCGGCGACGGCGGTGGTCTCGCCGGTCCAGGTGTCCTCCTGGACCTGCTGCACCTCCTCCGGCAGCCGGCCGTAGGCGTAGCCGGAGTAGAGCAGGACGCCCAGCGCGCGGGGCTCGTAGTCGTCGTAGTCGTAGACCCGGGGGTCGGCGGGGTCGCCCTGCTCGTCCTTCAGCCGGACCGCGGCGGCGGCGGACCGGGCGAGCAGCAGGATCGCCTCCTGCTCCCCCGGCGGCACGTGGGCGCCGTCCTTCCTCGACACGAACAGCGCAGGACCGTACGCGGACATCGCGGGCTCCTCTCGGGTCGTGCGAGCCTACCGGTCGGTCGCCAGGTGGTTGCCGCGTGCCCGTTCCGCTCAGCCGGGCGGACGCGCGGGCGATCTTCCCGCGGTTGAAGTGCTGGAGGGGTCCGTGATGGCGATGCTGCATCGTGCGTACGCGCTGGCCGTCGTCGTGACGGTGACGGCGCTGCTCACGCTCGACGGGCCCGCGGAGGCGTGTGTCATGGTCCTCAGCGGGCTCGTCCCGGCCGCCGCGATCGGCTGGCACCTGCGCACCCGCCGGCCCGGCGCCGCGCGGCCCTGGTACCTGGCGCTCGCCGGGCTGTCGCTGCTGACGGCGACGAACCTGATCGGGTTCGGCGCCACCGTCGGCATCCGGACGCCGGGCGGCGGGCTCCTCGCGCCGTGCCTGATGGCGGCCGGGTTCCTCGGGCTGCTGTCCGGCAGCGCGGTCGTGGTGACCCGGCACACGCCCGGTGACGGCGGCGGGATCATCGACGCCGCGCTGATCGGGGTCGGCGCCGCCGGGCCGCTGTGGGAGTTCGTGCTGCGGCCGAGGCTCGCCGCGGAGCACGCGCCGGCGGCGGTCCAGCTGCTCGCGCTGGTCAACGTGCTCGCGCTGCTGGCCACCCTCGGCTCGGTGCGCCGCATCGCCCGCACGATGGGGTCCGGGTCGCTGCGGTACCTCTACGCGTCGATCGCCCTCGGGCTGGCCGGCACCGTCGCGTCGGTCCTGACCGCGGGCCTGACCCATCCTGCCGCGACGCAGCTGGCCCCGGCGCTGTGGACGGTCGCGTACCTGAGCTTCGGCGCCGCGGCGCTGCACCCGGCGGCGGTCACGCTGACCGAGCCGGTCGAGCGGCAGCCCGAGCGGCCGACGCTGCGCCTGCTGCATCTCGGCGCCGTCCTCGCGATCAACCCGGTCGTCGGCGCGCTGCCGGTGCTGTGGGGCGGCGAGCCGGACGCGGCGCTGCTGAGTCTCGGCACGCTCGTGGTCATCGCGCTCGTCGTCGCCCGGATCGGGCAGCTGCTGCGCCAGCGCACCGAGGCGGAGGACGCCCTCGCCCACCGGGCCAGCCACGACGAGCTCACGGGCCTGCTCAACCGGCGCGGCGTGCTCGCCCGGCTGGAGCAGTCGACCGGGGCCGGCGCCGGCGTGCTGTACTGCGACCTCGACCGCTTCAAACCGGTCAACGACGCCCTCGGGCATCTCGCCGGCGACGAGGTGCTCCGGCAGGTCGCCGCCCGGTTGCGGGCCACGGTGCGCCCCGGCGACCTGGTCGGGCGGATCGGCGGCGACGAGTTCCTGATCGTCTGCCACGGCATCGACGCGGCGCAGGCGGACACGCTGCGGCGCAGGCTCCGCGAGGTCGTCGCCGCGCCGATGCGGGTCGCGGGCCGGCGGGTCGAGGTCGGTGTGACGATCGGGTCCGCGCTGGCCGGTGCGGGGGCGCCGGTGACGGCCGAGCAGCTCGTCGCGGCGGCCGACCGGGAGATGTACGACCGGAAGCACTACCCCGTGGCGGTCTGAGCGGCGCCGGGGTCGACGAAGTCGCCGAGCTCGACACCGACCTCGAGCAGCGCGTCGGCGAGCTTGTCCACGCTCGGCACCGCCCGCGACACGCCCGGGCCGATCAGCCTGTACCAGGCGACGGAACCGACCCCGCCGACCTCGACACGCCACGTGCCGTCGGGTGTCTGCATCGCCGCGCTCACCACCCGACGCTACGACAGCCCGTTCACCAGCGGGAAGACATGATCGATAAGTACACCGATGTAGTTCGCCCGCGGCCGGCGGCCGGCTCGGTCATCGGGAGCGGGCCTGCGCGACGCCGCCGAGGACGACCGCGATCAGGCCGGCGGCCAGGGCGGCGTACCCGCCGACGATGCCGTTGCCGGTGCCGGGGCCACCGTCGGCGGTGAGGACCACCACGGCACCGGCGACGATCCCGGCGGCCCCGGCGGTCAGGGCGACGAGGGGTCCCCGCCCGCCGAGGAGACCGCGGCGGCCGGCGAGGGCCAGCCCGCCGGTGACAACGCCGCCCACCGCGACCAGCGCGGCCACGGTGGCGAAGGCCCGGTCGGTGGTGAGGCCGGGGGTGGCGGCGAGGACCCGGCCGGCGGTCAGCAGAGCGAGGGACATGGCTTCCTCCTGTGTCGTGCCTGGCTCGATGCCGTCGATCGTGTCGGCCGCCGCGCCCGGGCGCATCGTGCGGGCGTCGGCGTCGCCGGCTGCCGCGGACGTGGCAGCGGGCCCGGATCTACTGCGGGCGCGGTAGCCGGATCTGGTCCTCGCGCACGAGTCGCCGGGCCACGGGTCCGGTTAGGGTGCCTCATGGGCGTTGCGCGCATCGGGATCCGCGACTGGGCGCTCGCCGCGGGCGTGGCGGCCGTCCTCGTGCTCGCCGGTCGCGCCGAGGATCCTGCCGGCCCGGCGCTCGCCGGTCACGTCCTGCTGGCGGCCGGTGGTCTCGCGCTGGCCGCGCGCCGCCGGGCGCCCGTCGCGGTGCTGATCGCGGCCGCTGTGTGCGCGGTCGGCTACCGGGCGGCCGGGTTCAACGTGTTCGCCGTGGCGTATCTCGTCGCCGTGTACGCCGCGATGCGGGCCGGGCGCCGCGCGGCGACCGTGGCGGTCAGCGTGGCGCTGCTGGCCGGGCTGCCGGTGGCGGCGATGGTGTCGGGCCTGCCCGCGGGCGCGGCGTTCATCCAGGCCCGGGGCGTGCTGGAGCTGGCGTGGCTGATCGCGGCCGGTGCGGCCGGTGAGGCGCTGCGCCAGGCCGAGCGGCGCGCCGACGAGGCCGAACGCACGCGCGAGGAGGCCGCCCTGCGCCGCGCCGGACAGGAGCGGCTGCACATCGCGCGGGAGCTGCACGACTCGCTCACCCACCAGATCTCGGTCATCAAGGTGCAGGCGGAAGCGGCGGTGCACCTGGCGCACAAGCGCGGCGAGCCGGTGCCGGACGCGCTGCTCGTCATCCGTGACGCCGGGCGGGAGGCGGCCCGCGAGCTCCGGGCGACCCTGGAGGCGCTGCGCGACGACGACACCGCCCCGCCGCCGGGCCTCGACCAGGTCGCCGGCCTCGTGGAGCGGGCCAGGGCGACCGGGCTGGACGCGTCGCTGACGGTGGAGGGGCACCGCGCCGGCGTTCCTGTCGCGGTGGAGCGCACGGCGTACCGGATCGTGCAGGAGGCGTTGACCAACGTCGCCCGGCACGCCGCCGCCGGGAGCGCGTCGGTCCGGATCGGCTACCGGCCGGACGCCGTCGTCGTGCGGGTCGACGACGACGGCACCGCCACCGCGCAGTCCCCGCCGGCGCCCGGGGTCGGGCTGCTCGGCATGCGGGAGCGGGTGACCGCGCTCGGCGGGCGGCTGCGGGCCGAGCCCCGCGAGGAGGGCGGCTTCACCGTCCACGCCGAGCTCCCCGTCGCGCGGGTGCCGTGATCCGCGTCCTGCTGGTCGACGACCAGCCGCTCATCCGCAGCGGGTTCCGGGCGCTGCTGGACGCCGAGGACGACATCGCCGTCGTGGCCGAGGCCGGCGACGGCGCCGAGGGCGTGGCGCTGGCCCGCGAGCACCTCCCGGACGTGGTCCTCGTCGACGTCCGGATGCCCGTCGTCGACGGCATCGAGGCGACCCGGCGCATCGCCGCCGACCCGGCCCTGGCCGCGGTGCACGTCGTCGTGCTGACCAACTACGGGCTGGACGAATACGTCCTGGACGCGTTGCGGGCCGGCGCCGCGGGGTTCCTCGTCAAGGACGTCCTGCCGGAGGACTTCCTGCACGCCGTGCGGGTCGCGGCCCGCGGCGACGCGCTGCTCGCGCCGTCCATCACCCGCCGGCTCATCGACCGGTACATCACCCAGCCGCCTCGACCCGACGCCACCGCGCTGCGCGAGCTGACCACGAGGGAGCGGGAGGCCGTGGCCCTGGCCGCGCAGGGACTGTCCAACGACGAGATCGCCGCCCGGATGTTCATCAGTCCGGTGACCGCGAAGACCCACATCAACCGCGCCATGGCCAAGCTGCACGCCCGCGACCGCGCGCAGCTGGTCGTCATCGCCTACACGGCCGGCCTGGCGACCCCGCGACATCGGTGAGCCTAAGATCCCCCGTGTGGTGGTGGCGGGGTTCGCGCTGACCGGGGTGCTGGCGGTCGTCGCCGCGGCGTTCTCGGCGACCGAGGTGTCCCTGCGGTGCGCGGCGGTGGCGTTCGCGGTGCTGGCCTGGCCGGCCCTGCGCGCCCGTGACGCGGCGCCCCGGGTGCGCTGGCCGCTGGCCGGCGGTGCGCTCCTGTTCGCCGCCACCGCTCTGGTACGCAGCACCAACCGGCCCGAGGACGTGGGCTGGTTCGCGTACGGGCCACCCGACAAGGCCGAGTTCGCCGCGATGCTGGACGTCGCGTGCCGGGCCTTCGGCCGGGAGCTGACCACGACCGGTGTCCAGCTCGGCGCCGTGGTCCTGCTCGCGGTCGCCGTGCACGCCCTGCCCTGCGCGGCACGGCGGAGCCGGACGGTCGCGACCGCCGTCGCGGCGGGGGTGCTGGCCGCCGCGATCCTCGCCGACCGGTGGGCCGGCGCCGACGCCGGCGAGCTGCTGCCCGCGGCCCGTGCGGTGTGGCCGGGGCTGCTCATCGCCGCCGCTGGCCTGCTGCTGCTCGTGCTCGCCGGCCGGCGGGCGGACCACCGCTGGTGGGTGGCGGCCGGCGCGGCGATCGTCGCGGTCCACGCCGCCGTGACCCAGTCGGACCTGACCGGCTCCTGGTGGAGCGTCATGGCGCTGTCGGAGCTGGCGGACCGGAGCACGTTCTCCGCGGTGGCGGTGAGCACGGCGGAGAGCGGCGGCCCGCAGTACGAGCCGGCGCTGCGGACCGCGGTGGCGCTCACCGGCCCGGCGCTGCTCGTCGCCGGCGCGCTGCGGGTCGCGACCCGCCCCGGCGAACGCTGAGGCCGTAAAGGTTTCAGTCGCGCCGTTTGCGGCCGATAGGACCCCGTGTCCCGCCTGCGCGCGGTGGCCGACGTCTGCGTGCGCATGCTGGACGCGCCGGCCGACGACGGTCACCTGCTGGAGCGTCTGGTCTCCGCCATCGGTGCGGAGCTGCCGGACTGCTGCGTCGTGGGCGCGCTCACCGGCGGGGCCGTGCGGACCTCGGGCGACGCCGACCCGGCCGTCGCCGGAGCGCTGCTCGACGCGGTGGCGGGTTCGCTGCGCGGTACCGACGCGGCGAACGGCATCAGGGTGGTGCGGGTCGTCGCGCGCGGCTCGGTCATCGGCGCGCTCGGCATGCTGCGCACGGGCGGTGCGGCGGTCCCCGACGCCGACGTGGAGTTCGTCGAGGCGGTGGCCGCGGTCGCCGGTGGGGTGATCGAGCACAGTCACGCGTTCGCCGCGACGCTGGAGCTGCTCGAGGACGCCCGGCGGCAGGGTGACCTGCTCGACGCCATCTCCGACGCGATCGTCTCCTGCGACGCCGACGGTGTCATCGTCAGCTGGAACTCCGGCGCCGAACGCCTCTACGGCTACTCCTCCGGCGAAGCGGTCGGCTGTGACCTGCTCGCCCTGCTCGCGACCGCGTGCATCAGCGACGGCACCGAGGTCTCCGCGCCGCAGATGCTGCAGGTCGCGGCGGAGCACGGCCGCTGGGAGGGTGAGCTGCGGGAGCGGCGGTCCGACGCGGCACCGCTGACCGTGCTGTCGTCGATCTCGGCGCTGCACACCGCCGGCGGCGGCGAGGCGACCGGCTACGTGTTCGTCAACCGCGACGTCACCGAGCAGCGGCGGCAGGAGCACGAGGCGGCGCACGACGTGCTCACCGGCCTGCCCAACCGGCGGCGGCTCGTCGGGCGCATCCGCGACGCGGGCGAGCGGGTCCGGCGCGGCGGCGGGCCGATGGCCGTGCTGTTCCTGGACCTCAACGGCTTCAAGCCGGTCAACGACGTGCACGGCCACGCCGTCGGCGACGAGCTGCTGATCCGCATCGCCGGGCGGCTGGCCGGGACCGTGCGCAGCACCGACTTCGTGGCCCGCGTCGGCGGCGACGAGTTCGTCGTGGTGCTGGAGCAGTTCGGCCCGCTGGAGCGGATCGCCCCCGTGCTCCAGCGGCTCCTCAACGCCGTCGAGGAGCCGCTGGTCCTGTCCACGGCGACGGTGACCGTCTCCACCAGCATCGGGGTCGCGGTCGCCGGGGCGTCCGACACGACCATCGACCCGGAGGAGCTCGTCAGGTTCGCGGACGAGGCGATGTACCGGGCGAAGCGCCGTCCCCGCCACGTCGCGTTCGCCGACGCGACGCTCGACGAGCAGTGGCTGGCGGATTGACGCTCGTCTTGACGTCCACCTTGTCGCTCATCGCGGGATGCGGGCCAGGGTGTCGGCCCAGCGGTTGCCGGACCAGGTCGGCAGCAGCGCCGCCCGGAACGCGTGGGTGTTGTTGAGCCCGCCCTTGACGAAGTAGCCGCCGGTCGGGGCCCGCATCCATTTGTTGTCCAGCACGGTGCCGTGGGTGCTGCGGTACGTGCCGACGTTGTGGTCGTACCAGTAGAGCCCGTACCCGCCGCCGTTGAGCAGGTTCCCGGCGACGAGGACGTCGTGGATGTCGCCCTGGTCGGCCTTGAACAGCATCAGCGACGTCTGGGAGAACGGGTTCTCCAGCCGGTTGCCGAGGATCTTGACGCAGAAGCTGCCCTCGACCTTGTCCGTGGTGCCGGCGACGAGCCCGTCGATGCTGCTGGTGCCGAGCACGCAGTTGGCCTCGGTGGTCTGGATGACGTCGTTGTGGCAGGTCTCCTGTACGCAGTACGGGTCGTGCAGCCACGAGTCGATGATCGCGACGCCGCCCCAGTTGGCGCGGGCGATGTCGCCGGAGGAGTGCGCGTCGACGCGGATCAGCCGGTACCCACCGTCACCGATGAGCGAGATGCCGCCGGCCGAGTTGTCCGTGCGGGTGCCGTCGATCTCGGTGTCGATGACCTTCAGCCCCCAGTAGGCGGGGTTGTTCGTGATGTTGATCGCCTGCGCGTTGGTGACCTGGATGAGGCTGTTGCGGATGGTCACGTTCGCGGCGCGGATGTTGAGGCGGTCGGTGATGAGCTTGTTCTCGATGACCGTGCCCGGGACGGTGATGGTGAACGGCCCCGTGTACGGGGTGAGCGTCACCGGCGTCCGCGTGTCGCCCGGCAGACCGTGCGGGTAGCCGGTGGTGGCCGCGGTCGGGAAGCCCGCGTCGATCGGTGGCGGGTCCTCGGCACCGGCGGCCGAGGGGCCGAGCCCGATCAGCCCGGCCGTGGCGAGCACGGCGATCGCCGTCGCGCGGATCGAGTGCCGCATGCGCGGATCCCTTCGTCGGTGCGGGTGTGGTGGCCTGTGTCTAGCACTGGTGACCTCGCCGGAGACCGCGTTGGCCGGGATGCTGGCGGACCGTCCCGCATCGATGACCGCAACGGCGGGCGGCGCTGCCCGCCCGGTCGCGGCGGACCGGCCGGGTGGCGGCGCGCCCCCGGCGGACCGACCTCCGCCGATCCGCCTGGCGGCCCACCCCTGCCGGGCCCGCCGCTCTCGGGCCCGCCGGTCCGAGCCCTGGCGTGGCGCGGACGGCGCCGGGTAGTGACCGTGGCGAGCCCCGTTTGACGCAACCATATGGTTGCTATAGCGTTGGTTCCGGGAGGAGGGATCATGCAGCCGTGGCAGTACGTGGTGCTGGCCGGGTTCGGGGCGTTCCACGGCCTCAACCCGGGCATGGGGTGGCTGCTCGCCCTCGCCGGCGGCGTGCGGGAGCGGCGCCGGTCGGCGATCGCCGCGACGCTCGGCCCGATCGCGCTCGGCCACGCCGCCTCCGTGTTCGTGATCGCGACGCTGGTCACGGCGCTGGTGTCGGTCACGACCGCCCGGCTCGTCGCGACCGCCGGCGGGATCGTCCTCGCCGCGTTCGGCATCTGGCGGCTGCGGTCCCCCGCCGGGCACGGCCGCCGGCCCGGCCCGCGCAAGACCGACCTGCTCGCGTGGTCGTTCGTGATGTCGTCCGCGCACGGTGCGGGGCTCGTCCTGCTCCCGCTGCTCGCCGCGGTGCCGGTCGCCGCCGCGCACCACGGCCACGGCGTCGACGGCGTCGGCAGTGCATCGGCGATCACCGGCATCCTGGCCACGACGGTCCACACGGGGGCGATGGTCGCCGCCGCGGGCGTCGTCGCGCTGGTCGCCTACGAGGTGCTGCGGCTGCGCCCGGTGCGGACCAGGGCCCGGCTCGACACCGACCGGGTGTGGGCGTTCGCACTGATCGGCTCCGGGATCGCCACGCTGGCGGTCACGTTCTGGCCGTCGTGACCGCGGGGCGCGGCCCGGGTACGGTGGATCGCCACGCAGCCACCGCAGGAGCGACCATGCCCGATGTGACGGACCGCGATGCCGTCTGACCCGCAGGAGGCGGCGGTCGCCGTCTTCACGGCCCTCGCCGACCCCAACCGCCGGGCGATCCTCGCGTGCCTGGCCGAGCGGGGCCCGAGCACCGCGACCGACCTGGCCGGCCGGCTGTCGATCACCCGGCAGGGCGTCGCGAAGCACCTCGCCCTGCTCGCCGAGGCCGGCCTGGTCACCAGCGACGCGGGCAGCGGCCGGCGGGTGCTCTTCCGGCACCGCTCCGAGCCGATCAAGCTGGCCCAGGGCTACCTGGCGGCCCTGGCCGCCGACTGGGACGACAACCTCGGGCGGCTCTCGTCCTATCTGGGCGGTCCCTGACCGTCCCCGCGGCCTCCTTTCCAGGACGGTGACCTGGCGGGACCCGTCCCGCACCCGGGACGCAACCCGGGTCCGGGACGCTACGGGTTCCAGTTCGACCGCCTGGAGGCACTGTGTCACGACGTCATCTGCGCACCGCGGGCCTGATCGCCACCGTGGTCGCCGGAAGTCAGCTCACAACCCCGGGCGACGCGTGGGCGGCCGCCACGCCGGCGCCGGGCGTCGCGGTGTCCGTGGTCGGCACCGTCGCCGCCGTCCGCACCACCGACTCGACGCTCGTCGTGACCCGCGCGTACATGTTCCGGGACAGCCGCCCGAAGACCGTCAGGTTCACCGTGGCCGCGGGCACCGCGGTCACCGTCAACGGCTCGGCCGGCGGGCTCACCGCGGTCAGGACCGGGATGCAGGTCAGCGTCGCCGGCACCCAGACCAACGGCGCCAACCTCGCGACCAAGGTGGTGGCGGGCACCGCGCCGCGCAAATGAAGCAGGCGAAAGCGGTCTGAAAGGCGGTGAAACCGCGCTGAAGGCGGCCTCCCGCACGATCGTCGCAGTCGTGGCGCACCAGCGTCACAGCGGCGGTTGGAAGGGAGGGACGTGGCTACCACCTCGTCCCCGTCGGCGATCGTGGCGACCGGGTTGCGCAAGTCGTTCGGCGACCACGTCGTGCTCGACGGCATCGATCTGGAGGTTCCCCGCGGGACGGTGTTCTCGCTGCTGGGACCCAACGGCTCCGGCAAGACGACGACGGTGCGCATCCTGTCGACGCTCATCGGGGCGGACGGCGGCCAGGCGTCCGTCGCGGGCCACGACGTCGGTCGCGCGGCCGCCGAGGTACGCGCGACGATCGGCGTCACGGGCCAGTTCTCGGCGGTCGACGGCCTGCTCAGCGGCGAGGAGAACCTCCAGCTGATGGCAGACCTGCACCACCTCGGCCGGGCCGAGGGCCGCCGCCGGGTCGCGGACCTGCTGGCCCGCTTCGACCTCGTCGACGCGGCGAAGAAGGCGGCCTCGACCTACTCCGGCGGCATGCGGCGCCGGCTCGACCTGGCGATGACGCTCGTCGGCGACCCGAGCGTCATCTTCCTCGACGAGCCGACCACGGGCCTCGACCCGCGCAGCCGCCGCACCATGTGGCAGATCATCCGGCGGCTCGTCGCCGACGGCGTCACCGTGTTCCTGACGACGCAGTACCTCGACGAGGCCGACGAGCTCGCCGACACGATCGCCGTGCTCGACCGCGGCAGGATCGTCGCGACCGGCACCGCGGACGAGCTGAAGCGGCAGATCCCCGGCGGGCACGTCCAGCTGCGCTTCGCCGACGCCGCCGGGCTCGACGCGGCCGCCCGGGCCTTCGACGGCGCCACCCGCGACGACGAGACCTTGACCCTGCGGGTCCCCGGCGACGGCGGGGCGGCGTCGCTGCGGGCCCTGCTGGACCGGCTCGACGCCTGCGGCGCCGAGGTCGCCGACCTGTCCGTGCACACGCCGGACCTCGACGACGTGTTCTTCGCCCTGACCGTCACCGCCGAGAAGGAAGACGCCCGATGAGCCACGCCGTCAGCGACTCCACCACGATGCTGCGCCGCAACCTGAAGCACACGCTGCGGTACCCGGCCTCGATGGTCACCTCCCTCGCCATCCCGGTGCTGATGCTGCTGCTGTTCGTCGGGGTGTTCGGCGGCGCGATCGGCGCCGGCATCTCCGGTGTCTCCGGCGCCTCCTACATCGACTACGTCGTCCCCGGCATCCTGCTGGTCTGCGTCGGCTACGGCGCTTCGACCACCGCGCTGTCGGTCAACAAGGACATGACCGAGGGCATCATCGACCGCTTCCGCACCATGGCGATCGCCCGCCAGTCCGTGCTCACCGGCCACGTCCTCGCCGCGACGATCCGCACGATCGTGAGCGTCACCCTCGTCGTCGGGGTGGCGCTGCTGATGGGCTTCCGCCCCACCGGGGACCCGCTGCGCTGGCTCGGCGCGGCCGGTCTCGTGCTGCTGCTGGCGCTCGCGCTGACCTGGCTGGCCGTCGCGATCGGCCTCGCCTCCCCCACCCCGGAGGGCACGACCGGCTTCCTGCTCATCGTGCAGGTCCTGCCGTTCGTCAGCAGCGCCTTCGTCACCCCGGAGACGATGTCGGGCGCGGTGCGCTGGTTCGCCGCCAACGAGCCCTTCACCCCGATCATCGACACGCTGCGGGCGCTGATGATGGACACGCCGGTCGGCAACAGCGGTTTCATCGCGGTCGCCTGGTGCCTGGGCCTCGCCTTCGCCGGCTACCTGTGGGCCCGCACCGTCTTCAACCGCGCCCCGCGCCGCTGACGCTCAGGCCGTGCGGGCCCGTCGCGTGGCGAGCGCCTCGATGGCCGCGGCGCGCAGCGCGTCGCGGTCCAGGCCCGTGTAAGCCGACGCCGCCGCCTGGTAAGCGGCGGCGTCGGCGCGTTCGGCCAGGTCGCGGGCGCGGCCGGCGGACATCGTGGGCTGGAAGCCGCGGGTGAACAGGAACGTCTCCGACAGGGCGATCATCCTGACCGCCGAGGCGGTCAGGCGGTCGTCGCCGGTGCGGCCGCCGTGTGACAGGTCGACGACGGCGATGGCGAGCAGGAGCGCACCGCGGACCGGGTCACCGACGGCGGCGCCCGCGCCGGGGTCGGTCAGCAGCCGCTCCAGCAGGTCCGGCAGGCCGGCGGCGAGGTCCCGGACGAGGTCGAGACGGTCGTGCTGCGCGTGCGCGACCACCGCGGTGGCCTGCACCTCCAGCGCCCACGAGGCCGAGCCGGGCAGCTCCCGGCCGCCGGGCGTGCCGGCCGTCTCCCGGAGGTGGGTGACGACCCGGCGCCACAGTCGCAGGCCCGCGTCGACGTCGCCGCGGGCGAGGAGGATCTCCGCCCGGACGCCGGAGCCGAACATCAGCACGTCGGACTCGCCCTTGCCGGTCTGCTCGAGCCACTGCTCCGCCTCGTCCACCGCGCCGCGTTGCAGGTTGGCGAGGGCGATCGCGCCCCGGACCCGGGCGGCGCTCGACGCGGCGTCGGGCTGGCGGAGCTCGTCGAGCACGGCGAGGGTCTCCGAGAGGTGCACGCCCGCCTCCTCGCCGCGGCCGACCTGCAGCAGCAGCTCGCCGATGCGGGAGTGGGCGACGGCCCGCAGCATGGGCGTCAGCTGGCCGTCGCCGAACGCGGCGAGCATCCGGTGCGCGGCCAGCAGGGCGCCGTCGATGTCCTGGTCGTATTCGCTCACGTAGCTGGCGGCGCCGTTGGCCAGGCCGGCGACGAGGGGCTCGGCGCTGTCGCACAGCGCGGGCAGGCCGCCGGCGGTCATGGCCCGCAGCACGAGGTCCGCGGCGCCGATCATGGTGTCGGAGGTGCCGGGCGGCAGGCGGCGCAGGGCGACCAGGAAGCGGCCGGGGAGCGGCTCGCGCATGAGGAAGTCGTTCATCGCGCCGAGCAGCGCCGCGGTGCGGACCGCCTCGACCAGCGCGGGTGCCGGGCGGGCGTGCGACACGATCCGGGCGATGTCCTTGGCCAGTGCCGTCATCCGCACGAAGTTGCCCTCGACGGTCCAGAGCCCGCCCAGTACCGCCGCGGCCGCCACCGCCGCGGCGGCGTCCTCCCGGTCCAGGGCGTGGCGCAGGGCGAGCACCAGGTTGTCCTGCTCGGCGCGGACCCGCTCGACCGCGGGGACGAGGTCGGCGCCGAAGACCTGGCCGACCTCGGCGACGCCGAACTCCACGGCCCAGGCGAGCAGGCCGTCGACGGCGTGCGCGGTCTCGCCGGCCGCCTCCCGGTGCGCGGTGCTGAACTCGCGGACGGTCTCCAGCATCCGGAAGCGGGTGCCGGTCGCGGTGTCGGTGACCTTGAGCAGCGACTGGTCGGCGAGCTGGGCGAGCACGGCGAGGACGTCGCCGCCGAGGACATGGCGGGCGGCGGCCGCGGTGAACCCGCCGGGGAAGATCGACAGGGCGCGCATCGCCGAACGGCCGGCCGGCTCCAGCAGGGTCCAGCTCCAGTCGATGACGGCGTGCAGCGTGTGGTGCCGCGGCGGCGCGTCCCTGGCCCCGCCGCGCAGCAGCGCGAACCGGTCGTCGAGGTGGCGGGCGATCTCGGGCACCGACATGACCCGGACCCGGGCGGCGGCGAGCTCGACGGCGAGGGGCAGGCCGTCCAGCTGCGTGCACAGCTCCCGGACGGCGTCGGCGGGCAGGTCGGCGCCCGGCCGGGCAGCCCGCGCCCGCTGCCGGAACAGCGCGACGGTGGTGTCGAGGTCGAGCTCCGGCAGCGGGTACACCGTCTCCGACGACAGGCCGAGCGGCGCCCGGCTGGTGGTCAGCACCCGGAGGTCGCCGGTCGCCGCGATCAGCTCCCGGACGAGGTCGGCGGCGCCACGCACCACGTGCTCGCAGTTGTCCAGCACGAGCAGTGCGGGCCCGGCGTCGAGCGCGCCGGCGACGGCGGTGACCGCGCCGGAGCCGCCGGCGGGGACACCGATGCCGAGCGCGGACGCGACCGCGGGGGCGACGTCCGCGTCGGCGGCGACGCCGGCGAGCGCGACGACCTGCACCACCGGCTGGGGTGCCTGGCGGCTGACCGCGTAGGCGAGCCTGGTCTTGCCGAGCCCGCCGGTGCCGACGACGGACGTGACCCGTGACGTGGCCAGCAGCGCGGTGACGGCCGCGATGTCCTCGTCACGGCCGAGCAGCTGGTTGGGGTCGTGCGGGATGCCGCGCCGCACGGCGGGCGCGCCGGCGCGCAGCAGCCGCCGGTGCGCCTCCTGCAGCGGGTGGCCGGGGTCGGTGCCGAGCTCGTCGCGCAGCGCCGCGCGGTAGGTCTCGTAGCGGGCCAGCGCCGCCGACGGTCCCACCGTGGCGTCCTCGGACCGCAGCAGCTCCAGCAGGACCGTCTCGTCGTGGGGACTCAGCCGGAACGCCTCGGCGAGCGGCCCGGCGGCCTCGGCGTGGCGGCCGAGGCGGGACAGGGCGAGCGCGCGGGCGGTCCGCAGCGCGTGCCGGGTCGCCGCACGCTGGTTGCGCAGCACGGAGAGCGGGTCGGTGAGGTCCGGGTCGGCCGGCTCGGCCGCGGCCCACAGCGCGAGGCCCTCATCGGCGCGGGCGAGCGCCCCGGCATGGTCGCCGGCCCTCGCGAGGTCGGCGGCGGCGTCGGCGTGCAGCAGCACCGCCGACGTGTCCAGCCGCGGCGGCGGTACGGTCAGCCGGTAGCCGCCCGCGGTGCGGGCGACGATGTCGGCGCCGGCCTGTGCCCGGACCCGGGACACGACGACCTGCAGCGCCTTCGCCGGATGCTCCGGCTGCCCGTCGGGCCACAGGCCGTCGACGAGCCGGGCGGTGCCGCACCCGGTGCGCGGGTCGCCGGCGAGCAGTGCGAGCAGGCCGCACTGGCGCGGCCCGACGATCTCCCGCCCCTGGTAGGTCACCCGTGACAGCAGCCTCAGGTCGACGACGAAGACGGTCACCGCACCAGGCTAGTGCGGTGACCGTCGCGCTCCTGCGCCCGGATCAGAACAGCAGTTCCAGCGGGCCCCGCAGGAAGTAGACGATGAACAGGACCGCCACGCCGTAGAGGAGCGGGTGCACCTCGCGGGCCTTGCCGGCGGCGACCTTGATCACGACGTAGGAGATGACGCCGGCGCCGATGCCGTTGGAGATGGAGTAGGTGAAGGGCATGAGGACGATCGTGAGGAACGCCGGGAGGGCGATCTCGTAGTCGGACCAGTCGATGGTCCGCACGACGGTCATCATCAGGAAGCCGACGACGACCAGGGCGACGGACGCCGCCTCGAACGGCACGACGGTCACCAGCGGCGCGAAGAACATCGCGACGAGGAACAGCGCGCCGGTCACCAGGCTGGCCACGCCGGTGCGCGCGCCCTCGGCGACGCCGGAGGCGCTCTCGATGTAGCTGGTGTTGCTGGAGGTGCTGGCGGCGCCGCCGGCGGCCGCGGCGACGGAGTCGACGAGGAGGATCTCCCGGGTGCGGGGCGGCATGCCCTGCTCGTCGAGCAGGTCACCCTCCTGGGCGACGGCGACCATCGTGCCCATCGTGTCGAAGAAGTCGGTGATGAGCAGGGTGAACACGAACATGATCACGATGAGCACGCCGGCGGTCTGCCACGAGTGCAGCACGTTGAAGTGGCCGAGCAGCGACAGGTCGGGCTTGTCGATGATCTTGTCGGGGAGGACGGGGACGTTGAGGCTCCAGCCCTTCGGGTTGGGCTTGCCGTCCACGAACGAGGGACCGGCCTTGGCGATCGCCTCGATGATGATCGCGAGCACCGTGGAGACGAGGATGCCGATGAGGATCGCGCCGCGGACCTTGCGCACCACCAGCACGACGGTGAGCAGCAGGCCGACGCCGAACGCGAGGGCCGGCCAGCTGATGAGCTTGCCGCCGATGCCGAGCCCGACCGGGACCGTGGTGCCGGCCACGTCCGGCACGCGCCGCACGAAGCCCGCGTCGACGAAGCCGATGAGGGCCAGGAACAGGCCGATGCCGACCCCGATGGCGGTCTTCAGCTGCGTCGGTACGGCGCGGAACACCGCCTCCCGCAGGCCGGTCAGCACCAGGACGGCGATGAGCACGCCCTCGATCACGACGAGGCCCATCGCGTCCGCCCAGGTCATGTGGGGCGCGATCTCGAACGCGACGAGCGCGTTGACGCCGAGGCCGGCGGCGAGGGCGAGCGGGAACCGGGCGACGACGCCCATGAGGATCGTCATCACGCCCGCGACGAGCGCGGTGGCCGAGGCGACCGCCGCGATGGCCAGCTTGCCGCCGGTGCTGTCGACGCCACTGCCGAGAATGAGGGGGTTGAGCACCACGATGTAGGCCATCGTGAAGAACGTGGCGAGCCCGCCACGGATCTCCCGGCTCAACGTTGAGCCGCGCGCACTGATGTCGAAGAACCGGTCGAAGCCGTTACGCGGCTCCGCGCGGGTCGTGTCCATGTGTTGCCTCCCTGACGTTCACGTACGTACCCCCCGACGCGCGATGATCCCATCTACTGCGCTGGAATCAACTGCGGGAATGTTTCGTGCGTGCAACGGCGGTCAGATGCCCGCGTGCGCACTTCGCTGAACCGGACCGCCGTCGTCCTGCCGCTGATCGCCCTGGCGGTCCTGATCGCGGTGTGGGGCCGGCACCTGCCGATCCCCGTCGAGGTCGTCGTCGTGGCGCTGCTGGCGGGGTCGGTGCTGGCGGCCGTGCACCACGCGGAGGTGGTCGCGCACCGGGTCGGGGAGCCGTTCGGGTCGCTCATCCTGGCCGTGTCCGTCACCGTCATCGAGGTCGGCCTGATCATCGCCCTGATGGTGTCCGGCGGGCCGGGGACGGCGACCCTCGCCCGCGACACCGTCTTCGCCGCCGTGATGATCACATGCAACGGCATCGTGGGGCTGTCGCTGCTGGTCACGGCGCTGCGCAGCCACGTCGCGGTGTTCAACGCCGAAGGTACCGGCGCCGCGCTCTCCGCCGTCATCACCCTCGCCACGCTGAGCATGGTGCTGCCGACGTTCACCATCAGCGCGCCGTCGCCGCGGTTCACCGGGCCGCAGCTGGCGTTCGCCGCCGTCGCGTCGCTGACCCTGTACGCGCTGTTCGTGATCGTCCAGAACGTCCGGCACCGCGAGTACTTCCTGCCGGTCGAGGGCGGCGACCCCGACGAGCACGCGGAGTTCCCGTCCATGCGCGACGCGCTCGTCAGCCTGGCGCTGCTGCTCGTCGCCCTCGTCGCCGTGGTGGGGCTGGCCAAGGTCGAGTCCGGCACGATCGAGGCCGGCGTCGTCCGGTTCGGGCTCCCGCACTCGTTCGTCGGGGTCGTCATCGCCGTGCTGATCCTGCTGCCGGAGACCCTCGCCGCGCTGCGCAACGCCCGTCGCGACCGGGTCCAGATCAGCCTCAACCTGGCGCTGGGCTCCGCTATCGCGAGCATCGGCCTGACCATCCCGGCGATCGCCGTCGCCTCGATCTGGCTCTCCGGACCGCTGAACCTCGGCCTCGGCGCGACCCAGATCGTGCTGCTCGCCCTCACCGCCGGTGTCGGCGTGCTCACCGTCATGCCCGGCCGCGCCACCCTGCTCCAGGCCGCCGTCCACCTGTCGATCTGCGCCGCGTTCCTGTTCCTCGCCGCCAGCCCATAGACCATCAGGGCGGGGCCGGTGCTCAGGTGGTCGGACATACGTGGATACCCTCTTGTCTGACAAGGTCTGCGCAACGTCGTCAGAATCGAGGAAGGCCGGGAATGATCGAACCAGTGCGGCTGCCGTCGCCGTGGTGTGACGAGCCCCTGACCGTGGTCGTCCCGACCTACAACGAGGCGGGCAACCTGCCTCGGCTGGTCGCCCGGCTGCTCGCCCTGCCACTGCCCGGGCTGAGCATCCTCATCGCCGACGACAACTCCCCCGACGGCACCGGCGAGGTGGCGGAGAAGCTCGCCGCCGAGCACCCCGGGCGGATCCGGGTCGTGCACCGCCCCGGCAAGGAGGGCCTCGGCCGGGCGTATGTCGACGGCATCGGCAAGGCCCTCGAGGACGGCGCCCGGTATGTGGCGCAGATGGACGCCGACCTGTCGCACCCGCCGGAGGCGCTGCCCGGCATGCTCGGCGCGCTGCTGTCCACCCAGGCCGGCGTGGTCATCGGGTCACGGTACGTGCCCGGCGGGCAGCTCGACGAGAAGTGGCCGCTGTACCGGCGGGCGCTCAGCGGATGGGCCAACCTGTACGTGCACACGCTGCTGCAGGTGCGCATCCGCGACCTGACGGCCGGGTTCAAGATCTGGCGGGCGGACGCGCTGCGGACGATCGGCCTGGACCGCGTCCAGTCCAACGGCTACAGCTTCCAGGTCGAGATGCACTTCCTCGCCACGAAGCTCGGGCAGACGATCATCGAGGTGCCGATCCGCTTCGAGGAGCGCACCGACGGCGTGTCGAAGATGACCACGGCCACGAAGGTCGAGAGCGCGACGATGCCGTTCAAGCTGCGCCTGAAGCACCGCAAGATCCAGCGCACCCAGCCCAACGTCTGACGGCTCAGCCGGCCAGCGCCGCCTCGGCGGCGCTGGTCCGCAGCCACGTGGTCAGCTCGGCCGGGGGCATCGGGCGGGCGTAGTGGTAGCCCTGCGCCGCGTCGCAGCCGAGCGTCTGCAGCGCGGCGACGTGCGCGGCGCTCTCGACGCCCTCGGCGACGACCGACATGCCCAGGTTGTGGCCGAGCTCGATCGCGCCGCGGACCAGGACCGCGTCGTCGGGGTCGGCGTCCATGTGCATGACGAACGTCCGGTCGACCTTGAGCTCGTCGACGGGCAGGCTCTTCAGGTACGCCATCGACGAGTAGCCGGTGCCGTAGTCGTCGATCGACAGCCGCACCCCGATGCGGTGCAGCGCGACCAGCGTCTCGGTGGCCAGGGCCGGGTTGGCCATGACGGCGGTCTCGGTCACCTCCAGGCGCAGCAGGTCGGCGGGCAGCCCGTGCTCCTCCAGCAGCCGCGTCACGTGCCCGACCAGGTCCGGGTCCAGCAGGCAGCGCGGTGACAGGTTGACCGCGACCGGCACCACGAGGCCGTCGTCGAGCCACGAACGGGCCTGCGCGACCGCCATCCGCAGCACGTACAGGGTGAGCCGGGTGATGAGCCCGGTGGTCTCCGCGACGGGGATGAACTCCGCGGGTGGGATCGGCCCGCGCGCCGGGTGGGTCCAGCGCACGAGGGCCTCCGCGCCGGACGGCCGGCCGTCGCCGAGGCGGACCTTCGGCTGGTAGTGCAGGCACAGCTGGTCGGTGACGTCCAGGGCGCGCCGCAGGTCGCCGAGCAGCAGCAGCCGGTTACCGTCCTCGATGTGCATCGTCGGGCGGAACAGGGTCGCGCCGGTCTTGCTGTCCTTCGCCGCGTACATCGCGATGTCGGCGCAGCGCAGCAGCGCCTCGGTGTCCGTGGCGTGCTCCGGCGCCACCGCGATGCCGATGCTCACCTCCACGTCGACGGCGACGTCGTGGAGCGCGAAGCTGCGGTGCAGCTCGCCCTGCAACCTGGCGGCGAGCCCCACGGCGTCGGCGGCCGACGCCCCGGGCAGCAGCACCGCGAACTCGTCGCCGGACAGCCGCGCGACGACGTCCCCGGCCCGCAGCGCGCCGGTCGTGCGCTCCGCGACCTGCCGCAGCAGCTCGTCGCCGTGCTGGTGGCCGAGCGTGTCGTTGACCTCCTTGAACCGGTCCAGGTCGAGCAGCAGCACGGCGGCGGCCCCGGCGCCGCCAGGGCCGGCCTCGCGCAGCGCGCCGGTCGTCGACTCGGTGAACAGGGTCCGGTTGGGCAGGCCGGTCAGCGCGTCGTGGGATACGTGGTACTCGTGCTCGGCCGCGTGGCGCAGGAGGCGGCGCTGGTAGCCGGCGGCCATGAACGCGAACGCGATGAGCAGCGCGAGCCCGACGCCGAACGTCGCGGTCGTGGCGGTGAAGACGATGCCCTCGACGCGGTGCAGGTCGCGCATGGACCGGGCGGCGTCCGCCGCGGTGGCCGTCGCGGCGGTGTGCACGAGGTTGCCGATCTCCTCCGCGACCGGGTCGACCTCGGCGGTGTCGATGGCCGCCGCGCCCGCCGTGTCGCCGGCGTCGACGGCGGCGAACAGCCGCTCCATCGAGGTCAGGTAGGTCTCGTGCAGGGTCCGCACCTTGGCGGCGAGCGCCCGGTCGGTGGCGGCGCCGCGCAGCTCGACGTCGTGCAGCGCCACGTCGAGCGCGCCGGACGCGCCGCGGTGCAGCTCGCGCGGCCCGACGCCGGGCTCCAGCCGGTACTGCTGCTCCGCGATCTGCTCCAGTGCCACGGCGTCGTCGGCCAGGTCGTAGGCGGCGGCGAGCCCGGTCGCGGCGACGGCGGCGTCCGCGGACGCCCGGGTCCGGGACGTGCCGACGACGCTGACACCGGTGAGCCCGAGCAGGACGGTCGCGAGTCCGACCACAGCACCGCGGCGGAGCACTCGGGATGGTCGCAGCGCCATGGGTCTCCTGTCCCACCGTCGGGCGGCTCCGCCAGCCGAAGCGCCGATCGTGCCATCGGCGTGCTGCGGCTCCACCTGACCGGTACCACCGGGAGCAAACCGGTTGCGATCCGCCCCGGCCGGAGGCGGCGACCGCGCGGTCGGTGACCGCCCGGGCACGGACGGCTCGGACGGCCCGCCTGCCGGCGGCGGGCTACTGCATCGACAGGTGGACGTGGTTGTAGTGGTCGCCGGCGGGGGTGCCGTCACCGCCGTAGGACTTCCAGCCGCTGCTGGGCTGCCAGATCCGCTTGTACCAGATGACGTACTTCACGCCCAGGTTCTTCGCGTTGGCCACGCACCAGGCGGCGAGCGCGTCACCGTACTGCTGGTCGGCGCCGGTGGCCCGGGCGTTGACGAAGGTCTTCGCGTTGGCGGAGAAGTCGCAGGCCTTGCCCGCCGGGTGATCGCCGCCGCCGCCGCTGCGGTAACAGGACGTGTAGTGGGTGTAACCGGCCCGGCGCGCCTCGTTATAGGCGTTGAGCATCCGCGGGCTGATGCACCCGGAGGTGGTCGGGTCGTCCTCGGAGCAGCCCTGCTTGGCGTAGGACCCGTCGCTGTTGCGGCCGACCGGGTTGGTGGTGACCTTGCCGCCGCTCGGCGCGCCCGTGGTGGACCCGCCGCCGCCCGCCTTGCGCAGCGCGTCCTCGGCGGCCTTCTTGTTGGTCTCCATGATCTTCAGCTGGGCCTGCTGGTTGGCGACCGCCGCGGCGATGTCCGCCTTCTGCTGCTCCAGCTTCCTGCGCGTCTCGGCCAGCTCGCGCAGGGACTTGTCGTCGCGGGAGACCATGTATTCGATCGTCGACATGTCGTGCAGCAGCTCATTGGGGTTCTCACTGCCGACCACCACGTTGAACAGGCTGACCCGGCGGCCACGGTACGCGGCGGAGGCGACCGTCCCCGCCGAGGCCTCCAGCTCGGTCAGCCGGGTCTGGGTGGTGCCGAGCTCGGCCTCGATCGCCGCCTGGTCCGCGGTCGACTTGTCGAGGCGGCCCTTGGCGTCGTTGTATTCGGCGTTTGCCTTGTCCAGTGCCTGACGGACGGTGAGATTCTGGCCCCCGTCCTCGCCCGGCTCGGCGGCCGCGGGGTCGGGGAACGCGGCCACCCCCAGGAGCAGGGAGACCAGCAGCAGCAGAACCCTGGGCATATGCCGGGTCGGAGCAGTCAGCATCGCCGCCAGCATATCCAAGCGCCGACGGAGCGCCAGTCCACCGAAAACCGCTGAAAACACTGCATTGCAGCGCATCTCAGGCGCCGTGTCCGGGGTCTGCGAACTGGACCGGTCAGGGTAGCCTCACGGGAACGACGGGGCGGTATGGGGTGATCAGACGGCCACCGCCGTAAACGCGCGACGTGCTCCACAACGTCAGTAGCACTGACCGATCAGTTCGCCGGGGGGCACCGGCGACCGACATACCCGGATGGCGAAGACCTCGATGACAGACACACCACCCCCGCGCACCCCGCGCCGCCGCCGCGTGCGGGCGGCCGTCGCCCTGGTCGCCGCGTCCGCCCTGGTGCTGACGGCCTGCACCGGCAAGCCGAAGTCCGGCGCGAACGCGTCGCAGCCGCAGTCCTCGGCGAGCCAGGCCGCGCCCGCGCTGCCGGTCGAGCTCGCGATCAGCGGCCCGGCCGACGGCGCCGCCAACGTGCCGACGGCCGTCGACGTCGCCTACACGGCGAAGAACGCGGCGAACGTCACCGTCAAGCTCACCGACCCCAGCGGCGCCGAGGTCGCCGGCGCGGCCGGTGGCGACGGGAAGGGCTGGCAGCCCGCCGGGCAGCTGAAGTACTCCACGAAGTACACGGCGACGGTCACCGCGACCTCGACCGACGGCAAGCCGACCACGGCGACCACGTCCTTCACCACGATGGCGAAGCCCGGCAAGCTGGGGAAGGTCACCAGCATCATCAACGACAAGCAGATCGTCGGCGTCGGGATGCCGGTCATCATCACCTTCGGCGTCGACGTCTCGAAGGAGAACCGGGCCGCGGTCCAGCAGCGCATCCAGGTGACCAGCGACCCGCCGCAGGAGGGCGCGTTCAACTGGTTCACCGGCAAGGAGCTGCACTTCCGCCCGAAGGAGTACTGGCAGCCGAACACGAAGATCCAGGTCAACGCCCGCACCGGCGGCACGAACCTGGACGGCAAGTGGTGGGGCGAGCGCGACGTCTCCTTCACCGCGACCGTCGGGCCGAAGTTCGTCATGGAGGTCGACAACGCCACCAAGCAGATGACCGTCACCCAGGACGGCCAGCTGCTGCGCACGATCCCGGTCAGCCTGGGCCGGCCGAAGAACCCGTCGGCCAGCGGCAACTTCATCGTCATGATCAAGAACGAGTGGGAGTGGTTCGACTCCTCCACCTACGGCGTCCCGGCGGACTCCGCCGCCGGGTACCGGACCAAGGTGTACTGGCCGCAGCGCCTCACCTGGGACGGCGAATACATCCACTCGGCACCGTGGTCGGAGGGCGACCAGGGCAAGCGCAACGTGTCGCACGGCTGCACGAACATCTCCGCCGCGCACGCGGAGTGGCTGTGGAAGCAGACCCGCATCGGTGACCCGGTCATCATCAAGGGCACCGAGGAGCAGGTGAAGTGGGGCAACGGCTGGACCGACTGGTCGACCAGCTGGGACCAGTACGTCAAGGGCAGCGCGGTGCCGTACGTCCCGGCCGCGACGACGAGCGCGTCGGCCGCGCCGTCGCCCTCCGCCTCGTCGAGCTGAGTCTCGCGCCCGACCGGCACGGCGTCACCGCCGTGCCGGTCGGCGACCCGGGTCACCGGCCGAGCACGCCCCGCTCATAGGCGGCCGCGACCGCGGCGGCACGGTCGCTGACGCCGAGCTTGCCGTAGATGTGCAGCAGGTGCGTCTTCACCGTCGCCTCGCTGACGAACAGCCTGGCCGCCGCCTCCCGGTTGCCGCAGCCCTGCGCGACCAGGGTCAGCACCTCCACCTCCCGGGCGCTGAGCGCCGCCTGCCGGGGCCCGCGGACCCGGTCCAGGAGCCGCCCGGCGACCGACGGGGCGAGCACCGTCTCACCGCGCGCGGCGGCGCGGACCGCCCGGAACAGCTCCTCCCGCGGCACGTCCTTCAGTAGGTACCCGGTGGCGCCGGCCTCGATCGCGGGCAGCACGTCCTGGTCGGTGTCGAACGTGGTGAGCACGAGCACCCGGACCGCCGGCAGCCGTTCGCGGAGCCGGCGGATCGTCTCGGCACCACCGAGGCGGGGCATCCGCAGGTCCATGAGCACCACGTCGGGGGCGACGTGCCCGGCCACGGTCAGCGCCTCCTCGCCGTCGGCCGCCTCGCCCACGACGACGAAGTCGGGCTGCGCGCCGAGGACGCCCCGCAGCCCGTCCCGGACGACCGGATGGTCGTCGACGATCAGCAGCCGGATCCCGGTCACGCCGCCACCTCCGCTGCGCTCCGGCGTCGGCCCGACCCAACCACTGCACTCATGATGCCCAGCCCTCCGCTGCGCTCCGGCCCGGTCATGCCGCCACCTCCGCTGCGCTCCGGCGTCGGCCCGACCCAACCACTGCACTCATGATGCCCAGCCCTCCGCTGCGCTCCGGCCCGGTCACGCCGCCACCTCCGCTGCGCTCCGGTCCGGGCCGGTCATGACGGCTCCACCAGTACCGCGGGAAACGCCGCGCTCAACGCGGTCCCGGTGCCCGGTGCGCTTTCCACGTGCAGCCTGCCGGCGAGGGCGGTGACCCGCTCCCGCATGCCGGCGAGGCCGAACCCACCGCCCGTCGCGGCGGGGTCGAAGCCGGTGCCGTCGTCGCGGACGTCGACGAGCAGCTCGTCGTCGAGATAGGTCAGCGTCACGCCGGCCCGGGTCGCGGCGGCGTGCCGGGCGACGTTGGCGAGGCCCTCCTGCACGACGCGCAGCGCGGCCACCTCGATCTCCGGGTGCAGCCGGCCGGGGGTGCCGCTCACCGTGACCGTCGCCGGCACCCCGGCAAGGTCCGACCACCGTTCGGCGGTGCCGGTGACCGCCCGCGGCAGGGTGGTCGTGTCGAGGGCGCCGGGGCGCAGCGCCCGCACCGAGCGGCGCGCCTCGGTGAGGCTGTCGCGGGCCAGCTCACGGACCGTGGCGAGGCGGTGCCGCACCTTCGACGGGTCCGGCTCCTCCTCGGCGGCCTCGACCTGGGTGACGATCGCGACGAGACCCTGGGCGAGGGTGTCGTGGATCTCGCGGGCGAGGCGCTGCCGCTCGTCGCGGACCCCGGCGGTGCGGGCGTCGGCGAGCAGCCGCGCCTGCAGGCCGGCGTTCTCCCCGGCGAGGTCGACCAGCCGGGCGTTGGCCAGCCGGAGCTCCTCGACCGTCGCGTGCCGCCGCGCCACCTGGTCCTCCATGAAGCGCAACGCCGCGCCGAAGAGGCTCGCCGCGGCCATCCACGCCGCCCATATCGCGAACCGGGCCGGCGGGCCGAGCCCGTCGCTGGCGGCGGTGGCCAGGAGCGCGGCCGCCGCGGCGCCGGCGTAGGCCCAGGCGCCGGGCAGCGCCACGAACGCCATCCCGCACCAGGCGACGACGACCGGCAGGAACATCCACTCCCGGGCGAGCAGCCACCAGGTGACCCCGAGCACGACGGCGAAGTACCCGGCCATCCGCGGCAACCGGCCCGGCCACGACGGGTGGGCGCAGATCACCCACCAGTGCCAGACCGCGAGGACGCCGGCGACGGCGAGGGTCTGCCAGCGCTGCGGCCACGGCTGCTCCCCGTCCCGGGCGACGGCGGCCGCGCAGACCACCAGCAGCGGGAACGGCAGCAGCTCCCACCACACGTCCCACGGACGCACGTCCCGCCGCAGGAAGCCCGGCATCCGTCCATCCTGCCCGCTCGGCGGGCCCGCCGGAAGGTTCACCGGTAGGTGAGGCGCCGCAGCAGCACCTCGGCCGGGCCGCGCGTCCCGCGCCGCTCCAGGAGCACCGCCGCCGCGACGGTCGCGGCCCACGTGAGCACGGCGATCCCGGCGACCGCGGCAGCGCCGAGGTCGTCGCCGAGACCGCCGGCCCACGCGGTGAACAGCCCGGCGAAGACCACCGACTGCGCCAGGTACATGCTGAGCGACCGCCGGCCGGTCGCGACCAGCGCGCGGATCACGCGCGCCCGCCACACCCCGAGACCGGCCGGCGGAGTCCGCGTCCCGGCCGCGAGCAGGCCGATCAGCGCGGCGTACCCGAGCCCGCCGGCGACACCGGTGACCCCGTGCAGGCCGCTGACGACCAGCAGCGTGCCGTCCCCCGGCCGCCACCAGCCGGCGACCGCCAGCGCCGTCGGGACGCCGCCGGCGGTGGCGAGCCCGATCCCGGTCGCCGCGACCCGGCGCAGCAGCGGCCGGTGCTCCGCGGGCGACTCCAGGATCCGCCGCCGTGCCGCCCACACGCCGGCCAGCGCAGCGGAGCCGACGCCGGCCATCGCCGGGAGCGTCATCAACCACTCCAGGGGCCGCCAGGCGAGCGCCTCGAGCGGGTCGGCGATCGCCATCGACCAGAGATACTGCCGCCGGCCGGGTTCGGCGGGGCGGATGCCGTACACGAGCGCGGTGATGACGGCGGTCGGCAGCAGCCACAGCCCGCCCAGCCACAGCAGCGTGCGGTCGCGGGCGCCGGCGAGGGCGAGCAGGACCAGCGACAGCAGGGCATAGGTGCCCAGCACGTCGCCGGAGAACAGGGCCACGGCGTGCACGGACCCGAGGACCAGCAGCCACCCGGCCCGGCGCCGCACGAGCCTCGCCGCGCCGCCGGCGTGCCGCCGGGACAGCTGCACCGTGCCGTAGGCGAAGAGCGCCGCGAACAGCGGGTAGGCCCGCCCGTCCACGAACGTCACCAGCACCGCCCCGACGGCGTGGTCCAGCGCGGTCCCGCCGAGCGGGTGCAGCCGGATGCCGTAGGCGGGGCCGTGGCGGTACAGCGCCGCGTTGGCCAGCGCGATCGCGAGCAGCAGCAGCCCCCGGCCGAGATCGGGGGCGATGACCCGCTGCGCCGGCGGCAGCGGACCGGCGGTGACGGTCGTCGACATGCCCTCAGCGTCGCGGCCCGGGGTGGCCGGCACATCGACCGGCGGGCGGCCCGCGGCGTCAACCGGCCGGTTGATGACAGGTCAGCGGGCGATCTCCACGCCCTGCACGCCGTCGAGGAGGCGCAGCGACTCCGCGATCGCCGGCAGGGACGTGTTGTTGTCGCCGCGGGCGGTCAGGACGAGCGACTGGTCGTGCCCGGCGTAGTCGACGCGCAGCACGTGCGCGCTCGGCAGCGCCTCGAGCGCCTCCCGCTCCACCACGTCGAGTGGGAAGTCCGGCGACAGGGTCAGCGTCACCTGGATTCGGTGCCGGTCGGGCAGCCAGTTCGCCTCCGCCACCTTGAACACCCACAGCGCGCCGAGCGCCAGGACGGTGACGGCGCCCGCCGCCCAGAGCAGCCCGAGCCCCGTCGCCAGGCCGATCGCGGCGGTGACCCACAGCGACGCCGCGGTCGTCAGGCCGCTGATGTTGACGCCTTCCTTGAAGATGGCGCCGGCGCCGAGGAACCCGATGCCGGTCACGACCTGCGCCGCGATACGTGTCGGGTCGGTGCCGGCCTCCTTGCCGGCGATGGTGAACAGGGCCGCGCCGGCGGCGACGAGCATGTGGGTGCGCAGTCCGGCGGGCTGGGCGCCGATCTCCCGCTCCAGGCCGACGGCGGCACCGAGGAAGATGGCGAGCAGCAGCGTGGGGATGACGGTCCAGTCCATCGCACACTCTTACCTTCCGGCGGCCGTCACCGCCACCGGAGGCGCCTCAGTTCTGCCGCCAGACGCCGGCGTACCGGACGCCGGCCGCGGTCTCGTAGCGTTCGTAGGTGATGAGCCGGTAGCCGTCGCGGGCGTAGGTGTCCCACCAGGTGCCGTATCCGGCCGCCGTCAGGTCGCGCCGCTCCTTCCAGCCGCGCCCGTTGCCGTTGTACAGCCAGATCGAGGCGTATCGCTGCCCGGCGTCGGCACGGGTCGCGGAGTCGAGCATGAGCGGCCGGTAGCCGTCGCCGGAGTTGCCGTCGAAGCTCGTCGCGAACTGCGCGGACGACTGGTCCAGGTGCAGCCGCCACGACAGGCCCGACGGGTTGTCGAGCCAGATCAGCGCGTACCGCACGCCGCTGCCGTACGGGTACACGTCGACGTCCACGGGAATCCGGGTGCGCCGCTGCTCGTCGTAGTAGGCGACGGCCTGGTCGTAGGTGAGGTCGTGCTTGGCGTCGACCGTGAGGCCTTCGAGGTCCTCGACCCACAGCGCGGCGTAGGTGCGCACGCCGTCGCGGACGTAGCTCTCGACGTCGGCGAGGCGCAGCCCCGGCTCCCAGTCGTTGTCGGGCCCGGCCGCCAGTTCCGCTTCGGTGAGCGTGACATCGACGATCCACCGGCGCCCGTCGAGGTTGCGCTGGTACACCGCCCCGAACCGTGGACCGGCGGCGGTGCCGTCGGCCTCCAGGTCGGTCATGATCATGTGCTGGGCGACGCGGGCGTCGACGCTGTCGTGCAGCTGCTCCTCGGTCGCGTCCCGGACCGACCCCCACCCGACCGAGACCGGGTCGAACACGGCGGGCGCGAGCACGGGATGCGCGGACGCGGCGGGCGCGCCGGCGATGACGAGGGCGGCCACGGCGAGCGGCGACACCCACCTGGCGACGGTGTTCGGGTCCATACGATCCTCCGCGGATCCGTCGGGGACCCGGCCAGCGTGCTCCCCCGTGTCAAGGGCTCGCGACGATGTCGTGCAGGAACGGCGGGGCGAGCTCCCGCAGCGGCCGGCCGGCTGTCCAACGCTGTCCGACGCCGTCCAGGATCGCGGGCGGGCGGTGCCGCGCGGCGCTGAGCATGGACACGGCGTGACCCCACCGCATCGAAAGGCTCACGATGAGACTGTCCCGGTTCCTCGCCCTGCTCACCGCCGGGCTCATGGCGCTCGTTCCGGCGCTCGTTCCCGCGCCCGCCCTCGCCGGCACCGCCCTCGCGGCGCCCACGCAGGCGCAGGTGCTGCACGTGGCCGACACGAGCGCCGACCTGTCCTGGTCGCACGACCTCTTCGCCGTCCAGGACGTGGTCGAGCGCAAGGTCGGCGGCGCGTGGACGGAGTACGCCCGCGGCCTCTTCAACGGTCTCGCCCTGACCGGCCTGCAACCGGGCACCGCGTACACGTTCCGGGTGTACTCGCTGCCGTCGGAGACGTCCGGGTACACCGCGAGCCCGCCGTCGGCGCCGATCACGTTCACCACCCTGGCCGGCCCCGACACGGTCGCGCCGTCGGCGCCCACCGCGCCGCTGTTCAGCACGGTCACCACCACCGGCGTGTCCGTGGTCTGGGGCGAGTCGACCGACAACGTCCAGGTCACCGGGTACCACCTGCAGCAGCTGACCGGTGGCGGCTGGACGACCGTCCGCACCGTCGACGCGTTCAGCCGCTTCCAGCGCGTCACCGGGCTGTCGGCCGGCACCGCCTACACGTTCGCCGTCGTCGCGTTCGACGCCCGCGGCAACCTGTCCGCCCGGTCGGCGCCCTCGACCGTCACCACGCTCGCCATCACCGCCGCACCGACCTGTCAGGTGCAGCGCATCCTGTACAGCCCGGGCTTCACCGTCACGGTCACCGTCACCAACTCGACCGCGGCGCCCGTCAGCGGCTGGAGTGTCGGCTTCACCCTCGCGCCGGCCGCGGTCGTCGGCAGCGTCTTCGGCGGGTCCGTCACCCGCTCCGGCGCCACCGGCACCCTCACGCCCGCCGTGTGGGGCAGCACGATCAGCCCCGGCAGCCAGGCGACGGCGGGCTTCACCGGCAGCGCCACCCCGTTCACACCGCCGGAGAGTTTCACGCTCAACGGCATCCCCTGCACCGTGGTGTAGCGCCGTGACCTGGTGCGCGGGGTCGTCGCCTCATTCCGCCCCGCGCACCGCGGCCGCGACCGGCCTACGCTGCCCGCATCGACGCCCGTGCCGCTCCCTTCGCGCCGGACGCGGTCGCGGCCGTGCGCGCGACCGCCGACCTGGCGCGGCTGCTGCGCGAACTGCGCCGCCGCGACGCCCGCCGGCGCGGCGGCGCCGAGCTCACCTACCGGGACCTCGCGGCGGCGACGGGCTGGTCGCACGGGATCATCGGCGGGTACCTGTCGGGCCGGGTCCTGCCGCCGACCGACCGCCTCGACACGCTGGTGCGGCTGCTCGGCGCGTCGCCGGCCGAGCAGGGCGCCCTGGCCACCGCCCGCGACCAGGTCGAGGAGCGCCGCCGGCTGAGCGCGCCGCCCCCGTCCGCGCCGGCACCCGCCGCGCGGCGGCCGGTGCCGAGGCAGCTGCCGGCGGACGTGCCCGCGTTCACCGGCCGGGCGGCGCACCTCGCCGAGCTCTCCACCGCCGCCGGGGGCCGGGTCGTGCTGATCGCCGGGACCGCCGGGGTGGGCAAGACCGCGCTCGCGGTGCACTGGGCGCACCGGGCCGCCGAGCGGTTCCCCGACGGTCAGCTGTTCGTCGACCTCCGCGGGTACGACCCGGGGCAGCCCGCCGCCGCCGGTGACGCCCTCGCCGGCTTCCTGCACGCCCTCGGCGTCCCCGCGTCCGGCATCCCCGCCGCGACCGACGAGCGGGCCGCCCGCTACCGGTCCGAGGTCGCCGGCCGGCGGCTGCTCGTGCTGCTGGACAACGCCTCCGGCGCCGACCAGGTCCGGCCGCTGCTGCCCGGCACGGCGACCTGCGCGGTCGTGGTGACCAGCCGGTCCACGCTCGGCGGCCTGGTCGCCCGGGACGGCGCCCACCCGGTCCACCTCGGCCGCCTCGACCGGGCCGAGTCCGTCGCCCTGCTGCGCCGCCTCGACGCCCCGGACGGGCTCGCCGCACGCTGCGCCGGTCTGCCGCTGGCGCTGCGGATCGCTGCGGCCCGGCCGGTCCCGCGACCCGCGCCGCCGGACGGCGGGGTGCCGGACCTGGCGGCGTTCGACGCCGGCGACGACCCGCGCACCGCGCTGCGGTCGGTGTTCTCGTGGTCGCTGCGGCACCTCACCCCGGCCGCGGCGCGCGCCTTCCAGCTGCTCGGCCTGCACCCCGGCCGGGTCTTCGACGCCGCCGCGACGGCCGCGCTCACCGGCGGCGCGCCCGCGCTCGACGAGCTGGCCCGCGCGCACCTCGTGGAGCCGGCCGGGGGCGGTTTCCAGATGCACGACCTGCTGCGCGCCTACAGTGCCGACCTCGCCGCGCGGCTCCCCGAGGACGAGGCGCGGGCCGCGCTGGACCGGCTCACCGCGCAGCTCCTGGCCGCCGCGGCGGCCGCGGTCGGCACCCTCTTCCCGTTCGAGACCCCACCCGGCTCCACCTTGGACGGTCCGTTCGAGGCCCCACCCGGCTCCGCCATGGACGGTCCGGACGAGGCCGCGCGGTGGCTCGACCGGCACCGGGCCGGGCTCGTGGCACTGGCCCGCCTGCCCGGCCGCACCGGTGACGCCGTGCGCCTCTCCCGGCTCCTGTGGCGGTACCTGGAGGTCGGCGGTCACCACCGGGACGCCCTCGCGCTGCACACCGCGGCCGCCGCGGACGACGACGCCGGCGCCCACACCAACCTCGGCGCCGTCCACTGGATCCTCGGCGACCACGACCGGGCGCGGGTCCACTTCGGACGGTCGCTGCACGGGCACCGCCGAGCCGGCGACGCCGCCGGTGCGGCGCGGGCGACGGCCCGGCTGGCACTGGTCCACGAGCGGCTCGGCGACCACGACGAAGCCGTCGCGCGGCTGCGGGAGGCCCTCGCGGCGTACCAGGAACTCGGCGACCGGCACGGCGCGGCGGCCCAGCTGCTCAACCTCGGCTTCACCCTGCACCGGGCGGGCCGGCACGCCGAGGCCGCCGAGCACCTCGAGCAGGCGGCCGCGGGGTTCGCCGACCTCGGCGACCGGCGCCTGGAAGGCTACGCACTGGGCAACCTCGGCGCGGTGTACAGCGTCACCGGCCGCCACGAGGACGCCCTGACCCACCTGCGGCAGGCCCTCGACCGGTGCCTGGCGTCGGGTGACCGGGGCGGCGAGGGCACCGCGCACGGGACGCTGGGTGCGGCGTACCACCGCAGCGGCGACCACCCGAAGGCCCTGAGCCATCTGCGCCGCGCCCTGACCGTCGCCCGCGCCACGGGCGAGTGCGGCCTGGAGGTCGAGACGCTCAACACCCTCGGCGCCGTGCTCCTCGCCACCGGCCGCCCCGGCGCCGCCGGACACCGCTTCACGGCCGCCCGCGACCTCGCCGAACGCACCGGCGACCGCCGTGGCCTGACGACCGCCCTCGCCGGCCTCGACGACCTGGCCACCGCCACCACGGCAGCCGTCAGCAGGGAACGCCGCTGACCCGTCAGGCCGGACGGCGCCGCCGCCACCGGGGGCTTCAGCCGCGGCGGGCCTCAGCAGGGGATGCCGTTGACCGTCAGGTCGGACGGGGCCTCCGTCGCGGCGGCCGAGGCGGTCCAGCCGAACCGGACGGACCGGCCGGTGTCGATGACCGCGTTGAAGGACATGTTCGTCGCCGTCACCGAGAACGGGTCCGGCTGCACCATCCGCGCCTGCCAGGCGCCGAGGTTGCCGGTCGCGGTGCGAAACGTCCAGTGCGCCGTCCAGCCGTCGATGGCCGGGCCGTGGTTGGTGATGGTGAGGTCCGCGACGAACCCGCCGTTCCAGGCGGCGAACCGATAGTCGCAACCGACGTCCGGCACGGCCGCCGAGGCGGGCGCGGGAACGGCGGACAGGGCGGGAAGCAGCAGCACGGCCGCGGCGACACGGGCTGACACAGACATCGAGCCTCCGAGTGAGGGTGAGCAAGAGCCGGACACGCGGCACACCTGCCGCGTCCACACCGCTCGGCTCCCACCACGGCTCGCGGCGGCGAATGTACCGAGCGGAGGCGACACCGGTCAACAGGCCCGCGGGTCCCGTCCGGTCGGAGGACGCGACGAACGTGGCGGAAATGCTCAGACCGTCGCCGCGTGACGCCGATGAGCAGAGGGCAGACCCAACTCCAGAGGAGGCCGGGAATGGCAGACGCAACCGGCGAACGGCGCCGCTCCGGGTTCCGCGACCTGTCCGTTGCCTGGAAACTGGGCAGCCTGGCGGGCGTGGTGTCGGTGCTGCTGCTGGCGATCGGCGTGTTCGGGCTGGTCCAGCTCGGCGACGCGCAGGAGCGCCTCGACCTGCTGTACAACAACAATCTGCGGACCGTGCAGAACATCGACGAGGTGAGCTCCGACTATCGCGACGTCCGGTTCATGTTGCGCGACGTCGCGCTCGCGCAGACGCCCGCGGAGAAGGACGCCGCCGAGCAGACCCTGCGGGGCGCCGTCGAGGGGCTCGACACGAGCTGGCAGACGTTCAACGGGACCGGCGGGCAGACGGGTGGCGATGACCGGGAGTCGTTCGCCACGTCGTGGAAGTCCTACCGGGAACTGCTCAACAGCACGCTGATCCCACTGGCGAAGGCCGGCGACTACGACGGCTTCAACAAGGTGACCAAGGGCCAGGGCGCGGCGCTCGCCGGCGCGATCGGCACCGCGCTGGACAATCTCGTCGAGCTGGAGAACACGGCGGCGAAGGCGACGCTGTCGGAGTCGAAGTCGGCGTACGACTCGTCGCGGGTCCTCTCGATCGGGTTGATCGTGGTGGCGCTGGTGCTGGCGTTCACGATCGTGCTGATGATCAGCCGGGCGATCTCCAAGCCGCTCAACGAGACGGTCGCCGTGCTGTCCGCCATGGCCGACGGTCACCTGGACCGGCGGGTCACCGTGGTGAGCCGGGACGAGGTCGGCCGGATGGGCACGGCGCTCAACAGCGCGCTGGAGCGGCTCGCCGACACGGTGAGCACCGTCGTGGACTCCGCGACCCAGCTCAGCCACGCGTCCAGCCAGATCAGCGGCGCCTCGCAGAGCCTGTCGCAGGCCGCGACCGAGCAGGCCGCCAGCGTCGAGGAGACGACCGCGAGCATCGAGCAGATGACCGCCGGGATCGCCCAGAACAGCGACAACGCCCGCACCACCGAGAGCATCGCGACGACCGCGGCGACCGAGGCGCAGGACGGCGGCGGCGCGGTGCAGCGGACCCTCGACGCGATGAAGCAGATCACCAGCCGGATCGGCATCATCGACGACATCGCGTTCCAGACCAACATGCTCGCCCTCAACGCCACCATCGAGGCGGCCAGGGCCGGCGAGCACGGCAAGGGCTTCGCCGTGGTGGCGACCGAGGTCGGCAAGCTGGCCGAGCGCAGCCAGATCGCGGCACAGGAGATCAGCGAGCTGGCGGCGGGCAGCATGACGACCGCCGAGCACGCCGGCGCGCTCCTCGACAAGATCATCCCGAGTATCACCAGGACGTCGGACCTGGTCCAGGAGATCTCGGCGGCCAGCGGCGAACAGTCGACCGGCGTGCACCAGATCAACATCGCGATGACCCAGATCGGCAAGGTCACCCAGCAGACCGCGTCGTCGAGCGAGGAGCTGGCGGCGACCGCGGAGCAGATGGCGGCGCAGACCCACCAGCTGCAGAACATGATGTCGTTCTTCACCACCGGCAGCGGCGGTCGCCGCCCGGTGAACACCGCGCGCCCGCACCGGGAGACGACGCAGGCGAAGAACCTCAACTACAGCGCGGCGCAGTACTCGCCGCGGGCCGACGTCGCGGTGACGGAGATCGACGAGAGCAAGTTCGACCGGTTCTGAGCACCGGTACCGAGAACGATTACCGAGAACGGGTGCCGGGCGGCTACACGAGCACCTGCTCGCGGCTCACGTTCTCCGCGACCAGCGGGCCGACGTCGAGGATCAGCGCCACCTCGCCGTTGCCCAGGATGGTCGAGCCGCTGATGCACCGCGCCTCGCTGAACAGCACGCCCAGCGGCTTGATGACCGTCTGGAACTGCCCCAGCAGGGTGTCCACGACGAGGCCGGCGCGCTGCCCCGACTGTTCGATCACGACGACGTTCTGCCGGCGCGGCGGCTGCCCGTCGATGTCGAAGATCGTGCGGAGGCGGATGAACGGCAGCACCTCGCCGCGCAGGTACATGCAGTCCCGCCCGGCGGCGTTCGGCGGCAGCTCCACGCACTCGGTGACGCGGTCCAGCGGCACGATGAACGCCGACGACCCGACACCGACCAGGAACCCGTCGATGATGGCGAGCGTGAGCGGCAGCCGGATGCGGAACGTGGTGCCCTCCCCCGCCGCGGTCTCGACCTCGATGGTGCCGCGCAGCTCGGCGATGTTGCGGCGCACGACGTCCATGCCGACCCCGCGGCCGGACAGGTTCGAGACCGTCTCCACGGTGGAGAAGCCCGGCTCGAAGATCAGGTCGAAGACCTCGCCGTCGGTCATGACCGCCCCGGCCTGGACCATGCCGCGGTCGACGGCCTTGGCCAGGATGCGGTCGCGGTTGAGCCCGCGCCCGTCGTCGGCGACCTCGATCACGATTGACCCGGCGTCGTGGAAGGCGTTGAGCCGCAGCTTCCCGCGGGCCGGCTTGCCCGCCCGGTCCCGCTCCGCGCGGGGTTCGACGCCGTGGTCCAGGGCATTGCGGACCAGGTGGAGCAGCGGGTCGCCGATGCGCTCGACGAGCGCCTTGTCCATCTCCGCCTCGCCGCCGGTGATGACCAGGTCGACGTCCTTGTCGAGGTCGACGCAGACGTCGCGGACGACCCGCTCGAAGCGGCGCAGCGTGGTGCCGATCGGCACCATCCGCAGCGACAGCGCGCTGTGCCGGACCTCCTCGACGAGCCGCATGACCTCGCCCTGCGCCTCGGAGTAGCCGTCGCCGTCGCGGCGGTGGATGCCCACGCTCGACTGGGCGATGACGAGCTCGCCGACGAGGTCGATGAGCTTGTCGAGGCGGTTGGCGTAGACGCGGATGGTCTGGGTCTCCTGCGACCGGCTGTCGGCGGTCTTGCGTTGCTTGCCGAGCGCCGCGTCGACGACCGGTTTCGGCACCGCCCGGGTCTCGATGAGGATCTCGCCGAGCGGCGGCAGCGTGTCACCGGACCGGTTGCGTTCCTGCTGGATCTGCAGCGCCCGGGCGATCTCCAGGTCGGTGGCGGCGCCGCTGCGGATGAGCAGGTCGCCGAGCCTGTCCTGGTCGGGGAGACCTTCGATCACGGTGACGTAGTCGTCGGCGGGCACGATCGCGATCTGGCCGTCCTCGCGGACGAAGTCGAAGACGCCCTCGATCTCGGTCTTCGGCGCGCCGCTGACGAACTCGGCCTCGAACCCCAGGTAGCACGTCTCCGGGTCCATCAGGTCGGGCTCGGGCAGCTGGTCGGTCAGCGTCGTGACCCGGGTGACGGTGCCCATGGTGGCCAGGTAGCGCAGGAACGACAGGGGGTCCATGCCGTTGCGCAGGCTGTCGGGCCCAAACCACAGCGTGAGGCGCCACGTCCTGACCGCACCGCCGCCCGGTTTGTCGTCGGCGGCGGCGGTACCGGTGTGCGCCGCCCCGTCGGTGAGGAACGGCTGCAGGGCGGTGAGCAGCCGGTCACCGTCGGCGGTCTCGGCGGGTGTCGCGTCCAGCCGGCCGGCGGCGACGCCCTCGACCATCGAGGAGACGTGGTCGCCGCACGGCAGCAGCGCGCTGACCAGCTCGGCGGTGACGGTCAGCTCGCCCTCGCGCAGCGAGTCCAGGACGGTCTCCACCACGTGCGTGAACGCCACCAGATGGTGCAGCCCGAACAGCCCCGCGGAGCCCTTGAGGGTGTGCATCGTGCGGAAGAGCGCGTTGACGGTGTCCCCGGCGCTCGGGTCGTCCTCGAGGCCGAGCAGGCCCTCCTCGAAGTCCTGCAGCAGCTCCCGCGCCTCGGTGATGAAGGTGTCGAGGGCGTCGCTGAGGTCGTCGGTCACGGTCGGGCTCCTCCTCAGGCGTCCGTCGAGGACAGGGCTTTCGCCGGATCGGCGGACAGCAGTTCCGGCACGAGGTGCGCGGTGGCGAAAACCTCCCGGACGGCCGGGCTCGGCTCCAGGAAGGTCAGGGTGGTGTCCCGCTGCGCCGCTTCGCGCCGGGCGGCGAGCAGCAGCTGCAGGCCCGCGGTGTCCAGCTCCGTCACGCCGGACAGGTCGAGCTCGGCCGGCCCGGTGCCCTCCCGCAGGAACGCCCGCAGCCGCGCCTGCTGGTCGGCGGCCATGGCGATGGTCAGCTCGCCGTCGAGCTCCAGCCGGCGCGGGCCCGCGGTCACGCCGCCACCTCCGCTGCGCTCCGGCGTCGACCTGACCCGACACCGCGCCGATGATGCCCAGGCACTCCGCTGCGCTCCGGCCCGGTCATGCCGCCACCTCCGCTGCGCTCCGGCGTCGACCTGACCCGACACTGCGCCGATGATGCCCAGGCACTCCGCTGCGCTCCGGCCCGGTCATGCCGCCACCTCCGCTGCGCTCCGGCGTCGACCTGACCCGACACTGCGCCGATGATGCCCGGGCGCTCCGCTGCGCTCCGGCCCGGTCATGGCATGACCAGCTTCGACACGGCGGCCAGCATCTGGTCGGGCTGGAACGGCTTGGTGACCCACGCCTTCGCCCCGGCCGCCTGCGCCTGCCGCTTCTTCTCCTCCTGCGACTCGGTGGTGAGCATGATGATCGGGGTGAAGCGGTAGTTCGGCAGCTTCTTGACCTCGCCGACGAGCGTGATGCCGTCCATGTTCGGCATGTTGACGTCGGAGATGATCAGGTGGATGCGCCGGCCGTCGAGCTGTTTCAGCGCGTCCTTGCCGTCGGTGGCGGCCACCACCTCGTAGCCCGCGCCGCGGAGCGCGATGGTGACGACCTGCCGAACCGACGCCGAGTCATCGACGATCAGAATGGTCTTCGACATCAGTGCCCCCCTTAGAAGAACGTGATCTCTGATTCGGGAACCGCGGTGGCCTTGGCGCCCGTGAGGTGCGCCTCCCGCTCCTGGTGCATCGTGTAGGTGGCCGCGAGCTCGTCGAGCAGCCGCTGCGCGTCCAGCGGCCGGCCGACCGCCCGGCCCTCCCGCGCCTCGGCGACGACGACCGGCATCCGGTCGATGTTCTCCCTGAGGTGCTCCAGGACCTGGCCGATCCGGTCCTGGAACTGGAGGTTGACGATGGCGCCGGCGACCCCGGCGCGGATCCCGACGGCGGCCCGCTCCAGCTGGTCCGAGGAGTCCCGCAGTCCGGAGAACACGGTGCCGAGGTCGTCGAGGACCTCGCTCACCTCGCTGTTGGCGCGGGTGACGGCGGCGCCTTCGCGCTCCGCGTCGCCCTCGGCCTTGGCCAGGGCCGCGGCGATCGCGGCGGCGATGCTCTCGACCCTGCGCGCCATCCGCTCGCTCGTCTGGAACGACCGCTCCGCCAGCTGCCGCACCTCCAGCGCGACGATGCCGAAGCCGGCGCCCGCCTCGCCGGCCCGGGCGGCCTCGATGGAGGCGTTGAGCGCCAGGAGGTTGGTCTGCGCCGCGATCTGCGCCACCTCGGACGTCATCTGCTTCAGGTCGTCGTTGAGGCCGAGCAGCGCCTCGAGGTCCCGCAGCGCCTCCTGCTTGGAGGTCAGCGCGGAGTCGAGGGTGTTCACGACGCTGCCGAGCCGCTGCCGGCCGCGCTCCAGCGAGCCGCCGCCGTGGCTGTCCTCCAGCGCGGCGCTCGAGGAGGCGAGCACCGAGTCGAGGTTGTCGACGATCTGGCTGAACTCGGTCGTCACCGCGCCGACCGCCTCCTCCATCTGGGTCCGCGACGACTCGATCTGGCTGGACCAGACCGGGGCGACCGCGCCGGCGAACTCGGTGACGCTGCGCTCGTAGTCGGCGTTCTCGGCGCGCGCGGCCGCCGCCTCCCGCGCGGCCCGCCGGGCGCCGCCGGTCCCGAGCCGGTAGCCGGCGCCGAGTCCGGCGGCGAGGGCGAGGACTGCGATCAGGAACTCAACCATGGGTACGGATCACCTCAGCGATGGCGGTCAGCGGCACTTCCCGGTCGACGGCGCCCAGCCGGACCGCTTCCTTCGGCATCCCGTGCACGACGCAGGTGGCCTCGTCCTGCGCGACGGTGAGCGCGCCGGCGGTCCGCATCTCCAGCAGGCCGCGGGCGCCGTCGTCGCCCATCCCGGTCATGATGATGCCGAGCGCCCGGCGGCCGGCGACCTTCGCCACCGACCGGAAGAGCACGTCGACCGACGGCCGGTGCCGGTTGACCGGCGGGCCGTCGCTGACCTTGACCCGGAAGCGGGCGCCGTCGGTGACGACCTGCAGGTGCCGTCCGCCGGGCGCGACGAGGGCCAGCCCGTCGGCGACGAGGTCGCCGTCGGCGGCCTCACGGACCTCGATCGCGGACAGCATGTCCATCCGCTCGGCGAACGCGGCGGTGAACTTCTCCGGCATGTGCTGCACGATCACGATGCCGGGACTGTTGCGCGGCAGCGCCGTCAGCACGGTCTCCAGAGCCTGCGTGCCGCCGGTGGAGGTGCCGATCGCGATGAGCCGCCCGGCCGAGACCACGCCCGCCGCCGGTGCCGCCGGGCGCGGCGCGCCGGCGGCGGGCGCGGCGGCCGGCGCGGTGCGGTTGAGGCGGGCGACCTTGCCCGCCGCCGCGGCCCTGACCGCCGAGACGATGTCGCCGCTGTCGTCGGCCATGAACTGCTTCAGCCCGGTGGTGGGCTTGGGCAGGACACCGGCCGCCCCGGCCGCGAGGGCGTCCATGGTGGCGCGGGCGCCGCGCTGGCTCAGCGTCGAGCAGATGACGACCGGCGTCGGCCGGGTCGCCATGATCTTCTTCAGGAACGTGATGCCGTCCATCCGGGGCATCTCGATGTCCAGCACGACGACGTCCGGCCAGGCCTTGTTCATCAGGGTCATCGCGAAGATCGGGTCGGAGGCGACGCCGAGCACCTCGATGCCGGGCGTCTCGGCCAGCCGCCGCGACAGCACCTGCCGCACGACCGCCGAGTCGTCGACGATCACCACGTTGATCGTCCTGCCGGTCATGACCCGCTCCGGGCGGCGCGGCGGCGCGGCTGGTCGCGGTTGCCGCGGTGCTCGGTGTGCTGCAGCCACACGTCGCCGGTGCCGAGGTCGAAGACCAGCTGCCGGGACCCGGTCCCGCCGAGGTGCTCGGCGGCGATCTGGAAGCCGTGCTCGCGCAGCAGCAGCAGACCGATCTCGATGTTGTCCTGCGGTACGTGCGGCGCGGTGCCCCGCTTGCGGCCGGGGAACTGGTCGCCGCCGCCGAAGATCTTCGCCTGGTAGTCCGTGGGCCGGGTGCCGTTGCGCCGCAGCTCGGCCAGGAACAGCTGGACCGCCTCGTCGGCGTAGCGCCCGCTGAGCTGCGGATGGTCGGTCGGCGGCGCGGCGCGATGCGCGAGGAGGTAGTGGCACATTCCGCCGACCCGCAGCCGCGGGTGCCACAGGGTGATGGCCACGCACGAGCCCAGCACCGTGCGGATGCGGGTGCCGGCCCCGGCGAAGTGGAACTCGCCCGGGCTGAGGAAGACCTCGTTCGTCCTAGCCAACGCCGTCTCCGGCGAGGTGATAGATCGACGGCTGCACCGGCCGCAGCCGCGACGGGATGCCGTTGAGCGTCTCGGACAGGCTGACGATGAGGTACCCGCCCGGGTACAGCATCTCCTGCAGCCGCCCGATCACGTGCGCCTTGGTGTCGGCCTCGAAGTAGATCATCACGTTGCGGAGCATGATCACGTCGAACCGGCCGAGCCGGCTCAGGTCCTCGAGGAGGTTCGCGCCGAGGAAGGTCGTCCGCGCCCGTAGCGTCCGGTCGATCGCCATCAGGCCCTCGTACTCGGCCCGGCCCTTGCGGCAGTACCGGCGCAGCAGCGGCGTCGGGATGCGCTCCGCGGCCGCGATCGGGTAGATGCCGGCCGCCGCCCCGGCGACGACCCGGGTGGAGATGTCGGTGCCGACGATCTCCCACGGCGTGTTCGGCAGCGCGTCGGCGAGCACCATCGCCGCGCTGTAGGCCTCCTCGCCGCTGGAGCTGGCGGCGCTCCACAGCCGGAACGGCCGGCTCGACCGGTGTGCCGGCGCGATGACCTGGCCGAGGAACTCGAAGTGCCGCGGCTCGCGGAAGAAGAACGTCTCGTTGGTGGTCAGCAGGTCGATCGCCTGGCGGGTCTCCGCGCTCTGCTGCGGCGACTGGATCACCTGCAGGTACTGCGTGTAGCTGGACAGCCCGAGCGAGCGCAGCCGCTTGTCCAGCCGGCCCTGCACCAGGGTCTCCTTGCCGGGCGCGAGCCGGATGCCGGTGCGCTGGTGCAGGAACCGGCTGACGGCCTGGAACTCGGCGGTGGTGATCTGCGTGGGCCCGGCCAGTGCCCGTGTCATGACACCCCTGCCAGTGACCCGGTCATGACGGCCGGGTCGCCCGGCCGCCCCCGCCGTTCTCGTCCGCGCCGTCGGGCGTGGCAGCCGTCGCGAGGTCCGTCATGTCGCTCAGCGACAGGACGTGGTCGATGTCCAGGACGATGATGAAGTCGTTGTCGCGCTTCGCCATCCCGCTGATGAAGTCGGCCCGGATGCCGGCGCCGAACGCCGGGGCCGGCTCGATGTCCTCGGCGGTGAACGCCTCGACCTTGCTGACCGCGTCGACGAGGATGCCGACGTCCTGACCGGTGACCCTGCCGTCGGCGGCGCCGGAGTCGTCGGAGCCGGGCATGCCGCGGATGTGCACGATGATGATGCTGGTGCGCCTGGCGATGCTGGTGGCGCCCTTGGCGAAGCGGATCGCGAGGTCGATGACCGGGACCGCACGGCCGCGCAGGTTGATGACGCCGCGGACGAAGTCGGGCGTCATGGGCACGACGGTGAGGTTGCGGTATTCGAGGATCTCGGTGATGTGGAAGATGTCCAGCGCGTAGGACTCGCCGTTCAACGTGAAGGTCAGGTAGCGCGTCGCGTCACCGGCGGTGCCGTCGCCGGGGCCACCACCGCGGGTTGCCGCTTCAACACTCACAGCTCTGTCCTCCCGGGCGGGCCGTGTGTCCGGTACACGCCCACCAAGAGACCTATCGGCGCCGGGGTTGCGGCCTGAAGGGGAACACCGGGCAAGATCAGACGATTGAAGGCGTGAAATGAACGGCGCCGGGCGGACATGTAGAGGCAGCACACCACCACGACCCCGCCTCAGCACGATGGGAGCCACCCTTGGCACGAGCCCCCAGCGCCGCCCGCTTCGAAGCCCTGTACCGGTCCTGCTACCAGGACCTGCTCGGCTACGCCCTGCGGCGCGTCGACCGGCCCGAGTCGGCCGCCGACGTGGTCGCCGACACGTTCCTGATCGCCTGGCGCCGCATCGACGACATCCCCGACGGTCAGGGCAGACCGTGGCTGTTCGGGGTCGCCCGCAACGTCATGGCCAACCATCAGCGCGCCGACCGGCGCCGCGCGGACCTCGGCGCGCGGCTGCGCCAGGAGCTCGCCGGGGCGACCGCGATCGAGCCGGCGGTGCCGCCGGAGATCGCGCACGCGTTCCGCGCCCTGCCGGAGGGCGACCGGGAGGTGCTGCGCCTGGTGGCCTGGGAGGGCCTGACCGCCGACGACCTCGCGGTCGCGCTCGACTGCTCGGTCAACGCCGCCCGGATCCGCCTGCACCGCGCCCGCCGCCGGTTCGCCGAGGCACTGCGGTCCCCGTCCCTCACCAGTCGCACCAGGAGCGCCCATGACTGACCTCGACGAGGAGCAGGACCACCTGATCCGGCTGCTCTCCCCCACCGTGCACGTCCCCGCGTCCGCGCAGGCCGCCTCCGACGAGCTGCTGCGCGACATCCTGCACGCCGCTCCCCCGGCGACGGACTGGCGCCGGCGGCTCTTCATCGCGGCCCCCGTCGCGGCCGGGCTGACCGTCGTGGCGCTGGTGGCCGGTTCGCTGCTGTCCACGCCGGAGCCGGCCAACGCGGCGCTCACGTTCTCCGAGCGGGCCGGGTACCTCACCGTCATCATCAACGACCCGGCCGCCGACGCTCAGCGGTACAACGACGAACTCCGCAGGCACGGGCTCGACATCAAGATCGAGCTGGTCCCGGCCAACCCGGAGAACGTCGGCAAGGTGGTGTTCGAGGAGTCGGGAGCACCCGGCCTCGAGGCCATCGAGAACCCCGGCCGGTGCAGCGCCAACGGGTCGTGCCAGGTCGGCTTCAAGGTGCCGCTGGACTTCAGCTCCTACGCCGTGGTCGCCTTCGGCCGGACCCCGCTGCCCGGCGAGTCCGTCGAGGGCGGCTCCACGCAGCAGCGGGAGGTCGGCGAGAGCCTGCTGGGCAAGACCGTCGCCGAGGCGCGCACCATCCTGGCGGCGAAGGGCATGACGGCCGAGTACCGGGTCGGGCCGAGGTCCCTGGCCGCCCCGGCGGAGGAGGTCCCCGGCGACTGGATCGTGTTCGACACCGCGCCGATCGACACGACCGTCATGGTGCTGTGGTCCTCGGCGGACGGCACGCGGCCGGTGCCGGCGGGCGACGACACCCCGGTGCCGGGGCCGTCGGCGAGCGTCAGGCCCAGCTAGCCGGTCAGTCGCCCGGGGGCGGGATCTCCCCCGACCCCCGGGCGACGTACCGCGTCGGCAGCGTCACCGTCCCGGCCGGCGCGTCGTCGCCGTCGAGGCGGGCGAGGAGGATGAGCGCCGCCCGCCGCCCCAGCTCCGCCGGGTCCTGCGCGATGACGGAGACCGGCGGGTCGAGCATGTCGGCGAGCGGGAAGTCGTCGAAGCCGACGTGCGCGACCGCGTGGTGCAGGCCGAGCTCGACCAGGGCCCGCCGGGCGCCGACCGTCAACCAGTTCTGCGCGGTCACCAGCGCGGTCGGCGCCGGCGAGGCCGTGAACATCGCGGTCACCGCCTGGCGGGCCGCCTCTTCGGTGTGCACGTCCCGGCCCACCCACTCCGGGCGCGCCCGGCAGCCCAGCTCGGTGGTCGCCTCGACGAAACCCTGATGGCGCTCGCGGGCGGTCCACAGCGTCGTGTGGTCGGCGACGAACCCGATCCGGCGGTGGCCCAGCGCGTACAGCGCCCGCACGGCACCCGCGACGCCGCCGCGGTTGTCGGCGGTGACGGTGTCGATGCCGGACACCGGTGACGCGCGGTCGACGCACACGATCGGGGTCCCGTCGCGGTGCGCGGCGGCGAGCTCGCCGTCGGGCGCGCCGGTCGGCACGACGATGAGCCCGTCGACCCGCCGGGTGAGCAGGACGCCGATGAGCTCCCGCTCCCGCTCCGGCTCCTCGTCGCTGCTGCCGGCCAGGACGAGCAGCCCCCGCTGGACGCCGGCGTCCTCGACGGCCCGGTGCAGGGCGGAGGAGAACGGGTTGGCGACGTCCTGCAGCACGAGGCCGATCGTGTTGGTGCGCCGGTCCGCGCGGCGCAGGCTGGTCGCGGCGGTGTCCTTGCGGTAGCCGAGCTGCCGGGCGGCGTCGAGCACCCGGCCGGTGAGACCGGGGTCGACGGGCACGCCGTTGATGACCCGGGAGACCGTCGCCAGCCCGACACCGGCGAGGGCCGCGACGTCCTTCATCGTGGCCCGCCCACGGTCGCTCATGTATGGACATCTTTCTCTATGAGGAGCACACTGTCGAACACCCGCCAGGAAACGTTTCCTCAACCCTACCGGTCGATCTGCCGAAGGGACCACCGCCATGCGTTTCGTTCGGTTCCCCATCCTGTTCGCGCTGGCGCTCCTCGCCGCCGTCCTCGGGCCCGCCCCGGCGAGCGCGAGCCCGTCCAGCGACTATCCGGAGTTCCCCTACCCCGCCACCGCCGCCTACGACGAGCCCTTCCGGGGCCAGTTCCACTTCAGCTCGCGCAGCGGCTGGATGAACGACGTCAACGCACCGCTGTACTACAACGGCCAGTACCACCTCTTCTACCAGCACAACCCGCACGGCCTGGGCTGGGACACCATGCACTGGGGGCACGCCACCAGCCCCGACCTCGTGCACTGGACGCAGAAGCCCGTCTCGCTGGAGCCGGGCGTGCACCCCGGCGACCTGTTCTCCGGCGCCGGGGTGGTGGACACCGCCAACGCGTCGGGGCTGAAGACCGGCGCCGACGCCCCGATCGTCGCGTTCACCGGCACCAACGGGGTCTCCATCGTCTACAGCACCGACGGCGCCCGCACGTTCCAGAGCTACGACCGCGGCCGCAAGGTCGTCGTGCCGTCCGGCACCAGCCGCGACCCGAAGGTCGGCTGGGACGCCGCCCGCAACCGGTGGGTCATGGTCGTCTGGTCCGACGGCGGCGGCAACGGCGTCAACGTCTACACGTCGACGAACCTGCTCGACTGGACCTACCGCAGCCGTTTCGGCGCCGGGTGGCTCTTCGAGTGCCCCGACTTCTTCCCGCTCGCCGTGGACGGCAACGCCGCCAACACGCGGTGGGTCATGACCGACGCGTCCGCCGAATACGTCACCGGCGGCTTCGACGGCACCACGTTCACGCCCGACTTCACCGCGCCGCAGCGGATGGACCAGGGCCGCAACGGATTCGACGGCTCGTTCTACGCGGGCCTGGTGTTCAACAACATGCCCGACGGCCGGACCGTGCAGATGGCCTGGCAGCCCGGCAACCACGGCGCCACGTGGACCGGCAACGCGTCGTTCCCCGCGCAGCTGCGCCTGGTCAGCACGCCGTCCGGGCCGCGGATCACCCGCAACCCGGTCGCCGAGATCGCCTCGCTGCGCTACGGCACCACGACGTGGTCGAACCGCACCGTCACCGGCGACCCGGCCACGGACCCGTTCGCCGGGATCACCGCCGACACGTACGAGATCCTCGCCGAGTTCGACGTCGGCGCGAGCACCGCGACGCAGTTCGGCTTCCAGCTGCACCGCCGCGCCGACGGCGGCTACGACCGGGCCGTCGCCTACGACCGGGCCGCGCAGACCCTGTACGGCGCCCCCCTGGCACCGGTCAACGGACGGGTGAAGATGCGGCTGCTGGTCGACCGCGGCCAGCTGGAGGTGTTCGGCAACGACGGCCGGCTCTCCTACACCGACAACGTCAACTTCAACTCCGCCGCCACCAGCCAGGGCATCCGGCTCTTCGCCACCGGCGGCTCGGCGCGGCTCGTCTCCGCCGAGTTCCACCGGCTGCGCTCCGCCTGGGGGCAGGGCGAGCCGGTCCTGGAGTCCAACCTCGCCGGGCCGTGGCACGCCGCCGGCGGCACCTGGGGCGACGCCGCCGCCGGCAAGCGCGGCACCGCCGGCGGGGACGCGTTCTACCTGAGCAACACGAGCGCCGCCGACTTCACGTACGAGGGCGACGTGACGATCGCGTCCGGTACCGCCGCCGCCATCACCTTCCGGGCCAACGCCGACGCCACCCAGCACTACACCGCCAACATCGACGCGTCCGGGGTGGTGAAGCTGTGGCGGCCCGGCCGGGTCATCGCCACCTACCCGACCGCGATCGTGCCGGGACGCGCCTACCACCTGAAGGTCGTCACGGCCGGGGCGAGCATCAAGGTGTACCTCGACCACGGCGCCACCCCGGTCATCGACGCGACCGACACCGCCTACGCCGCCGGCTACCTGGGTGCGAACGTGTTCAACGGCACCGGCACCGTGCAGAACCTGACCCTCAACGGGCCGGGCTTCGTCACCAACCTCGCCGGGCCGTGGCAGCCGGTCAACGGCACCTGGACGACGACGGCACCGCGGGCCGGCGCGCACGGCACGGGCTCCGGCGACACGTTCTACCTCAGCCGGACCGTCGCCGCGGACCTCACCTACGAGGGCGATCTGACGATCGTCAACGGTACCGCCGCCGCGCTCACCTTCCGCGCCAACGCCGACGCCACCCAGCACTACACCGCCAACATCGACGCGTCCGGGGTGGTGAAGCTGTGGCGGCCCGGCCGCGACATCGGCACCTACCCGACGGCGATCGTGCCGGGGCGCACCTACCACCTGAAGGTGGTCGCGGTCGGCGCGAGCATCAAGGTGTACCTCGGCAACGGCACCACGCCCGTCATCGACGCCAGCGACACCGCGTACAGCAGCGGCTATCTCGGCGCGAACGTCTACGACGGCTCGGCGGTGGTGCAGCGGCTGAACCGGAGCTGACGGCCTACGCCGCGATCAGTTCGGGGACCGGACCGGGGCGGGGCCTGCTGACCCGCAGCGCCGACACGATCGTCGACGTCACCCGGTCCGGCTCCGGCATCCCGTCGACCGACAGCAGGATGCCGCGGCGGTCGTACCAGTCCAGTATCGGCTCGGTGACCTCGTGGTAGAGGGCCAGCCGCCGCCGGATGACGGGCTCCGTGTCGTCGGTGCGGTGCTCGATCGCGGACCGCGCCAGCAGCCGCCGGACCACCTCGTCGTCGTCGGTGCGCAGGTGCAGCGCGACCTGGGCGGTCGCCCCGATCGTCGAGGCGATCCGGTAGGCCGCCCAGGCCTGCGCCGGGGTCCGCGGGTAGCCGTCGAGCACGTACCCGCCGCCGGCCGCCGTCGCGTCCGCCAGCGCGCGGCGGACCAGGTCCTGCATCACGTCGTCCGGCACCAGGCTGCCGCGGTCCAGATGCTCCCGCACCCGCCGGCCCACGGGTGTGCCGAGGGCGACATGGCGGCGCAGCAGGTCGCCGGTCGCCAGGTGCGGCACCCCGAAGTGGGCGGCGATCCTGGCCCCCTGCGTGCCTTTGCCGGCTCCGGGCGGCGCGATCATCAGTACCCGCATGGTTTCTCCTCATCCGGTATGTGGCTACCCATGAATGTTGCGGCGGTCCCCCGGCCCGGGGCATGGGTCAGATGACTGCATCCCGGTTACCGTGGATGTGATGTCGCACCCTGTGACCGGGGGTCCTGACGTGGCCAGGCCCGAGCCGTGCGAGCTGCGGGGCCGGACATCCGACCTGCGGACGATCGACGCGTTGCTCGCCGGGGCCGACCCGCCCGGGCCCAGCCTGTTGCTGCGCGGCGACCCGGGCGCCGGCAAGACCGCCCTGCTCGACGCCGCCGTGACCCGGGCCACCGCCGCCGGGGCGCGGGTGCTGCGGGCGGCCGGCGCGCCGTTCGAGTCGGAGATCCGCTTCTCGGCGCTGCACCAGATGCTGTACGCCGCCAGGGACGTCGCCGGGCGGCTCCCCGACGACCAGCGCGACGCCCTCGCCCACGTCTTCGGCCGCTCCGGCGCCCGCGACACCGGCCCGCTCGTGCTGTCCACGGCCGTGCTCGCGCTGGTCAACGAGATCGCGGCCGGCCGCCCGCTGCTGGTGGTGGTCGACGACGTGCAGTGGGTCGACCCGGCCAGCGCGACCGTCCTGGGCTTCCTCGCCCGCCGCGTCGCCGGCACCCACGCGCGGTTCCTCGCCGCGGCCCGCACCGGTGTCCGGGCCCGCGACGGCGGCGTCTTCGACGACATGCGGCTGCCGGAGCGCACGGTCGGCCCGCTGCCCGCGCGGGCCGCGGCGGCGCTGCTGGACTCGCACCATCCCGGGCTGCCCGGCATCGTGCGGCGGCGGCTGCTCGACGACGCCGCCGGCAACCCCCTCGCGCTCATGGAGCTGCCGGGGTCCCTGACGCCGCGGCAACGGTCCGGTGAGGTCGCCCTGCCCGCGTTCCTGCCGCTCAGCGACCGCCTCGAGGCGGCGTTCGCCGCCGGGCTCACCCCGCTCGGCCCGCCGGCCCGGGCGCTGCTCCTGCTGGCGGCGCTGGACGCGGAGGCCGACGTCGCCACGGTACGGGCCGCCGCCGGCCCGCACGCCGACCTGCGGGACCTGTCGGCGGCGCGGCGGGCGGGGCTGGTCCGGGTCGACGAGGCCGGCGGCCGGCTCGCGTTCCGCCACCCGCTGATCCGCGCCGCGGCCGTCCAGCTCACCTCCGCCGACGAGCGGCGGCACGCGCACGAGGCCCTCGCCGGGGCCCTCGCCGCCGCTCCCGCCCGCGGGACCGCACCCGAACGCCGCGCCCGGCATCTCGCCGACGCCGCGACCGGGCCGGACGAGGCGGTCGCCCGCGCGCTCGACGAGGTCGCCCAGGCCGCCTGGACCGGCGGTCCCGCGGGCCGGCCGCGGGGCGGCGCCGCCGGCGCGGTCAGCGCGCTCGTGCGCGCCAGCGAGCTCAGCGACCGGCCCGGGCAACGGTCCCGGCGCCTCGTCGAGGCCGCGTTCCTCGCCAACGTCACCGGCCAGCTCGACCAGGTGCCGAAGCTGCTCTGCGACGCCGGGCAGACCACCGACACGGCCACCGGGCTCGTCTTCGCCGCCACCGCCCACCTGCTGACCAACGGCGACGGTGACGTCGACGCCGCCCACCGCCTCCTCGCCCGGGCGCTCGACGACCTCGACTGCGCCCCCTGCCCCGGCGACGGCTGGGACGCCTACGGCGTGCTCTACGCCCTGCTGTTCGTGTGTGTCTACAGTGGACGCTCGCAGCCCTGGGAGCTGCTGCGGGCGGCGCTGACCCGCTTCGACCCGCGGTCCGTGACCGCGCTGCGGCTGTGCTACGACGCCTACGCCGACCCGGTCGGCACCGCCGATCCCGTCCTGCGCCGGCTCTCGGCCGCGTTCGAGGACCTGTCCACCGACCCGGCGCCGTGGCAGTTCATCCCCCTCGCCTACGCCGCCGTCGAGCTCGACGCCCTCGCCGGGTACCGGCACCTGTGCCACCGGATCATCGACCGGGAGCGCGACGGCGGCATCGTCACCGTCGTCATCGCCGGGCTGCTCATGCTCAGCGTCGACTCGATCGCACACGGGCAGTGGGACGAGGCGGAACGGCTGGCGACCGAGGCCCTGGAGATCGCCCGCGCCGACGGCTACCACCTCCTCGAAGGGCAGCTGCGGTGCCGGTTGGCGCTGATCGCGGCGTACCGCGGCGACCACGCCCGCGCCCTCGACCTGACCGACGAGGTCACCCGCTGGGCGGCGCCGCGCGGCGTCGGCCTCACCCAGGCCCTGGTGTGGCAGGCCCGCACGGTCGATGCCCTCAGCCGGCGCGACTACGAGGACGCCTACCTCCAGGCCTGCCGGGTCGACCCGGCCGGCCACCCGAGCCTCGGCGTCCCCGGCCGGTGGATGGTCCTCGACTGCGTCGACGCCGCCGTCCACATCGGACACCTCGACGAGGCGCGGGCACACGTGACCGCCGCGCGGGACACCGGGCTCGCCGCCGTGTCCGGCCGCACCGCGCTGCTCACCGCCGGCGCCGCCGCGTTCGCCGCCCCCGACCCCGACGCGGACCGGCTCTACGCGACGGCGCTCGCGCTGCCCGGCGCCGGCCAGTGGCCGTTCGAGCAGGCCAGGATCCGGCTCGCCTACGGCGAATGGCTGCGCCGCACCCGCGACACCACCGCGGCCCGGATCCAGCTGCGCGACGCCCTGGAGAGCATGGACCGCCTCGGCGCCCGTCCCTGGGCCGACCGCGCCCGCAACGAGCTGCGCGCCGCGGGCGTCGCGGCGGGCGGCATCCGCTCCGGCGCGGCCGCGGCGCTCACTCCGCAGGAGCGGCAGATCGCCGGCCTCGCCGCGACCGGCCTGACCAACAAGCAGATCGGCGAGCGCCTGTTCCTGTCCCACCGCACGGTCGGCGCGCACCTGCACCGCCTCTTCCCGAAGCTCGGCATCACCTCCCGCGCCGCGCTGGCCGCCGCGCTGGAAGCCCTTCCGCCGCAGGCGTCATCCGAGCCGTGACCGGCCCGCGGCCGATCAGCACGCCGGTGCGCCGGCGGGCTCCGTGGGGGGCAGCCCGCCGCATGGCCTTGCCCGAGAGCCGACAGCCGTCCGGCCGCACGTCCGGCGCGACCAGGCGCCGCGAGGGCAGCCCGCGCGGCGGCGGACCGCTCAACGACAACCCACGCAGCGGCGGACCGCTCAACGACAGCCCACGCAGCGGCGGACCGCTCAACGACAGCCCACGCGACGGCGGACCGCCGGTGTCAGCCGGCGTGCAGGACCGCCACGAGGAAGTCCGAGCCGGGGGTGAACGGGCGCAGGTCCCAGGTGGCGAGGAGCAGGTCCGGCACCAGGCCCGCCGCGGCGGCGTCGGCGAGGAAGTCGTCGAACTCGTAGCCACGGCCCGCGCCGAAGCCGATCACGACCCGCCCGGCGCCCCGCAGATGCGCCCGCATCCGGTGCAGCACCTCCCGCCGGGTGTCCTTCGCGACGAACGTCATCACGTTGCCGGCGCTGACGACGACGTCGAAGCCCTCGGCGATGCCGTGCGCCGGCAGGTCGAGCTCGGACAGGTCGCCGACCAGCCACGTCGCCGCGGGGTGGTGGTGCCGCGCCGCCGCGACGAGGACCGGGTCGAGGTCGACGCCGATCACGTCGTGCCCGGCGGCGGCGAGGTGCCCGCCGACGCGGCCCTGACCGCAGCCCGCGTCGAGGATCCGGGACCCGCGCGGCAGCATCGCGTCGACGAGGCGGGCCTCACCGACGAGATCGTGCCCGGCCTCGGCCATCGAGCGGAAGCGGTCGATGTATCGCTGCGAGTGCTCCGGGTCGGCCTCGACGAGCTCCAGCCAGGCGTTGCGGTCAGCCATGCGGTGGTCCTTTCCTGCGTCCGGCCTCCATTGTCCGCCCGCGCATTTTCGAAATACCCGCCGGGCCGCGGCACGGCATGATGTTGCTCAACCGCCGTCCGTGGAGATCCAGTGACCGCACCAGCACAGCGCGCCCTCGCGCCGATCGTGTTCGCCTACGCCGCCTTCGTCCTCGTCGGTGTCAGCGCCGGCGTCGGCGGGGTGCTCCTGCCTGCCCAGATCGACGACTACGGCCTGGACAAGGCGACCATCGGGGTGACGTTCTTCGCGTCGTCGGCGGGGTTCATGCTCGCCGGCGCGACGGCCGGGGCGCTGATCCACCGGCTCGGGTTCCGGCTCGCGTTGACCCTGGGCGCCGGCGCGTTCCTCGCCGCCGGGCTGTACACGGCGACCCGTCCCGCGTTCGCCGCGCTCGTGGGCGCGCAGGTCGTCGTCGGCTACGGCACCGGCGTCCTCGAGTCGGTCCTCAACGCCTACCTGGTCGCGCTGACCGGCTCGACGACGCTGCTCAACTGGCTGCACGCGTTCTTCGGCGTCGGCGCGCTGATCGGCCCGCTGCTCGCCACCTGGATGCTGGGCTTCACCGCGTGGACGTCGGTGTGGCTGGTGCTCGCCCTGGCGTGCGTGCCGCTCGTCGCCGGCTTCCAGCTGACCATGCGGTCCGCCGCCGACCGCCGCCAGGACGGCGCGGAGCCACCCGGCCGAGGGCTGGTGCGCCAGGCGGGCCGGCGACCGGCGGTGCTGCTCGGCGCCGCGTTCCTCGCCGTGTACGTGGGACTGGAGCTCAGCATCGGCAACTGGGGCTTCAGTTTCCTCGTCGCCGAGCGTGGCCACGGCGACCTCCTCGCCGGGTACACGGTCAGCGGCTACTGGCTCGGCCTGACCCTCGGCCGGTTCGTGCTGAGCCCGCTCACCGCCCGCCTCGGCTGGAGCGCGAGCCGGCTGATGACCGCCTGCCTGGCCGGCGTCGTGCTGTGCGCGGCGCTGCTGTGGCTGGCCCCGGCGGCGGCCGTGGTGGCGCTGGCACTGCTGGGCTTCTGGCTCGGCCCGATCTTCCCGACCACGATGGTGGTGGCCCCGCTGCTCGCCCCCGCCCACCTCGGGCACACGACGATCGGCCTGCTCAACGGCGTCTCGATCGTCGGCGGCGCCCTGTTCCCGTTCCTGGCCGGCGCCATCGCCGAGCGGTCCGGCCTGTGGACGCTACCGCCGCTCGCCGTCGCGCTCGCACTGACCCAGCTCGTGGTCTGGTGGCGCACCACCCGGCACATGCACAGCCCCACCGACGCCCACCCGGCCGCCGTCTGAGGGGGCCACCGGGCGGGCGAGTGCCAGCAGGACCCCGCCCACGGCGGCGAGCCCGCCGCACAGCAGCAGCGCGGCGCGGGCGCCGAGGGTCTGCACCGCGGCACCCGCGAGCACGCCCGCGACGAGCGAGCCGAAGGTCAGCGTGTTGGCGAACAGCGTCGTCGCCCGGCCGGTGGCGCCCGGCAGCAGGTCCTGCATGTGGGTGATGCCGAGCGCGCCGACGACCGCGATCCCCACGCCGCGCGCGACCTGGGTGCCGATGAGCTGCGGGACGGTCGTGCTGCCTGCGACGAGCAGGAAGTAGGCGACGAACACGGCCGTGCCGGCGAGGATCACCCGCGGCCGGCGGACGTGGTCCGGCAGCAGGACCAGGGCGAGGGCGGCCGGGATCTCGACGACCGCGCAGACGCTGAACAGCACGCCGACGACGCTGTCCGGCCGGTCGAGCGTGCGCGTCACGTACAGCGGCAGCGCGACGGAACCGGCGAGCATCGCGGTGTGGAAGAGCGTGTAGCTCGCCGCCGCGAGCAGCACGGTCCGGCCGGTCCCGCGGCCGCCGGTGTCCGCGGCGGGATCCGTTGCCGGCGGCGTCCGCCCGAGCAGCAGGACCGGCAGCGCCACCAGCCCGAAGGCGAGGGCGGTGAGCGCGAGCAGCCCGCGGTAGCCCTGCCAGGCCAGCACCCCGGCGCCGATCATCGGCCCGATCGCCCACGCCAGGGACCACACGGACCGCAGCAGCGGCGTCCCCTTGCGGCCGGCGCCGCCGGACGGCCCGTCGAGGTGGGTGCGGGCCAGGGCGAACAGCTGCGGGAACGCGGCCATGCCGGCGCCGAGCAGCCCACCGGCGATGAGCAGCAGCAGCGCGTAGCTCGTGGTCGTGGTCAGCGCCAGGTATCCCGCCGCGGGCCCGGCGACCGCGACCAGGGCGGGCCAGCGGCCGTTCGAGCGGTCGAAGCGGCGGCCGAGCCAGGTGCTCACGGCGAGCCCGCTGACGGCGATGACCGACATGAACACGCCCACCTGCAGCGGGGTCAGCCGCGCCTCGTCGGCGCCGAACAGCACAAGGTACGGCCCGATCATCGAGTCGGCGATGCCCAGCAGCAGCACACCGGCGAGCAGCGGCGGCAGCTTGGATCCCGTCACCGCCTGCTCATGCCCGCCCGCGCCCGCACTCATACATCCGCATGTGTGCGGGCGCGGGAGCGGCGGGTCAGGTCACCAGGACGACGGCGGCCGCGGCGACCGCGGTGGAGCCGGCGGCGCCGGCCCACCGCAGCCAGGGGCGGCCCGCGACCAGCGGCAGCGTGCGCCAGGACGGGACGGCCAGGCACAGCGCCGCGACGGTGGCGGCGACGCCGAGCGCCCAGACGGCGGCCGGGACCGCGAGCCAGTCGCCGGCGCGGTACGCGAGCAGCAGCATCACCGCGGACCACAGTGCGGACGTCGCGAGCCGGACCCGGTCGGTGCGGCCGCGGGCGGCCTGGCGCACGGTGATGAGCAGGCCGGCCGCGCCGATCAGGCTCAGGCCCACCGTGACCAGGACCGTGACGAGGGACCGGGACGGGTCCGTGGCGCCGGGCGGCGGCACGCCCAGCAGCCGGCGGCCGATGGGGTCGACGTCGCGGTCGGTGTTGCCGAGCACGACGACGCCGCGGCCGGTCCCGCGGTCGACGGCCAGGTAGGCGCGGAACCCTCCGGTGCCGCCGTTGTGCCAGGTGAGGGTGGCGTTGTCGTAGCGGGTGGTGAACCAGCCGTAGCCGACCCGCTCGCGGTCGTCGACGGTGTGCCGCGGGGTGAGCGCGTCGAGGCCCGGGGCGGTGCCGGCGTGCACCGCGGTGACCAGGCGGGCCAGGTCGGTGGCGGTGGACCAGACACCGACGCCTGCCGGTGCCCAGCCCGCGCCGCGCCACGGGTCGACCTGCCGGCCGGAGGCCGTCGAGCCGGACGCGTGCCCGGCCGGCAGCGCGGTGCCGTCGGAGCTGACCGTGGTGGCGGTCATCCCGAGCGGGGTGAGCAGCTCGTCGCGCAGCAGCCGCGGATACGGCACGCCGGCCCGCTCGGCGAGTGCCTGGCCGAGGACGGCGGCGCCGAAGTTCGAGTAGTGCACCGTGCCGCGGCCGCCGCCGGGGCGCTGGTCGCCGGCGGTGCGCAGCAGCCAGTCGCGGTCCTGTCCGGCGTACGGGTCGGCGCCGCCGAGGTTCGCGAAGTACATCCGGGCGGCCTGGCCCACCGACGTGACCGGGACGCTGCGCAGGCCGGAGCGGTGGCTGGACAGCTCGTCGACGGTGACGTCACCGGCCGGGCCGGTGATGGACGGCACGAGGGTCCGCAGCCGCTCGCCGGGCGCGACGCCGGAGCCGGCGAGCAGCATGCCGGTGAACGCCTTGCCGATCGAGCCGATCTCGAACGGGGTGCCGGCGGTGACCGGCCCGCCGTCGCCGCGGTCGCCGATCCCCGCGGTGCGGACGCCGCCGGGGCCGATGAGCGCGACGGCGAGCCCGCGGTAGCCGGCCGGGTCGCCGGCCGCCGCGCGGAGATCCGCGGCGAGCGCGGTGTCCCCGGTGACGGCGCCGGCCAGGTGCGGTGGTCGCGGCGCGGCCAGGAGGGCGGCGGCCCCGGCGAGCAGGGCGAGCGCGACGATCGCGACGATGCGGTTGCGCATGGTTTCGGCTCCCTTCCGGTCTTCCGGTTTCCGGGCCTTCAGCGGCGGGCGGCCGCCAGGATGACCATGAGTGGCACGACCCGCTCCGGCGGCACCGTGTACTGCCCGCGGGCGCTGGTCCGCAGCCAGCCGGCGGCGGTCAGCTGGCGCAGGTGGTGATAGAGCTGGCCGCTGGTGCCGAGGCCCTCGGTCTCGGCGAGGTCGGTGCTGGTGTGGACGCCGCCGAGGATGACCCGCAGCAGCCGCAGCCGCATCGGGTGGGCGAGCGCGGTGAGGGTCGGCGCGAAGTCCGACCAGTCCTCGTCGAGCAGCCCGTCCACCGGCGCGCCGAGCTGCCACTCGTAGTGCTCGGCGGTGGGCAGGTCGACGGTGCCGGTGAAGAGCACCGCCCCTGGGCTCGGCGCCAGCTCCTTCAGCCGGTCGAGCGCCCAGAACACGGACCCCGGCGGCTCAGGCTCCGGTGCCGGGCCGCGGCCCGGGTCCGGCTCGGCGAAGACCTTCGCTTCGAGCGCCGCCACCCGCTCCTCGAGACTCGCCATACCTACGACAGTACGTAATTACGTAAAATCGTGCAACCGATGCTGACCGAACGGGCATAGGTGATCGCACGTGCGGGCCTTAAGGTCTCGCGAGTGACCGTCGATGCCGGCCGCCCACCGCGGCCCACCCAGGTGACCGTGGCGTTCTGGCTCCAGCTCACCGCGGTCGCCCTGCTCCTGACCCTCGTCGGCGTGGCCGTCGCCCACGCCGTGCACTACGACGGGCTGATCTCCAGGGCCGCGGCGGCCGTGCCCGACGCGGACCCGGGCGAGGTGAGCGGAGAACGCACCGGCAACATCTTCGCGACGCTGTTCGTCGGCGTGCCGACGCTGCTGCTGGCGATCTGGCTCGGCGTGACGGCACTGCCGATGCTGCGCGGCAGCAACCTCGCACGCGTCTTCGTCTTCGTCGCGGGCGGCGCGCAGCTGGCGCTGGCGATGATGCAGTTCTGCGGCGGGTTCCTGTTCCTGCCGCTGCTGCTCACGGCCGACTTCAGCGAGGGGAGCGGCGGTGACGTCATCGTCGAGGACGGTGTGTCGTGGGAGGAGTCGGGGTTCCTCGAGAAGCTGTACAACGACGACGAGACGTTCTCCGACCTCTTCTTCCTGAGCGGCGTGCTCACCGTGATCGCCGTGCTGACGATCAGCGCCGCGGTGGTGCTGCTCGTCGCGCTGCCGCCCGCGCACCGCTACTTCGTCCCGCGCGCGGCCGGCCCGGACCCGGCAGGGTTCGCGCACCCGGCAGGGTTCGTGCAGCAGGCAGGGTTCGTGCAGCCGGCGGCGTTCGCCTACCCGGCGGGATACGTCCAGCCCGGGCCGTACTTCATCTGCCCCGACCCGTCGGCGCACTTCCAGCGGCCCGCCGCACCGGAAACGCCGACGTCCGAGGCGGCGCCGACCACGCCCGCCGCCGAGGCGGCGCCGGCCACGCCCGCCTCCGAGGCTGCGCCGGTCACGCCGGCGAAGGTCGTGCCGGAGACGCCGCCGGCGCAGCAGTAGTCGAGGCCGCCCGGGCGGCCAGCAGGGCGGGCAGGTGCGCGGCGCTCCACGCCCGCACCGCCGCGATGAGCGTCAGCAGGCTGCGGCCCAGGTCGGTCAGCGCGTACTCGACCCGCGGCGGGTGTCCCGGATGGGCGGTGCGCACCACCAGCCCGTCGCGCTCCATCGCCCGCAGCGTTTCCGTGAGCACCTTCGGCGTGACGGCGCGCAGCGGGACCCGCAGCTCGTTGAAGCGGCGCGGCCCGTGCTCCAGGCACAGCACCACCATCGCCGTCCACTTGTCGCCGATCTGGAACGGCAGCGCGCCCGACGGGCACACCGGGTCGAACATCGCCGGGTCGAGGTCCATCCCAGTACCTTTGCAGTAACCGGCCCCGCCGCACATACCCTCCGGGCCATGAGCGACATCGTCATCTTCGGAGCGGGCGGCAGGGCGGGACGGGCGGTCACCGCCGAGGCACGCGCCCGCGGCCATCAGGTCACCGCCGTCGTCCGTGACCCCGCCCGGCACCCCGATCTCGCCGGTCTCGGCGGTCCCACGGGTCCCGCCGGGGACGGCGTGCGCGTCGTGCGCGGCGACGTGCGCGACAGGGCGGCGACGGCGTCGATCCCGCGCGGGCACGCCGCCGTCGTCAGCGCCGTCACCCCGGCGTCGGACCCGGCCGCGCTCGCCGCGCTCGGGCCGCTGGACGAGGCGTTCTTCACCGACGCCGCCGACGCGCTCGTCGACGGGCTGCCGCGGGCCGGGGTGCGGCGGCTCGTCGTCATCGGCCTGTTCGCCACCCTGCTCGGCGCCGACGGCCGGCCCGTCCACGACGACCCGGCCGCGTTCCCCGCACGGCTGCGACCGTTCGCGCTGTCGCACGCGGATGGCCTGGATCGCTTGCGCACGACCGGCGAAGCGCTCGACTGGCTCGTGCTCACCCCGCCGGCGGGACTCGACCCCGCGGGTCCCCGGCTGGGCCGCTACCGGACCGGCGGCGACACGCTGCCCGTGTCGGGGCTGTCCTACGCCGACCTGGCGGTCGCGGTGCTCGACGAGATCGAGACGCCCACGCTGCACCGCACCCGCGTGTCGATCTTTCAATGAGGCAAGGGCTCGACTTCCGGCGCGGCGGGATAGATACTGCACTGACAGTGCACAATCATGCCCGCCTATTCCAAGGGGACGTCCAGCATGATTCGCCTCCTGCTCGTCGCCGCGCTGCTGACCACGGCGACCCCGGCGATCGCCCACCACGACGAGCGCCGCCCGGTCGTCTTCGTGCACGGGTCCGCCGGGTCCGCGCAGCAGTACCAGACCCAGGCCAAGCGCTTCGCGAGCAACGGCTACCCGGCCGCGCTCGTCGAGGCGCACGAGTACGACTCCACGTTCACGCTCAACACCCTCGACCAGGTGTGGGCCGGTCTCGACGCCCGCATCGACCGCCTGTCCCGCGCCGGCCGCGGCGGCAAGGTGGACCTGGTCGCGCACTCCCTCGGCACGTTCGTCGTGCAGGGGTACCTCAACAGCAGCCCGTCCCGTGCCGCCCGCGTCGCGCACTACGTCAACCTCGACGGGCGCACCGCCGCCGCCCCGCCGGGTGGCGTGCCGACGCTCGCGATCTGGGGCGAGGGCGACCCGGCCCGCGCTGTCGCCGGCGCGACCAACGTGGCACTGCCCGAGCAGTCCCACACGCAGACGGTCACGTCGGTGGAGAGCTTCCGCCACGTGTACCGCTTCCTGACCGGCCGCGACCCGGCGGTGACGCGCGTGCTGCCGCAGCGGCGGATCACCCTGTCCGGCCGGGCCGTGCTGTTCCCGGTCAACGCCGGCGTCCCGGCCGGCACGCTGCGGGTCTACCGGCTCGACCGGCTCGGCACCCGCACCCGGCTGGTCGCCACCGCCCCGCTGTCCGGCGACGGATCATTCGGCCCGATCGAGGCGGACGGCGACGCGCGGTACGAGTTCGCGATCCTCCGCGACGGCGCGCCCACCCACCACTTCTACTTCACCCCGTTCCAGCGCTCCGACCGCCTGGTCCGGCTGCTCACCAGCACGCCCGGCGAGGGCCTCGGCGCCCTGGTCGAGAGCGGCGACCAGCACGCGGCGATCGTGGTCAACCGCAACAAGGAGTGGTGGGCCGGCAGCGACCGGCTGCGCATCAACGGCCTGGACGTGCTCAACGAGGCGAACAGCCCGCGGGTGAAGCGGGTCATCGGCATCTTCGCCTTCGACAGGGGCAGCGACGGCGTCACCGACCTGTCGGCGCCGCTGCCGGAGTTCTACGCGCAGACCTTCATCACCGGCATGGACGTGCACATCCCGGCCCGCGGCCGCACCGTCGTCGCCGCCGTCGAACGCGGCACCGGCACCCTCACCGTCCTGCCGATCCCCGCCTGGCCTTCCACCGGGCACCGCAGCACCGTCAACCTCTGATCCTCACACCGGCGCCGGGTTGAGCCGGGCGAAGCCCTCCTGGCGCTGGTACGGGAAGTGCGGGTACGGCGCCGTCCGGGCGCTGGCCGCGTCGAGGCGGGCGAGCTGCTCCGGCGTGAGCGACCAGCCCACGGCGCCGAGGTTCTGGCGCAGCTGGGCCTCGTCGCGGGCGCCGATGACGACGGAGGCGACGGTCGGGCGGTGCAGCAGCCAGTTGATGGCGATCTGCGGCACCGCCCGGCCGGTCTCCGCCGCGACCTCGTCGAGCGCGTCGACCACGGTGTAGAGGTGCTCGTCGTCGACGGGCGGGCCGAAGGAGGCGGTCTCGTGCAGGCGGCTGCCGGCCGGCGGCGGGGTGCCGCGCCGGATCTTCCCGGTGAGCCGGCCCCAGCCGAGCGGGCTCCACACGACGGCGCCGAGGCCCTGGTCGAGGGCGAGCGGCAGCAGGTCCCACTCGTAGTCGCGGCCGACCAGCGAGTAGTAGACCTGGTGGGCGACGTAGCGCGGGTGCCCGTGCCGGTCCGCGGCGGCGAGCGACTTCATGATCTGCCAGCCGGCGAAGTTGGACACGCCGAGGTAGCGGACCTTGCCCGCACGGACCAGGCCGTCGAGCGTGGACAGCACCTCCTCCACGGGCGTGCCGGCGTCGAACGCGTGCAGCTGGAACAGGTCGATGTGGTCGGTGCCGAGGCGGCGCAGCGCGGCGTCGCAGGCGCGGAACAGCCGGGACCTCGACGAGCCGGCGTCGTCCGGGCCGTCGCCGGTCGGCAGGCTCGTCTTCGTGGAGAGCAGGACCCGGTCGCGGCGGCCCTTGACGGCCTGGCCGAGGACCTCCTCGGAGGCGCCGCCGGAGTAGACGTCGGCGGTGTCGAACATCGTGACGCCCGCGTCGAGGCAGATGTCGACGAGCCGCCGCGCCTCGCGGGCGTCGGTGGTCCCCCACGCGCCGAAAAGCGGCCCGCTGCCGCCGAACGTCCCGGCGCCGAAGCTCAGCGCGGGCACCTTGAGCCCTGACGCTCCCAGCCGCCTGTACTCCATGACATCCCCTTAATGGAACTGCGGTCCCGTTACTGACTCGGCTACGCTAGCACCGGCGGTCGGCAAACGGAACTGGAGCACCGTTATGACGGGGAACACGCGGCCCGGCGGGCGCACGGCGCGGGTGCGGGAGTCGGTGCTCCGCGCCGCCGGCGACGCCCTCGCCGAGCACGGCCTGGCGAACCTGGACCTCGCGGACGTGGCGCGGCGGGCCGTGGTGGGCAAGACGACGGTGTACCGGCGCTGGGGCACGGTCCCCGGTCTCGTCGCCGACCTGCTGCTCGACATGGCGGAGCAGTCCCTGCCGCGCGCGGACACCGGCTCCCTCGACGGCGACCTGCGCGCCAACGCCCGGCTGGTCCAGCGGACGCTGAGCGACCCCCGGCAGGGCCCGTTGTTCAAGGCTGTCATCGCGGCGGCCGCCGCCGACCCGCGCACCGCCGCAGCGCTGCACGGCTTCTACGCCACCCGGATCCGGGAGTGGGCCCCGTGCGTCGACGACGCCATGACGCGCGGGGAGATCCCGCCGGGCACCGACGCGCACGAGGTGATCCGGGCGGTGTCGGCGCCGCTGTACTACCGGCTGCTCGCCAGCGGCGACCCGCTCGACGAGGCCGCCGCCGACACCGCGGCCGGGGCCGCCGCCGCGGCCGCGCGGGCGGGCGTCTTCGTCCGACAAAAATAGACGGGGTGCGACCGGGCCGGCGGTCAGGACAGGCGTTGCGCGATCCACGGTGCGAACAGCGCCGGCGGCGGTCGACCAGGGACGTCACCGGATGAACGCCGTCGCCAGGTCGGCGTCGTGCACGGCGGCCAGTCGCAGGCGGCGCAGCGGCTCGGGAGGGGCGGCGGCGTCCGCGCCGGTGGCCAGGGTCCACGGCGCGTCGAGCAGGCGCACTCAGATGTCCCGTCCGGCGTCCGATAGGACCGGCATGCCCGAGGAGCTGTACCTGCTCGGCAACCTCGTGATCATGGTGGCCTACGTGGCGATCATGGTGGCGATCGTCGTGCCGGTCGCCCGGGCCGGGCAGCTGCGGAGCAACAAGCTCGCCGTCGCCACCGCGCTGATCTTCTTCAGCTGCGCCGTCGGGCACGGGCTGCACGCGCTGACGGCGGTGCGCGTGCCGCCGGCGCACACCGGGCATCTGACGCAGCCGGGCTGGTCGTGGACGGTCGCGTCGTGGGACGTCTTCACCGCGATCGTGGGCGTCTACTACTGGACGCTGCGGCGCGGGTACGGCGTCCTGCTGGACAAGGGTGCCATGTATCCGGACCCGTGGCGGCAGGACCGGCTCGACGCCGCCGGTGAGCGCGAACGCGCCGCCCAGGCCAGCGCCGACAACCACCGGGCGATCCTCGCCGCCGTCGTCGAGCACACCGCCGACGCCATCATCGGCGCCGACCCGGACGGGGTCATCACGGCGTGGAACAGCGGCGCCGAGCGGCTGTTCGGCTACACCGCGCAGGAGGCGATCGGCCGGTCGGCGCGGATCGTGACCGCCGGCGACAGCACGGGCGAGCAGGCGCGCCTCATGGACCGCATCCGCGCCGGCGAGCGGAGCCTCTCCTACGAGGCGCACCGGGTGCACAAGGACGGCTCGCCGCTCGAGGTGGCGTTCACCGTCGCCCCGATCCAGGACAAGGCGGGCACCGTCACCGGCATCTCCGTCGTCGCGCGGGACATCGCCGCGGCGAGGGAGGCCGCGGAGCGGCAGCGCGCCATGCAGGAGCGGACGCACCAGGCGCAGCGGATGGAGAGCCTCGGCAAGCTCGCCGGAGGCGTCGCGCACGACTTCAACAACCTCCTCGCGATCATCGTCAACTACACCGACTTCGCGGTCGCGCAGAGCCAGGGCGACGCCGTGCGGGCCGACCTCGCGCACGTGCGGACCGCCGCGGACCGCGCCATCAACCTGACCCGGCAGCTGCTGACGTTCACCCGCGGCGACGCCATCCAGCCGCAGGACGTCGACCTGAACGCCGCGGTCGGCGAGGTGCAGACGATGCTGGAGCGCACCATCGGCGAGCACATCACGCTCATCACCGTGCCGTCCGCGCAGCCGCTGACGGTGCGCGCCGACCCCGGCCAGATCCAGCAGGTGCTGCTCAACCTGGCGCTCAACGCGCGCGACGCGATGCCCGACGGCGGCACTCTCGTCATCGAGGCCAACACCGCCGACCTGACCGGTGAGGAGCTCGACGTCCAGCCGCAGCCGGCCGCCGGCCGCTACGCCCGGCTGCTCGTCAGCGACACCGGCGAGGGCATGGCCCCGGACGTCGCCGCGCACGTGTTCGAGCCGTTCTACACCACGAAACCCCGCGGGCAGGGCACCGGCCTCGGGCTGTCCACGGTGTACGGGATCCTGGCCGAGGCGGGCGGCAGCATCAACCTGTACACGGAGGCCGGCGTCGGCACCACGTTCCGCGTGTACCTGCCGCTGGTCACACAGTCCGGGCCGGAACGGGTCGCGGCGCCGCGACGGTCCGGCCCGCCGCGCGGGGACGGCCGCACCGTCCTCGTCGTGGAGGACGAGCCGGCGCTCGCCCGGGTCATCACGCGCATCCTCGGCGGTGCCGGCTACCACGTCGTGGCGTGCACGAACGGCGAGGAGGCCCTGGCCGCGGACGCGCTGCGCCCGTGCGGGATCCTGCTCACCGACGTCATCATGCCGGGCATGTCGGGGCGGCGGCTCGCCGAGTGCCTGCACGAACGCCGGCCGGGCCTGCCGGTGCTGTACATGTCCGGGTACAGCAACGGGCTGCTCGGCACCACCCACGTCCTCGACGAGGGCATCGCGTTCCTGGAGAAGCCGTTCACCGCCGACCAGCTGCTGCACAAGCTGCACGACGTGCTGGCCGGCGCCCCGGTGCCCGGGTGAGCGTGTTGCGTGCCGGGGCGGGTGGGGTAACAGCCGTGGCATGACGGTCTTCGGGTTGCACAACTCGCACGAGCAGATCCACCCGTCCTCGCTCCTCGCCGCGGTGCGGCGGGCCGAGTCGGCCGGGTTCACCGCCGCCATGTGCTCCGACCACTTCTCGCCGTGGAGCGAGCGGCAGGGCCAGTCGGCGTTCGCGTGGTCGTGGCTCGGCGCGGCGTTGCAGGCGACCTCGCTGCCGTTCGGGATCGTCAACGCGCCCGGGCAGCGCTACCACCCGGCGATCATCGCGCAGGCGATCGGGACCCTCGCGGCGATGTACCCGGGACGGTTCTGGGCGGCGCTCGGCACCGGCGAGGCGAGCAACGAGCACATCACCGGCGACGGCTGGCCGCGCAAGGACGTCCGCAACGCGCGGCTGCGCGAGTGCGTCGACGTGATCCGGGCGCTGCTCGCCGGCGAGGAGGTCAGCCACGACGGCCTGGTGACGGTGGACCGGGCCCGGCTGTGGACCCGGCCCGAGGAGCCGGTGAAGCTCGTCGGCGCGGCCGTCAGCGTCGAGACCGCCGGCTGGGTGGGCCAGTGGGCCGACGGGCTGATCACCGTGAACCAGCCGGTCGAGCACCTCCGGCGGATGATCGACGCGTACCGCGCCGCCGGCGGCCGCGGCGAGCTCTGCCTGCAGGTGCACCTCAGCTGGGCGCCGACGCGCGAGGAGGCCCTGGCGGTCGCGCACGAGCAGTGGCGCAGCAACGTCTTCGCCCCGCCCGTCTGCTGGGACCTGGACACCGCCGAGCACTTCGACGTCGTCTCCGCGGACGTCACGCCGGAGCGGGTCGCGAAGACCGTGCACGTCAGCGAGGACCTGGGCCGGCACGCCGAGATCCTGCACCGCTACCTGGAGCTCGGCTTCGACCAGATCTACCTGCACCACGTCGGGCAGCAGCTGGACGAGTTCATCGACGCGTTCGGCGGGAAGGTCCTGCCACAACTGCGCTAGGAAAACCGAAGGTGCTCCGGCGGCCCGCCGATAACGTGGTATGTGGTCCGTCCCGCGGCGGGTCCGGCGGGTCGTGTCCCGCGCCTGGGTCCTCGCCGCCGTCGTCGCGATCCTCGCCGCGGCGGTGTCGATCACGGCGGGGACGCTCCTCGCCCGTTCCCAGCACCGGGAGACGGCGCAGGCGCTGGACCGCAAGGTCGGCGCGGTCGCCACCGCGATGACCAACGAGACCGGCCGGTACGTCGACACGCTGCGCACCGTGGCCGCGGCGGCCGGCGCGTTCGAGCCGCTCACCGCGGAGAAGTTCGCCCGGGCGATCCGGCCGCTGCGGTACATGGCCCTCGCCGGCGCGTCGTCGATCGTGTTCGCGGTGCCGGTCGCCAACGACGACATCGGCCGGGTGCAGGGGCTGTGGCGGCAGCGGGGCGCGCCGGACCTGACCCTCGACGCGCGCACCCCGGGCCCGGACCACATCTTCACCATCTTCAGCGAACCGTTCGACGGCTCGACCAAGCTCGGCGGCGGCGGCATCGACGTCAACCAGTCCCCCGCGCCGACCCGGGCGCTGCAGGAGGCCAGGCGGTCCGGTGAGGTGACCGTGTCCGACACGTACCTGCTGATCAGGGACCAGAGCATGCCCGAGGCGCAGCGGCAGCAGTCGTTCATCCTCGCCGCGCCCGTCTACGCCTCGCACGACGCCCCCGAGGAGTCCGCCCCGGTCGAGGACCGCCCGTTCCTCGGCTGGGTGCTGATGGGGCTGCGGGGGCAGGACTTCCTCACCGCCGCCGTGCGGCGCAGCAGCACCCAGAGCACCGCCGACGTGACACTGACGGCGCGCGACGCGGCCGGGCGGACCAGCGTCGTGGCGGCGGTCCGGGCCGACACCGACCGGCGCCGCACCGAGCACCGCACCGACGACGTCCCGGTCGCGCAGACCTGGTGGCGGGTGCGGGTCAGCGTGGTCGCCGCAGACCTGCCGGGCGCGGGACAGTTCCCGGCCGCGATGACGGGCGCCGGGCTGGGCCTCGGCGGGCTCCTCGCCGCGCTGACGTTCGTGCTGGCGTCCGGCCGGTCCCGGGCCGCCGCCCGGGTGCTGACCGCGACCGCGCAGCTGCGGCGCACCGAGGCCGAGGCACGCGGGCAGGCGGACCTGCTCGGCGCGGTGCTGGACAGCGTCGGCGACGGGGTCATGGTCGTCGACGAGCGCGGCGGGATGCTGCTGCGCAACCCGGCCGGCGACGCGCTGCTCGGGGTCGAGGACAACGGCGGTGGCAGGGACGCCTGGCCGGAGCTGTACGGCGTGTTCAGGCCCGACGGCACGACCGCCTTCGCCGCCGAGGACCTGCCGCTGGCGCGCGCCCTGGACGGCGAGGCCAGCGAGCAGGTGCCGATGGTCATCCGCAACCCGATGGTCCCGGACGGGATCGTCATCACGGTGTCGGCGCGGCCGCTGCACGGCAGCGCGGGGCGCTCCGGGGCGGTCGCGGTGTTCCACGACATCACCGAGCGGGCCGCCGCGGAGCGGGCGATCGCCGAGGCGAACACGGCGCTGCGGGCGGAGCTGACGCTGCGCGAGGCGGCCGAGGCGGAGCTGCGCGCCGCGCGGGACGACCTGGCCGCCGAGCAGGCGTACCTGCGGCAGATCCTCGACGCGCTGGACGTCTCCGTCATCACCTGCGACGCCGACGGGATGATCGTGCACACCAACCGGGCGGCGCGGGCCGCGCTGCCCGGCGCCGGGACGGACGCGCCGCTGCCGGTGACGGAGAGCGGCCGGCTGCTGCGGATGACGCACCCGGACGGGACCGCGTTCGACGACTACGACCTGCCGCTGCTGGTGGCGCTGCGCGGCCAGCGGGTCGACGGCGTCGAGGCGCACGTAACCGCCCCCGACGGGCACCAGGGCGTGGTCATGATGCACGCCCGGCCGCTGCGGGACCGGGACGGGCACATCATGGGCGCGGTCGCCTCGTCGTACACCATCACGGCCCTGCGGCAGCGGGAGGCCGAGCTGACCGCGTTCGCCGGCATCGTCGCCCACGACCTGCGCAGCCCGCTCACGGCGATCGGCGGCTTCACCGAGTACGTCCGGGAGTCGCTCGGCGACCGGCTCTGCGGGCAGGAGCACCGCGAGGAGCGGGAGGTGCTGGACCGGGCCCTCGCCACGACGGCGCGGATGCGGCGGCTCATCGACGACCTGCTCGGCTACGCCGCCGCCCGCGACGCGGTGCTGGACGCCCGCGACCTGGACCTGCGGGCCGTCGTCGACGACGTGGTCACCGAGCGGCTCGCCGCGCAGGCGGTCGACCCGACGACCCCGCCCGCGCAGATCTTCATCGGCGCGCTGCCGTCGGTGCACGCCGACCCGGCGCTGCTGCGGCAGCTGCTGGACAACCTGATCGGCAACGCGCTGAAGTACACGCCGCCCGGCCAGCCGGCCCGGGTCGACGTGTGCGCGACCCCGAACGGCGACTGGGTCCGGGTCGACGTCGCCGACCGTGGCATCGGCATCCCGCAGGGCGAGCACGACGCGATCTTCACCGGCTTCCACCGGGCGCACCGCGCCGCGGGCTACGCGGGCACCGGCCTCGGCCTCGCCATCTGCCAGCGGGTGGTGGAGCGGCACGGCGGCACGATCTCCGCCAACGACAACCCCGGCGGTGGCGCGCGGCTGTCCTTCACGCTGCCCACGGCGCAGTCGGCCCGGTTCCACGCCCGCTCACGCATCTCCTCGGATCAACCGTTCGGATGATGCCAGGTCAGTACAATGGCGGATATGGCAACAGTAGTGGTTGCTGACGACGACGCCGACATCACCGACGTCGTCGCCACGGTCCTGCGCCGCGCCGGGCACGCCGTCGTGACCTGCGCCGACGGCGAGGAGCTGCTGGCCGCGGTCAGAGCGCACCGGCCCGACGTGATCGTCACCGACCACCAGATGCCGGCCCTGACCGGCCTCGAAGCGCGCGGGCGGCTGCTGCAGGACCCGTCGACCGCCGGCATCCCGGTGATCGTCGCGTCCGGCTCCGTCAGCGGGGCGGACGCGGCCACGGTGCTCGTCCCCGGCGACCGGCTGCTCGGCAAGCCCTTCACCAGCGCCCAGCTGCGCGACGCCGTCGCCGAGGCGGCCCTGCACCGCCCCGCCGGCTGACCGGCCGGCCCTTCTAGCGGGCCGGCAGGGTGATGACGAAGCGGGCGCCGGGGTCGGCCGGCTCGTAGACGAGGTCGCCGCCGTGGGCACGGGCCAGCTCCCGCACGATCCACAGCCCGAGACCGACCGACGCCGCGTCGCCCCCGCCGCCGTACCGGGTGAACAGCGTGCCGACGGCGTGCGGCGGCACCCCGGCACCGTGGTCACGGACCGCGATGGCGACCGTGACCCCGTCGAGCATCCCGGCGCTCACACAGATCGGCGCGGCGCCGTGGCGCATCGCGTTGCCGATGAGGTTGACCAGCATCTGCTCCAGGCGGTCCGGGTCCGCCGTCACCGTCAGGCCCTCCTCGACGTCGATCTCCGCGTCGGCCCGCGGGGTGAGGCCGACCGCGTCCGCCGCCGCGGCCCGCACCGGCACCGTGCGCAGGTCGAGCTTGAGCGCGCCGTCCTCGACCCGCCCGACGTCGAGCAGCCCGCTGGCCAGCCGCGCGATCCGGGCCACCTGGCGCGACGCGGCGGCGGTCAGCCGGGCCCGGCGCTCCGGCGGCATGGCGGCGTCCTCGTCGAGCAGCTCCAGGGCACCCTGCACGGCCGTGAGCGGCGACCGTACGTCGTGGGCCAGGGTCAGCATGAGGGAGGCGCGCCACCGCTCGGCCGCGGCGACCTCGGCCCGCGCCTTGCGCCACTGCCGCACCCGGCCGGCGATCAGGACCGCGACCGCGGTCACGACCGGCACGAACACGACGGCGCTGCCGACGACCTCGGGCGGCTGGTCCGCGGCGATCAGCGGCGCGACGTACGCGACCGCGGTCAGCGGCGACAGGGCGTAGGCGACCCAGGCCGGGTGGTGCAGCCCGAGCCAGGCGAACAGCAGCACGAAGAACGGCCCGGTGCCGCTGGCGATCCCGCCGAACGCCCAGGTGGAGAACGCCAGCACCAGCAGCGCCGGGAAGGTCAGGACCGCCGTCGCCCGCGGGTGCAGCCGCTGCCAGGGCAGCCACCACGCGACGGCGGCGATGCAGAAGTCGGCGGCGGCGACCAGGAGCAGGTCCCGGTCACGGCTGTGCGGCTGGGCGGTCCCGAGGATGCCGAGGACCCCGGCGAGCAGGAACAGGCCGGCCGCGGCGCGGGCCGCTCCGACGCTCCCGTCAAATCCGCTGCTTCGCCACATTACGGACTGATTGTATGGCGACACGGTCCGTGTCCGGCCCGCATCAGCGAGCGGCGAGCACCTCCGGCGCGTGCGTCGCGTCCTGTGCCGGTGCCGGCAGGTCGGCGACCGCGCGGGGCAGCGTGAAGACGAAGCGGGCGCCGTCGCGGTAGGTGTCGTCGAGGCGGATCGTGCCACCGTGGAACTCGACCACCTTCTTGCACACCGCCAGCCCGATCCCGGTCCCCGTGTAGGTCTCCCGCGAGTGCAGCCGCTGGAAGATGACGAAGATCTTGTCCGCGTACTTCGGGTCGATGCCGATGCCGTTGTCCTCGACGCCGAAGCGCCACATGCCGTCCGCCTCGTCGACCTCGATCCGCACCACGGGGTCCCGGTCCGGGTGCCGGAACTTGATCGCGTTGCTGATGAGGTTCTGCCACAGCATCGTCAGCAGGGTCACGTCGCCGGGCACGGTCGGCAGCGGCGGGCGCTCGATCCGGGCGCGGCGTTCGGTGATCGCACCGGCGAGGTTCGCCTCCGCCTGCGCGATCACGTCGTCGAGCTCGACGGCCTGGCTGTCGTCGTACATCCGGCCGATCCGGGAGAAGGTCAGCAGGTCCGTGATCAGCCGCTGCATACGGGTCGCCCCGTCGACCGCGAACGCGATGTACTGCCGGGCCTTGTCGTCGAGCTGGTCGCTGTACCGGCGCTGCAGCATCTGGCAGAACGAGGCGACCTTGCGCAGCGGCTCCTGCAGGTCGTGCGAGGCGACGTAGGCGAACTGCTCCAGGTCGGCGTTGGAGCGGTGCAGCTCCAGCTGCTGCTGCTCCAGCTGCGCCCGGGCCCGCTGGCTGTCGACGAGCGCGTCGACGATCCGCCGGCGCATCGTCTCCACGTCGCCGGTCAGCTCTGCCAGGTCGGCGGGTCCGCGCACCTCCAGCCGGTGGTCGAACTCGCCGCCGGCGACCCGGCGCACGCCGGTGCTGAGCCGGTCCAGCGGGCGCAGCACCACCACGCGCAGCAGCACCGCGATCGCGGCGATGAACAGCAGCAGGAACGCGATCATCCCGATGAACACGCCGTCGCGCAACCGCCGGGCCGCCTCCAGGTCCGCGCGGGCCTGCTCCCGGATGACGGCGAGGTGCCCGTCGAGGGTCGCGATCCGGTCGCGGACCGCGTCGAACGCGGCCTTGCCGCCGAGGATGACCTCGACCGCGGACCTCGGGTCGGCGCCGCGGCGGCGGCTCTCGATCGACGGGTCCGCGACGCCCGCCCGCCACGCGCGCGCCTGCGCCTCGACCTCGTCGAGGTCGGCCAGCGGCAGCGCCTCCCGGGCGAGCAGCTGCCGGATCCGGGCCAGCAGGGTGCGCTCGTCGGCGAGGCCGCGGGTGTACGGCTCCAGGAACCGCTCGTCCCCGCTGAGCAGGAAGCCCCGGACGCCGGTCTCCTGGTCGACGAGGGCGGCGGTGAGCTCCACGACCGCGGTGCGGGCCGGGGAGATCCGGTCGCTGAGCCGGTTGGAGACGCCCGCGGTGCGCGTCAGCTGCGCCGCGCCGACCACGGCGCCGGCCAGGACGACGACGACCATCGCGATCAGGACCGATGCGAACCATCGGGAGCTGCTCCACCGGTCCGGGTGGCCATTCGCGCCAATCACAGCAGCACCGTACGCGATCGGCGGTGCCGGCGCGCGGCTCAGCGTTGCCGCGGGTCGTACCCCGACGCCCTGCCGAGCTCCTCGAACAGGTGCCGCTCGGGCTCCGTCAGCCGCGCCGGGACCATGATCTTGACTTCGGCGTACAGGTCGCCGGGATTGCCGCGCGGGTTGGGCAGCCCCTGCCCGCGCAGCCGCAGCCGCCGCCCGGTCGACGTCCCCGCGGGCACGGTCACGCGGACCGGGCCGCCGGGCGCGTCGAGGGGCACGCTCGCGCCGAGCGCCGCCTCCCACGGCGTCAGGGGCAGGTCGAGCACGACGTCGCGGCCCTCGACCCGCAGCCGCGGGTGCGGCGTCAGGTGCACGACCAGGTAGAGGTCGCCGGGCGGGCCGCCGGCGACGCCCGGGTTGCCCTGGCCGGCGAGCCGGATCCGCTGCCCGTCGATGACCCCGGCGGGGATGTTGACGTCGTAGCGGCGGGGGTGGCCGTCGGCGCCGGGCAGCGTCACCTGGCGGCGGCCGCCGCGGTACGCCTCCTCGACGCCGACCGTGATCTGCGCCTCGGTGTCGGCGCCGGGAACGGGTCCGGTGCCGTACCTGACGCCGCCGCCGCCGAACATGCTGCCGAGCAGGTCCTCGAGGTCGACGTCGACGGTCTGCGCGGCGCCTCCCGGCCACCGCGGCCCGCCCGCGAACCCGGGCCCGGCCCCGGCCTCGACGCCGGTCCTGGCCCTGGTCCTGGCCCGGTCGTGTCTCGCCCGGCGCTCGGGGTCGGACAGCACGTGGTACGCCTCGTTGATCTCCTTGAAGCGTTCCTCGGCGCCGGGTTGCTTGTTGATGTCGGGGTGCTGCCGGCGGGCCAGGGTCCGGTAGGCGCGCTGGATCTCCTCCGGTGACGCGTGCCTGGCCACGCCGAGCACCTGGTACGGGTCGCGGGACTCAGCCACCGTCGTCCCCCAGCGGGGCCGGCGCGCTCACCGCGACGACCGCCGGCCGCAGGAGGCGCTCGCCGTCGCCGTACCCCGGCCGCAGCACCCGGACGACGGTGCCCGGAGGCGCGTCGCTGTCGCGGACGACCTCCGCCGCCTCGTGCCGCACCGGGTCGAAGGGCTCACCCACCTCGCCGATCGGCATGAACCCGAAGCGGGCGAGGACCGCGAGCGCCTGCTCCCGGACCCCGGCGACCCCCTCGACGATGGTGGCCGGGTCGGCGTCGCCGTGCCGCAGCGCCAGGTCGAGGTTGTCCAGCACGGGCAGCCACGCGGTGGACACGGCGATCCGCTCCTCCTGCCGCTGCCGCGCCGACTGCCGCTCGGCCCACTTGCGGGTGTTCTCCACGTCGGCCGCGGCCCGCTGCCACCGCTCGGTCAGCTCCGCGACGTCCTGATCCTGGGTCATGGCGTCACCCGGTGTTGAAGTCGGCGTCGATGACGTCGTCGGCGTCCTGCGGCGGCGCGCTGCGCGGCTGGCCCGGCTGGCCCGGCTGGCCCTGCCGGCCGGCGCTGCTCAGGGCCAGGGTCATCTGCCGCAGGTCCTCGGTCAGCTGCCGCATCCGCGGTGCCGGCTCCTGCTCCCGGACTGCGCGGCGGGCCTCCTCGACGAGCATCGTGGCGCGGGCCCGCTCGTGCTCCGGCACCTCGCCGCGCTCCTGGAGGCCGCGTTCCAGCTGGTACGCCGCGCTGTCCAGCTCGTTGCCGGCGTCGACGCGCTGCCGGACCTGCTGGTCCTCGGCCCGGTGCTCCTCGGCCTCGCGGACCATCCGCTCCACGTCGGCGGCGTCGAGGGTGCCGCTCTCGGTGATGGTGATCTTCTGCTCGGCGCCGGTGTCCTTGTCCTTCGCGGACACGTTCAGGATGCCGTTGGCGTCGACGTCGAACGTCACCTCGACCTGCGGGGTACCGCGCGGCGCCGGCCGGATGTTCTCCAGCCGCATCCGGCCCAGGACCCGGTTGTCGGCGGCGCGCTCCCGCTCGCCCTGCAGCGCGACGACGTCGACGGCCGGCTGGTTGTCCTCGGCGGTGGAGAACGTCTCGGCCCGCCGGGTCGGGATCGTCGTGTTCCGGTCGATGATCTTCGTCATCAGCCCGCCGAGGGTCTCGACGCCCAGCGACAGCGGCGTCACGTCGAGCAGGACCACGTCCTGCACGTCGCCCTTGAGCACCCCGGCCTGGATGGCGGCGCCGAGCGCGACGACCTCGTCCGGGTTCACGGACATGTTCGGGTCCTTGCCACCGGTGAGCCGCCGGACCAGCGCCTGCACCGCCGGCATGCGGGTCGCCCCGCCGACGAGGATCACCTCGTCGAGGTCGCCGTCGCTGATCTTCGCGTCCTGCATCGCCTGGCGCACCGGGTCCATCGTGCGTTCGAGCAGGTCGTGGGTCAGCTCCTCGAACGTCGCCCGGGTGAGCGTCATCGTCAGGTGCTTGGGCCCGGTCGCGTCGGCGGTGATGAACGGCAGGTTCACCTGCGTCTGCGTCACCGACGACAGCTCGACCTTGGCGCGCTCCGCGGCCTCCGTGAGCCGTTGCAGCGCCTGCGGGTCGGAGCGGATGTCGATGCCGGTCTCGCTCTGGAACTGCCCGGCGATGTGCTCGACCAGCCGGTGGTCGAAGTTGTCGCCGCCGAGGTGCGTGTCGCCGGACGTCGCCCGGACCTCGACCACGCCGTCGCCGACGTCGAGGATGCTGACGTCGAACGTGCCGCCGCCGAGGTCGAACACGAGGACCGTCTCGTGGCCCTGCTTGTCCAGCCCGTACGCGAGCGCGGCCGCCGTCGGCTCGTTGATGATCCGCAGCACCTCGAGCCCGGCGATCCGGCCGGCGTCCTTGGTCGCCTGCCGCTGCGCGTCGTTGAAGTACGCGGGGACCGTGACGACCGCCTCGGTCACCTTCTCCCCCAGGTGTTTCGCCGCGTCGTCGGCGAGCTTGCGCAGGATCTGCGCGGACACCTCCTCGGGCGACAGCTGCTTGCGGCGCACGTCGAACCGCACCATGCCGTCGGGCCCGGGCTCCACGTCGTAGGTGACGGTGCGGGACTCCTCGCCGACCTCGTCGAACTTGCGGCCGATGAAGCGTTTCGCCGACGAGATCGTGCCCTTGGGGTTCAGGACGGCCTGCCGGCGGGCGAGCTGCCCGACGAGCCGTTCGCCGCTGTCGGTGTACGCCACCACGGACGGCGTCGTCCTGCTGCCCTCAGCGTTCGGCAGCACGGTCGGCCGGCCACCCTCGAACGCGGCGATCACCGAGTTGGTCGTGCCGAGGTCGATTCCCACAGCGCGTGCCATGTGCGCATCCCCTCTCGAGCCCTGCTGGCATGCCGCCTCCAAGGCTCACCGCGCGCACACGTCCGCCGTCTCACCCGCACCGGGTGGTCGGCCCCGCCGCCCAGAGCTGCGTCCGGCGCGGCGCTCAGGTGAAGGTGATCGCGCCGTCGTCGAGGACGGCGTGCACGCCGACGACCCGGTTGACGATCTGCGTGACCCGCAGGTCGACCGCGACGCTGCACAACGCGACCGCGTCGGCGCGCTCCACCCCGTGCAGCCGGGCCAGCAGCGCGAACATCGACTCGAGGGCGGCGTACGCGGCGTCGTCGAGGGTGTCGCCGAGGCCCATCGTGAGCCAGGCCGTGCCCGTACGCGCGACGGGGCCCGTGACGGGGAAGTCGTCGCGCACCGTGAACGTCAGCGTCACCCGGTCCATCGGGCACTCGATGGCCGTGCCGCTCACCTCGCCGTCGCCCTGCGCCGCGTGCCCGTCGCCCACGGAGAACAGGGCGCCGTCGACGGGGATCGGCAGGAACAGCGTGCTGCCGGCGACGAGCTCCTTGCAGTCGAGGTTGCCGCCGTGCACGCGCGGCGGGATCGTCGAGTGCTCACCGGGCTCGGCCGGCGGCATGCCCAGCACGCCCATGAACGGGCGCAGCGGCACCGTGTGGCCGTGCTGGTTGCGGCCGGTCATCGCGGCCGGGTCGAGGTCCCAGGCGTGCACGACGCCGTCGTTCTCCAGGTGGTACCGCCGGTTCGGCCCGCTCGGCCAGCCGCCGGCGACCGTGGTGCCCCAGGCGGCCGGCACGACCGCGTCGACGCGGACCTCGAGCGTCTGCCCGGCCGTCGCGCCCTCGACCGCGACCGGGCCGACGAGGGCGTGGCCGTATTCGGGGCGGTGCTGCGGGACCCGCGGCCGGTCCGGCGGGTGCTCCCCGGCGTAGGGGGCCGCGGACCACCAGCAGTCCAGGGTGCGGAAGGTGACGCTGTCGCCGGACCGCACCGTCAGCGCCGGCGGGTAGCCGGGCGAGAAGAAGCCGTGCAGCGTCCGGTCGCCGGGCTCCAGGGAGTGCTCCATCGGTGACAGTCAACCAGGCCGGCCGTGCCGGGTGCCATGATGGGAGCCGGGAACAGCTCGGTGCGACATGAAGGGTGCTGAAGCTCGATGGCGCTGTTCGAGGCCAAGACGGCCGCCGTGGACGGCCGGGCCGTCGTCTCCCTGGTCGGCGAGTGCGACCTGAGCACCCGCGACGAGCTGACGAGCGTGCTGCTGGCGGCCGTCGAGCTCGCGCCGGTCGTCGTCGTGGACCTCGCCGGGCTGCGCTTCCTCGACTCCAGCGGCGTGCACGGGCTGATCACCGGTCATCACGCCGCCCGGCGGCAGGGACACCGGCTGCACGTGGTCAACGCCGGCGGGACCGTCGCCCACGTCCTGGAGCTGACCGGCGTCGGCGACCTCCTCGCTCCGCCGGCCACGGGACGGACCTCATGAGCGCCTCCGCCGACGCCGGCGCCATCGACTACGACGACGCCGGGGACCTCGGCGCGGTGCGGGCGTTCGTCCGCGCCCACGCCCTCGCGGCCGGCCTGCCGGAGGCGCGGACCGAGCTGCTCATGCTCGCGGTCAACGAGCTGGCGACGAACACGCTGCAGCACACCACGAGCGGCGGCCGGGTCCGGCTGTGGACCGACGGCGGGCAGATCGTCTGTGACGTCGTCGACCAGGGACCGCCGCGGGCGCTGCCGCAGCCGATGCCACCGGCGGACGCGGCGCGGGGCCGGGGGCTCGCCATCGTCGAGCGGATCTGCGACCGGGTCGAGACGGTCGGCGGCCCGGACGGCACCACGGTCCGCCTGCACCTGCACCTGCACCCCTGAGCCGCCTCTGAGCCACCTCTGAGCCACCTCTGGGCCACCTCTGGGCCCCGGCCGGCGGCGGCGCCGTCAGGGCAGGACGCGGACCGCGAGGGTGCAGGTGTCGTCGTCGGGGCTCGCGTGGTGCAGCAGACCCCGGAGCCGGGTCAGTGGCTCCTCGCCCGGGTCGGCGGAGACGCCGGCGAGGTCGCGCCGCACCCGGTCGAGCAGGACCTCGGTGTCCGCGGACCGGCGCTCGACGAGCCCGTCCGTGTAGAACAGCACCAGGTCGTCCTCGCGGAGGTCCACGGTGAGGACCGGGTGGACGGCGTCGTCGCCGGCGCCGAGCAGCAGCCCGGCCGCCCGTTCGAACTCGGTGGTCACGCCTTCCCGGGCCAGCAGCGGCGGCATGTGCCCGGCCCGCGCCCATCGCAGGGTGCGGTTGCGCGGGTCGTACACGCCGATGACCGCGGTGCCGGTGATCGCCAGCTGCAGGCACAGCTGATTCATGTGGCCCAGCAGGGTGCCGGGGTCGCGGATCCCGATGGACAGCCACGCCACGAGGGAGAACCGCAGGTGCGCCATGCCGTTCGCGGCGTCCAGGCCGTGCCCGGCGACGTCGCCGACGGCGAGCGCCACCAGGCCGTCGGGCAGGGTCTGCGCGTGATACCAGTCGCCGCCGACCTGCACGGCGCTCTCCGCCGGCAGGTAGCCGACCACCGCCTCCAGCCCCGCGAGGGGGAACGGCTCCGGCGGCACCGGCTGGATCAGGTTCTGCAGCTGCCCGGCGAGGCGGTGCTCGGCGAGCGCCGTCATCTCCCGGGTACGCAGCTGGTCGCTGAGCCGCTCCATCGCCGAGCGGGCGTCCTCGCGGGCGGTCACGTCCTGCACGACGGCGTAGATCTTCAGCGGGCTGCCGTCGGCGTCGCGGGCGACGTCGGACAGGATCCGCAGGTGCTTCACCGTCTCCGCGGGCTGCGCCGCGTCGGCGCTCCCGGCCGGGACGGCCACCCGGAAGCGGACGGTCACGTCGGAGGCGGCGCCGCTGTCGAGGGTCTGCCAGGCGGTCTCGCTCACCCCGCGGTCGTCGGCGAGCAGCGCCGCGTGCTGCTCGGCCCGCGACATCGCCCCGAGGGCCGGGTCCCGGCCGAAGATCCGGAACATCCCCGGCGACCACTCGCTGCGGCCGGTGACCAGGTCATACTCGGCCCAGCCGAGGCTGCCGAGCAGCTCGGTGCGCTCCAGCCGGCGCCGTGCCTCGTCGACCCGCGTCCACCACACGAGCAGCCCACCCAGGACCGGGTGCACCCCGACGTCGAACTGCGAGTCTGCGACGATCCCGGCCCGCCGCTCCGCATACCGGAAGCCGGGCAGCTCGGCGGCCACCCCGCCGGCGAGGACCTGCAGATACAGCTGCCACAGCGGTCCGCCGACCATGCTCGGATACAGGTCGCCGACCCGCTTGCCGAGCCGGTCGGCGCCGCGGCCGTAGAGGTCGTTGCCGCGGCCGCTCACCGCCGCGATGACGAAGTCGGTGACCCGGCCGTCCTCGCCGGTCAGCGGCAGCAGCCAGGTGCATCCGGCCGGCGCGGCCGCCAGCAGCTCACGCACGACGGCCGTGGCTGCCTCGGCGGCACCGCCGCGCCGCGCCCCGTCGTCTGCCATCACCGCAGCTTAGTGCCGCACCACCTCCGGGGCGGCCCGGGCGCGGCGGGCGCCGCCGCTTCCGACATTCACCCGGGTTTCCCGCCATCCGCGCCCGGACACGGCGATACGGTGCTTGTGTGACGTCGACTGCCGCCGGGTACCGCGACCTCGTCGCCGACCATCTGCGCCGCCCCGGCCGCCCGTCCGGGACCGCCGAGGTGATCCCCGGCGTCGGGGACCGGCTCGCCTACAACCCGTGCCTGATCCGGCAGGGCGGCCGCACGCTGCTCGCCGTGCGGGTCGAGTCGGAGACCAGCTACTGGCGCGACGAATCCTCCTGGGATCCGGAGATCCGCTTCTACGAGCGCGCCGGCGACGGCTGGCGGGAGGCGCCGGACACGCCGGTGTTCCGGTCGGCGGAGGACCCGTTCGCGGCCTGGGTCCTGGACCGCGCCGGCGTGCCGGTGCTCGTGTTCGGGGTGGTGTCGCTGGACTTCCGCAACGACCCGCCGACGGTCGTGACCCGCTTCCACGCCGCGCCTTCCGTGCAGCGCCTCGACCCGGCCACGCCGTTCGCCGAGGTGCCGGGGATGAAGGACATCCGGCTCCTGCAGCGCCACGACGGGCTCGCCGTGTGCGGCCGTCCGCAGGGCGGGACCGCCGGCCGCGGCCGGGTGAGCCTCATCCTCGCCGACGACTACACGGACCTGTCCGCGGAGCTGATCACCAAGGCGCACGTCTTCCACGACCAGGTCGCCGAGGACACCAAGCTCGGCGTCAACGAGCTCTACGACCTCGGCGACCGCATCGGCGTCCTCGGCCACGTCGCCGTCGGCGAGGAGGGCGGGCCGCAGGAGTACGCCGGCGCCTGGTGGACGATCGACCCGGCCGCCCGCACCACGACCACCCCGACGATCATCGCGATGCGCGCCGACTTCCCACCTGCCCCGCCGAAACGCCCCGACCTCACCGACGTCGTCTTTCCCGGCTCGATGGAGGTCCTCGACCGTGGCCTCGTCCGCCTGTACTGCGGGCTGAGCGACGCCTCCGTCGGCTCGATCGTCGTGCCCGCCTTCTTCTGACCCGGCGCCGGGGTCACTGGTCGGTGGCGGGGGTGGTCCCGTCGGCGGTGAGGCCGGACAGGGCGTCGAGCATGCCGGTGAACCTGGCGGCGGCGGCGAACAGGGTGTCGCTGCGGCTGCGGTCGCCGTCGAGGTGGGTCAGCATCTCCAGGCCCAGGTAGAAGGCCATCGCCGCCATCGCCGCCTCCCGGCCGGGGATCAGCGCGGCGAACGGGCTGTCGCCGAGGAGCCGGCCGATCAGTGCCTCGGTGAAGTCCTCCCACCGGCGGATCTCGGCGCGCACGCCCGCCGCGAGCCGGGTCGAGCCGACGGCCCCCGCGACGAGCTCCTGCACGGCGGCGATGTGCCCGGTGGCGACGTCCTCGTCATACAGCTCGCGCAGGGCCGGCAGGAGCTCACCGGCGCCGCGGACCCCGTGGGTCCGGAACGTGTAGCGCTCCATCCTGCTGTCGCTGGTGTAGCGCATCGCCGCGAGCAGCAGGTCCTCGAGGTCTTCGAAGTGGTAGTAGATGACGCCGGGCGCGAACCCGCCGGTGGCGGCGATCGCCCTGGCGGTGGTGGTCGAGAACCCTTGCGTCGCCAGGGTGTCGACGGCGGCGCGCAGGATGCGCTCGCGGGTCTCGGATCGGCGCGACATCACCGGCAACGGTAGGCGATGTCAGATCACGCGGTGCGGGCGGACTCCGGACGCGGCGAGGAACGGGTCGAGCCGCCGTCCCAGCTCCGCGAGCCGATGGCTGGGCACCTGCGGATACAGGTGGTGCTCCAGGTGATAGGTCAGCTCCAGGAAGATCGCCGGGATGACCCGCCCGCGCAGCGTCCGGGTCTGGGTGAGCGGCGTGTCCCCGAAGTCGTGGTGCGGCAGGTAGACGGTCAGCAGCGGATACACCCAGCTGCCCGCCACCGCCATCGCCGCATACCACAGCAGGGCCGGCGCGACCGGCAGCAGCGCGACCCCGCCCCCGATCACGAGCACCGGCATCGCGGCCTCGGCGAGCAGCCACCGGCGCTGCCGGACGCGGGCGCGGTCCTGCCCCCGTGCGCGGCGCAGCGCCCACCGCCACAGCCGGACCAGGAACACGGGGCCGTAGCAGACGGCGCCGAGGAAGCTGATGTGCGCCGGATAGCCCTCCGGGTCGCCGTCGGGGTCGTCCATGGACGTGCCGGCCGGAGCGGGGAACGCCCGGTGGTGCTGCAGGTGCGTGGCCCGATAGGCGTGGCCGCTCTCCAGCAGCACCAGCCCGGACAGGAACAGCGCCCACTCGGTCGCCCGCGGCCCGAGCCCGATCGACCGGTGCACGACGTCATGGGTCACGGTCACCACGGCGACGAAGATGCCGAACATGATGAGCGGTGTCAGCCACCACCACCCGAGCGCCGCGGCCACCACATAGGCGGCGACCCCGATCACCGGCCGGGCGAGCGCGAACCGCCGCTGCCAGGGCCGCGTCGTCAACAGGTCCGCGCCGAGGTCACCCATCGCCGGTTTCCCGATCTCGGCGCCCGCCTGCCCTTTCGCGGCGCCCGCCTGCACGATCCCGGCGCCCGCCCGCCTGTCGGCTGCCGGCTGCGCCGGTCCAATCTCCCGTGCCGGGGATGTCCTGCCGGGTTTCATGAGCGGAGCACTCCTTCCGCGACGATCCGGCTGCCGAGCACGCACGCGACGGTGCCCAGCCCCGGCCAGGTGGTGTCGCCGACGAGCCAGAGGCCCGGGACGGTGGTGCGGTGCGGGACGGCGTGCTGGTTGGCGTTGGAGGTGCGTTGCCTGACGCCGCCGACGGCGCCGCGCGGCCGGGACGTGAACCGCGCATAGGTCCGCGGCGTGCCCACCTCCCGCACCACGGCCCGCTCCCCCAGCCGTGGATACACCCGGCGGGCCTCGGCGACGAGCCGCTCGCCGAGCGCGTCGCGGCGGGAGGCGTGGCCGGCGTCGTCGAGGTCCTCCCAGCCGGCCAGGTCGGTGTGGGTGGACAACATCACCGCCCGGTGGCCCGGTGGGGCGCTGTCGCGGTCGCCCGGCGCCGACACGGACACGAACATGTTGTTGCCGTCGCCGAGCGGCTCCGCGTAGGAACGCAGCAGCTGGTGGTGGGTGAAGCGCTGCCCGGCCACCTCGTCCTCGGGCACGCCGAGGCAGAGCATGGCCGCGCCGCCGAGGTCGGGGGCGTCCCGGCGCAGATACCCCTCGAGGGCGGGCCGGGCGGCCGGGGTGAGCCGCGCGGTCGTGGCGGCCGGCACGGCGCTGACCACCTGCGTGGCGTGCACGGCGCCGCGGGGGCTGCCGACCGTGAAGCGCGGCGCGGTGCCGGTCACCCCGGTGACCCGCCAGCCGCAGCGCAGGTCGCCGCCGAGCGACCGGTAGTGCGCGACGGCGGCCCGCCAAAACCCGCGCATGCCGCCGGTCGCGCGGGTCAGGCCCGCGCCGCGGATGGTGATGCCGAGCGCCGCGTTGACCAGCGGCGCGTCGTCGACGGTGCTGTGCACGGTGTCCTCGACGAGCATCGACAGCAGCCCGACGAGGGCGGCGTCGTCGCGCAGCCCGTGCCGGCGCAGCGCCCCGCCGAGCGTCCCGGTGACGTGCCTGGCCAGGTGCAGGTCGGCGAGGCGCATCGTGCGTGCGTTGTGCACCAGGTCCGCGGGACGGCGCACCGGCATGCGGGCGCCGGCGCGGCTGGCCCGCCAGAACGCGTCGGCGAGCCGGTCCAGCAGCGCCCAGAAGCGCCGGTGCCGGCCCGTGTCGCCGAGCGCCCGCAGCCGCTCGGCGTGCCAGGCGCCGGGGTCGCGGTGCAGCACGACGGAGCGGTCGGGCAACCACGCCACATAGCCCGGCAGCGCCTCCCCGGCGAGCGGCGGCATGCCGACGGCGTCGAACAGCTCGGCGCCGACGCCGCCGGGCTCGAAGTCGACGAGCGTGGTGGCGCCGACGTCGAAGGAGAAGCCGCGGCGGCGGTAATAGCCGGCGCAGCCGCCCGCGTGGCCGTGCGCCTCGAGGACCACCGTGGCGCACCCGGCCGCCTGCAGCCGCATCGCGGTGGCCAGGCCCGCCAGCCCGGCGCCGACCACGGCGACGTCGAACGTGTCGTTCTGAACAGAAGTTCTGAACATACGTTCAACGTAGGACCGGCCCAACGCGGTGTCAACCGCTGTGAATGTCCGGAACCGGGGGCCGTCCTACCGCTGGGCGCGGTTGCGGACCTCCACGACGGCGCCGGTGCCGAGGTCCACCCGGAAGCTGCGGCCCGGCGGCAGCGGCGAGTCCAGGGCCCGCACCCGCAGGTGCGACTCGGCCGGCGCGAACCGCCGGGCCTCGGACAGCGCGTACTCGTCGGGGTCGGTGTCGTCGTCGCCCGCCTTGCCCGCGCTGGACGTCGTCACGCTGAAGACGATGAGTCCCGTGATGGCGTCGAAGACGATCCGGTGCCACTCGAGCCTGATCCGGTCGTAGCTGGGCAGCACCAGGCCCGTCTGGAAGACCAGCCCGGTGACCGCCGCCCAGCCCTGCTCCACGTACACGCGGAAGCTCACGGCACGGCAGTCGCCGGACTCGGCCCGGGGCAGCACGGTGTGGTCCCAGACGCCGGTGCCGCCGTCCCGGAACCCGACGAAGGCGTGCGCTCCGGTGCTCAACGACCGGGGCGCGGACGGCACCTGCGGGAACGGGTAGGCGGGCGGCTGGTGGTTGGCCAGGTTCGCGACCGCCAGCACCTGGCAGCGCGGGATCCGCACGATGTGCTCGGCGATGACGTACGCCTGGCACGCCGGCGTCACCGAGTAGTCGAGGATGTTGTCGGCGCTGACGTCGGCGCTGGCGATGAGGTCCACGGCCGTCACGGTAGGCAGTGGCGGACGTCGATCACACCGGCGCTGCCGGGAACCGGACACCGCGGAGGCCATGACAGGATGTGACCGCACGATCCGATCACCGAAGGGGAGCATCGTGGCCGCACGTGTCGTCAGTCCCACCGGACGCGGGTTCCTGCTGCTCGACTCGCACCCCGCCGGCTGCTTCCGCAGCGTCGCCGACATGGTCGCGCAGATCCCCGCGGGTGCCGGGCCGCAGGACCGGAAGGTCGCGCTCGTCATCGGCTCCAGCGCCGGCTACGGCCTGGCCGCCACCCTCGCCGGCCTGGTCCGGCACGGCGTCGACGGCGTCGGCGTCGCGTTCGAGCGGCCGCCGGGCCGGCGCACCGGCACCGCCGGGTGGTATCGCACGATCGCCACCGCCGCCGTCGCCGAGGAGGCCGGCAGCGACTTCACGTTCCTCAACGCGGACGCCTTCGCCGACACCACCAAGGACGAGGTGCTGGACCTGCTGGAGAAGCGGTTCGGCAAGCTCGACGTCCTGGTGTACAGCGTCGCCGCGCCCCGGCGGACCGACCCGCGCAGCGGCACCACCTACCAGTCGGTCATCAAACCCCTCGGCGCGGCCCACACCACCAGGACGCTCGAGTTCGACGCGGACGGGACGCCGGCCCTGCGCGACGTCACCGCCACCCCCGCGGGTGAGGACGAGGCCGCCGACACGGTGCACGTGATGGGCGGCGAGGACTGGTCCCGCTGGGTCACCGCGCTCGCCGACCGGGGCCTGCTGCGTGAAGGGTTCCGCACCGTCGCCCTGTCGTACATCGGATCCAGCCTGACCTCGGCGATCTACCGCGACGGCACGATCGGCGCGGCGAAGGTGCACCTGGAGCGGACCGCCGGGGAGCTCGACGAACGGCTGCGGCCGATCGGCGGCCGGGCGCTGACGTCGGTCAACGGCGCCGCCGTCACGCAGGCGTCGACCGCGATCCCGGGCATCGCCCTGTATGTGAGCGTGCTGCGCGCCGTCCTCGGCGACGCGCTGCAGTCGCCGGTCGAGCAGTCGGTGCAGCTGTGGGACCAGCTCACCGGCGCGGCCCCGCTGGACCTCGACGAGCAGGGCAGGCTGCGGCTGGACCGCTGGGAGCTGGACCCGGCGGTGCAGGCCGCGGTGGCGCAGCGGTGGCGGGCGATCACCCCGGAGACGATCGCGGAGGTGGCGGACGTCGACTGGTTCCGCGCCCAGTTCCGCGGCCTCTACGGCTTCGACGTGCCCGGCGTCGACTATTCGCAGCCGGTCGACCCGGACCTGGACTGGCCGGCGCCGCGCTGAACGAGCCACCCCGGCCGAACCGGACCTGGACCGGCCGGCGCCGCACCGAACGAGCCACCCCGGCCGAACCGGACCTGGACCGGCCGGCGCCGCGCTGAACGAGCCACCCGGCCGACCTGGAACTGGACCGGCCGGGGCCGCACTGAACGAGCCACGCCGTCGGCCGGTCTCGGAGCCGGCCGGCGCCGCGCCGAGGCCACGACGCCGGCCGGCCGGTCAGGGCGCCGATCGCAAGGACGGGCGGGCCAGGAGGTAACCGCAGGCCACCCCGAGGGCCAGCTCGACGGCGCCGCCGAGGACCAGCCCGCTCGCGGGCGTGCCGTCCAGCGCGACGGACACGCCCCGCGAGACGGCGTAGGCGAGGTAGAACACGGCCCCGGCGACCGCCGCCGCGAACGCCAGCCGCGCCACGAACGCGCCCACCACGAGCAGCACCCCGACCCCGAGCACCGCGCCGCCCGCCGCCCTGGTCTCGCTGAGCAGGTTCACGTCGTCGCCGATGCTGATGTGGTACTGCCGGCGGAACGCCACCGGTGCCAGCAGGCTCGCCGCCCCGACCGCGACGGCCACGGCGCCCGCGACGATCAGCACGATCCGCTGGATCACCGCCGCATCACCGCCAGGCCCCGGCGGCCGCGGCCGCCCGGCAGTAGTCGGCGAAGTCGCGCGGCGCCCGGCCGAGCGCGTCCCGCACGCCGGTGCCCAGGTTGGCGTTGCGCCCGTCGAAGACCTCGCCGCACAGGTCGGCGAACAGGTCGCCCTGCGGGTGCCCGGCGAGCGCGGCCCGCAGCTCCTCGACGCTCACCGGCACGTAGGTGACGGGACGGCCGGCGGCGCGGGCGAGCTCCTCGGCCGCGGCGGCGAACGTGAGCAGGCGCGGTCCGGTGACGTCGTACACGCGGCCGTCGTGCCGCTCGTCGAGCAGCGCCGCGACCGCCACGTCGGCGATGTCCTCGACGTCCACGAACGGCTCGGCGACGTCCCCGGCGGCGAGGACGACGGCGCCGTCCATGACGCCCTGGCGCAGCTCGCCCTCGCCGAAGTTCTGCGCGAACCACGAGGCCCGCACCAGCGTGTAGCCGAGGCCGGACTCGCGGACGATGTCCTCGCAGCTCTCCGCGTGGTGCTCGCCGCGGCCGGACAGCAGCACCAGCCGCTGGACGCCGGCCGCGGCGGCCGCCTTGGTGAACGCCTCCACGGTGGCGGGCGCCTCGGGCGCGGCGAGGTCGGAGTAGTAGGAGACGTAGGCGGCGCCGACGCCCTCCAGGACGGCGGGCCAGGTCTCCGGCCGCTCCCAGTCGAACGGCGGGTCGCTGCGGCGGGACGCGCCCCGCACGGGGTGGCCGAGGTCGGTGAGGCGGCGCAGGATCCGCCGCCCGGTCTTGCCGGTCGAGCCGATGACGAGTGTTTTCATGTGGTCCAGCCTCACCGGTACCGGCGAGATTCTGAATCATCAGAACACCGGAACTCTTTGCAGATCGTCCATGATGCTGGACGATGGTGCGGTGACGACGACGATCCTCCCGCCGGCGACCGACCCCCTGGGCGAGGCGCTGCACCTGCTGCGGCTGACCGGCACGCTGTACTGCCGGTCGGAGCTGACCGCGCCGTGGGACATCGCCGTGCCGGCCCTCGACGGGCTGATGGCGCTGATCGTCGTCACCGCCGGCGAGGCGGTCCTGGAGGTCGACGGCGAGCCGCCGCGGACCCTGCGCCCGCGCGGCCTGACCCTGATCCCGCACGGCACCCCGCACCGCGTCCACAGTGGACACAAGGTCCGCCGTGACGGCGTGCCGCTGTTCGACATCCCCGTGGAGCGGGTCAGCGAGCGCTACGAGCTGCTGCGGCACGGCGGTGGCGGCGCGCTGACCCGGGTCACCTACTGCGTGCTGCGCTGCGACCACGTCCCGGCCCGGCGGCTCGTCGCGCAGCTGCCGCAGGTCCTGCACGTCGACGGCTGGGACGACGACGGCGGCTGGCTGCACAGCACCCTGCAGCTCATCGCCGCGGAGGCGACCGCGTTGCGCCCCGGCGGCGAGACGGTGCTGACCCGTCTCGCCGACGTCCTGGTGGTGCAGGCGATCCGCGGCTGGCTCGACACCGCGCCCGAGGCGAGCGAGGGCTGGCTCGCGGCGCTGCGCGACGAGCACGTCGGCCGGGCCCTGGCGGCGATGCACCGCGCGCCGCAGGAGCCGTGGAGCGTGGAGTCCCTGGCCCGTGAGGCGGCGATGTCCCGGTCGGCGTTCTCGGCCCGCTTCACCGCGCTGCTCGGCGAGCCCGTCATGCAGTACGTGACGCAGTGCCGCATGCAGCTGGCGCACACCCACCTGCAGCAGTCGGCGGAGCCGCTGTCGCAGGTGGCGCACCGCTTCGGTTACGCGTCGGAGGCCGCGTTCTCCCGCGCGTTCAGCCGCACGTTCGGCGTGCCCCCGGGCGCGGTCAGGGATACGACCAGCCGATGAGGTTCCACTGCCACACGAACCATCCGAAGGGCAGCAGCCCGGCCAGGAGCACCACCTGGTGGACCTTCGCCGCGACCCGCGCGCCGGGGTCCCGCCAGCCGGCGACCGTGCCTGCCAGGGCCGCGGCGCCGAGGGCGAGCACCAGCGGCGGCAGCGCCAGCAGCAGGGTGAACTCCGCCGGTACGCCGTAGAGGAACGCGCCCGGGTCGAACAGCACCTCGTAGGCCAGCCCGGCGAGGAACACGAGGCCGGTCAGGCAGGCGCCGGCGGCGAGCGCCCGGGACACCCGCCACCTCCCCGACAGGCCGGTGCGGCGCCGCCGCAGGTTGGCCACGGCGCTGAGCGCGACGATGAGGAAACCCAGCAGGACGAGCAGGTTGAAGGGCAGCGTCTCGGCCCGGTCGAGCAGTTCGAGGGTGGGGCCGTCGGTGGCGGCGTACCGGCGCCCGCCGGGTCCGGTGAGGAACACCAGATGGTCGGAGCCGTCCGCGGCGGTGAACGTGCCGTCCGGCTGCCGCTGCCACGTCTTGCCCCTGAAGTGCACGACCCCGGCGGCGTCGACGGTGAGCCTGGCCGAGCCGAGCAGCGTCGTCAGCTTCTCCACTGTGGACTCCGCGTGCCGGGCCGGCTGGTAGAACCCTGCCGCCGGCGCGGATCTGCGCACCTTCGCCGGCCGGGTCGCGGCCGCCGGGGGGTCCGTCCCGTGCGCCGCGAACCGGTCGAAGAACCCGTCGACGATCTCGCCGAAGGCGTCGATGCCGCCGGTGCCGTTGGCGGACAGGAACATGCCGAGGTCGCAGCCGGGCACCAGGATCAGGGCGCTCTGGAACCCTTCCCAGGAGCCGTCGTGCATGAGGATCCGGCGGCCGTCGTGGAAGCGTTCCATGAGACCGCCCGCCCAGCCGCCGAGCGCGGGGTCCGCGGCGAACGACCGGGCCGGCGGCGCGACCAGCTGCGAACGCGCGAACCGGGCCATGTCGGCGGCGGTGGCGCTGATCGAGCCGTCCGGCGGCATCCGGTCGAACGTGAACGGGATCGCTCTCGGCGGCACCGCGTCGGAGTCGTAGCTGACGGCGAGGTCCCCGGCGAGCGCCGCGGGCACCGGTTCGGTGGCGGTGGTGTGGGCCATGCCGAGCGGGTCGAGGATGTGGGTCCGCACGTAACGGTCGTACGGCTCGCCGCTGACCCGCTCGACGATGTACCCGGCGAGCGCGGCGCCGTAGTTAGAGTAGGCCGAGACCTCGCCCGGCGGCCGGATCCGGGCCGGCATGTGCGCCGCGAGGTAGCGCTGCAAGGGTTCGACGTCCCCGGCGGTCCGGGCGCCGACGCCGACGAGGCGGTCCTCGAAGCCGGCCGTGTGGTCCATCAGCGCCCGCAGCGTGACGGGCTCCGGGAAGGTCGCCGGCACCGAGAAGCCGCGCAGGTACGTGTTGACGTCGGCGTCCAGGTCGAGCCGGCCCGCGGTGGCCTCGCGCCGCACCGCCTCCCACGTGAACAGCTTCGTGACCGACGCGATCCGCACCAGCGACCGTTCGGGGTCGAACGGGACCGCGCGGGCGACGTCGGCGGTGCCGTACCCCTTCGCGAACAGCGTCCTGTCGCGGTCCGTCACGGCGACGACCGCGCCGGGGACGTGGAAGCGGTCGAGGCGCTGCGGCAGCGTGCCGTCGAAGAACGCGGCCGCCTCCGCCGGGTCGGCGCACCCCGGCGGCGCCGACCAGGCCGCCGTGGGCGGCACCTGCAGCAGCGGCACGGCGACACAGAGCGCGAGCAGGGCACGGCGCATGGGGACCTCCGACGGTGTGGGCGGTGCGGGGACGGTGCCGAGCCTGCCGGGGCACCCGGCCGCGGGACATCGCCGCCGGGTCGGCGGTTGTCTGCGACTTTCGTCGGAGCCGCCGTCGACCCCGGACGCATGGGCGGCCGGCCGCGGGCTGTCTACGCTGCTGAGACATGAAGCTCCTGCAGCGGCGCGGCGTCGCCGACGGCGCCCTGGTGCTCGCCTGCCTGGCGCTGACCGCCCTCGCGGTGAAGGCGTCGTGGTCCGGGCTGCCGGCGCCGGTCGTCGCGCTCGCGGGTGTGGCCGGCAGCGCCGCACAGTGGTGGCGGCGCCGGCTGCCGTGGCTCGCGGCGGTCGCCGGGTCGGCGGCCTACGCGCTGTCGGGCAACCCGGCGCCGCTGCTCGTCGGCGTGTACTCCGGCGCGGTCCACGCGAGCCGCCGCGGCGCGGTCGCCGCCGGGATCGCGGGGTGGGCGGGGATCGCCGGCTGGTCGTGGATCGACGAGGGCCGCCTCGGCGCCGACGACGCCGTCTTCGCCGCGGTCGGCGCGCTCCTGCTCACCGGTCTCGGCCTGTACGTGGCGGCGCTGCGCGAACTGCGGGCGTCGTGGCAGGAGCGGGCCGAGCACGCCGACACCGAGCGGCTGCTGCGCGACGAGCGGGCCCGCGCCGCCGAACGCACCCGGATCGCGCGGGAGATGCACGACGTGCTCGCGCACAAGGTGTCGCTGATCGCGCTGCACGCCGGCGCCCTGGAGGTCACGACCGACACCGGCCGCTTCCAGGAGGGCGCGGGCCTGATCCGGGTCACCGCCCGGGAGGCGCTGCAGGACCTGCGGTCCGTGCTCGGCGTCCTGCAGACGCCGGCCCCGCCCGGCGAGGACTTCCCGGACCTGCCCGGCCTGGTGCTCGCCGCGACGCGGGCCGGGCAGCGGGTCGAGCTGGACGAGCGGGCCGGGCCGCTGCCGGCGGGCACCGCCCGCGTCGTCCACCGGGTCGCGCAGGAGGGCCTCACCAACGCCCGCAAGCACGCGCCGGGCGCGCCGGTCACCGTCACCGTCGAGCGCGCCGCCGCCGGCGGGCAGGTCGAGGTCGTCGTCGCCAACGGCCCCGGCGGCGCCCCGCTGGACCTGCCCGGGTCCGGGGCGGGACTGGTGGGGCTGGCCGAGCGGGTCCGCCTCGCCGGTGGCACCCTGCACAGTGGACCGGCCGGCGGAGGGTGGCGGCTGGCGGCAGTCGTACCGTGGACGGAGGCGACCCAGCGGTGATCTCGGTGCTGCTCGTCGACGACGAGGCGCTGGTGCGCGCCGGGCTGCGGATGATCCTGGAGACCGCCGCCGACCTCACCGTCGTCGGGGACGCGGGCGACGGGCACGCCGCCGTCGACGCGGTGACCCGGCTGCGACCCGACGTCGTCCTCATGGACCTGCGGATGCCGCACCTCGGCGGGATCGCCGCGACCACCGCGCTCCGCGCGCTGCCGGAGCCGCCCGCGGTCGTCGTGCTGACCACGTTCAACACCGACGACGACGTGCTGCTCGCGCTGGAGGCCGGCGCCACCGGGTTCCTGCTGAAGGACACCCCGCCGGCGGAGCTGCTGCACGCCGTCCGGCTCGCCGCGGCCGGCGACTCGATGCTGTCCCCGGCCGTCACCCGCCAGGTGATCACCCGCCTGACCGCCGAGGACCGCGGCCGGCGCCGCCGCGACGCGCTCGCCCGCCTCGACCCGCTCACCGAACGCGAGCGGCAGGTCCTGATCGAGATCGGCCTCGGGCACCCGAACGCGGACATCGCGGCCCGGCTGTACATGAGCGAGGCCACGGTGAAGAGCCACGTCACGCACCTGTTCGAGAAGCTCGGCACGACCAACCGGGTCCAGCTCGCCATCGCCGCGTTCCGCGCCGGGCTCGTCGACTGAGGGCGCCACCTGCGCGTTCACCCGATTTAACCAGGTGTAGACGGAATACGGCCGACGGGTCACTGGCGCCGCGGAGGTTTGTCCCGCAGGATACGGCGTGCAAGGTGGGCGTCGATGCGTTGGAGGGCTGCCGGACGTGCAGGGCCAGGTGCTGGGTGGTCGTTACCGGCTGGAGGAGCAGCTCGGCAGCGGTGGGATGGCGGTGGTGTGGGCGGCGACCGACGAGGTGCTGGGACGGACCGTCGCGGTCAAGATGCTCAACGGGGCACACACCGCGAAGCCGGAGTCGCTGCGCCGGATGCGCGCCGAGGCCAGGACCGCCGCGACCCTGTCGCACCCGAACATCGCCCAGGTCCACGACTACGGCGAGGCCACCGAGGACGGCCAGGTCATCCCGTACGTGGTGATGGAGCTGGTCCCCGGTCCGACGCTCGCGCAGCAGATCGCCGCCGGGCCGGTCGAGCCCCGGGTCGCGTTCCGGATCTGCGCGGAGATCGCCGCCGCGCTGACCGCCGCGCACGCCGCGTCGCTCGTGCACCGCGACATCAAGCCCGCGAACGTGATCGTGACGCCCACCGGGGCGAAGGTCGTCGACTTCGGCATCGCCGCCTCGACCAGCCCCGGCAGCGACGGCGACCGACCCGAGCAGCTGATCCTGGGCACGCCGTCCTACCTGGCCCCGGAGCGGCTCACCGACGACGCCGTCGAGCCCGCCTCGGACGTCTACGCGCTCGGCGTCATCCTGTACAAGCTGATCGCCGGGCAGCTGCCGTGGACCGTGGACAGCACGACCCAGGTGCTGACCGCGCACGTGTACGTCCCGCCGGAGCCGCTCCCGCCGACGCCGGGCGTCCCGGAGCAGGTCGCCGACCTCTGCCACCGCTGCCTGCGCAAGGACCCCGCGCAGCGCCCGACCGCGCCGCAGGTCGCGTCGGTCCTCGCCGCGGCGGCCGGGCTGCAGGTCGTGCCGTCCGCACCGGCCCTCGCCGCGGCCGGCCCCGCCGTCGACGGCGAGCCGTCCGCGCTCCTCGTCCCGCGGGCGCCGCGACCCGGGCGGTCCCGGGTGCGGGTCCTGGCGGCGGCCGGGCTGGGCATCGTGTCGGTCGCGGCGGTGCTGACCTGGACGGCGTTCGGCTCCCCGCCGGGCGCGGAAGGCAAGGCCGGCCACCCGTCGTCGCAGGTCGCCGCCCTGCCGGCCGCGGACACCAGCGACTCACCGACGCCGGCTCCGGATGCCGGTGGCTCCAGCGCCCCCGCCGCCGGCGCCGGCCCGACCGGAGCGGGCGTGCCGGGGCGGACCTCCGGCTCGGACAACTCCGGCGGCGGCGCCGACGAACCGGGCGAACCGGAGCCGACGACCGAGGAGCCGACGACCGAACCCCCGCAGCCACCGACGGAGGAGCACACGCTGACCTCCGTCGGCGGGACCGTCAACGCGGGCTGCGACTCCGCCGGCAACGCCTGGATCCTGTCCTGGACGGTGGCGGAGGGCTACAAGCTCGTGAAGGTCGAGAAGGGCCCGGCGACCACGGCGAAGATCTTCTTCAAGCGCTCGAAGGAGCAGGTCCGCATGTCGATCACCTGCCGCAACGGCGTCCCCGCCGCCGTCACCACCACCGTGACCGGCTGACCGTCAGTCCAGCCGGATCCGGCTGATCCGGATGCCTTCGTTCTTGGCCGTCGGCGGCCGCCCGGCGACCTCCTGGGGCCTGCCGCCGGCGTGGTGCAGGGCGATGACCACCCCGTCGGCGTTCAGCACCGGCGCGCCGGACGAGCCCGTCTGGGTGTCGGTCAGGTACTGCACGACCCGGTCGTCGACGTGGGAGATGTGGTTGCGGACGAACCCGAGCCGCTTCCTGACCCCGCCGGGGTGCTGGATGATGTACGCGGGACCGTGCAGCACCGGCGCGACGCCGGGGTCGAGCGTCACGACGGGCCACTCGTCGCCGAGCTCCCCGGTCGTGCCGATCACCGCCCAGTCGTCGGCGGGGTCGCCGACGATCGTGCCCGGGTCGCACCGCACCGCGGTCGAGGCCCGCACCCCGTCGCGGCCGTCGTCCTCGTAGCCGAAGTCCGCGGTGACGGTGCCCGCCCTTTCGCCGCCCGGGTGCAGCACGTGCCAGCAGGTCAGGATCCGTCGCGGACCGACGCGCAGCCCCGTGCCGAGCGACCCGCCACCGCCCACGCCCGCGACCTCGAGCTTGCACACCGACGGCGCGACCGCGAGGAGCCGCCGCAGGGTGTCGATCAGTCCGGGCACCTGACCGATCGGCATCAGCAGGCTGTCGTGGTACAGCAGCGCCTCCTGATCGGTGACGGTGTCCGAGGCGGTGACGAACCTGGGCGCGCCGTCCTGCCCGACCGGCTCGGCGTCCACCATCGCCGGCCGGGCCTGGAGGAGATCGTCGATGAGCGGCCGGGCCGGGCTGGTGGGCGGCACGAGGTCCCGGACCGTCCCGGCCAGGACGCGGGTCAGGCCGAGCTTGGCCGCCGTCTCGAGGACGTCCTTCCAGACGTGGGTCGGCGCCTGCTGCAGGTCGATCGTCCAGACCTCGATCCCGGCCCGGGCGGCGACGTCGGCCGCCGCCTTCGGCGAGGGGAACAGCTGCGTCAGCGTCCTGTGCAGCAGCCGCGCCGCGGGATCGGTCCACGGGTACGGCCACGCTGCCAGCACGTCCGTCATGCGTCCGACACCCGTCCGCTGGGAATCCCCGACACCACGCTCAGCACTTCGCGCAGCGGATCCGGCACGGCGATGGCCCGCCCTTTGAAGTCGAGCGAAGAGTACCGCTCCGCCACGCGCTCCACGATCACGTCCAGCGCGATGGTCCGGCGGTCTCCGTCCGGGTAGGCGAAGCGGTTGCCGCGGAACGCGAACAGCATCTCCTCGACCGTCGCCGACAGGACGCTCGACCCTCCGTGCAGTGCCCGCTCGCACACGCGACCGAGGACCGTGCTCGTGACCGACAACGCCAGTCTCCGTCGATGCAGCAACGTCAGATGGACGTCCTCGCTCGAGGGGAGGCTCCAGACGTCGAGGTTCCGTGACTCCGCCCAGAATTCCATCGCCGTCCGACGGGTCGATTCAAGCTGCAGTCGTTTGGCGACCGCTGTGGCGAACGGCTGGACCTTGGACGCGAGGGACGGAATCGTCAGTCGCTTGTCATATCGCAGCGTCGGCGCGATCCGTTCGATCGTCGCGACCAGCCCGGGAAGCAGCAACACGCCCGGCACTTGCGGGAGACCGACCGCGCCGTTGTCCAGCCTGCGCTGCAGCCGCTCCTCCGCCGCCAGGTCGACGGCGAGGCGGACCCGAGCCGCCCAGATGGCCAGTGCCATCAGCTCGGGATCGGTCGTGTCCTGCCAGACGTCCTCGGCCTCGACGGTCGCCAGCAGCGCGTCCGCCGCCGCCCGCTGTCCGGCGCGCGCCGCCAGCCACGCGGCGAGCACCGTACGGTTCCTGCCGACCGTGGTGTCGGCCGCCGCCGGAGCGGTCGCCAGCAGTTGCCGCGCGGCGCCGAGGTCGCTCAGGTGCAGCTGCCAGGCGTCGTAGAACACCAGAGGGCTGTCCGGTCTCCGCTCGGTGCGTTCGGCAAGGATGCCGGGCACGAGACGGTCCAGGCCCCGGGCGTAAGCGTTCCTGATGCGGTCCACCGCATCGAGCTCCTCCGCCGTCTGCACCACCCAGACCGTGGACCGGGCCATCAGCCGCTGCGTGAGCCAGTCACGAGCGACCGGCGAGAGGTCGTCGGCCGCCTGGGCCAGCAGCGGGGCCGCCTCGTCCCGCCAGACCTCGGTCGCGCCCTGGACGTCGTCGAGGCGGAGCAGGTGATACACCAGCTCCGCGATCGTCGCGCCAGTCGGGGGACGGCGGCGGTACCGGTCGGCGGCGCGGGTGTCGATCTCGCGGACCCGGTCGGCGTTGTCGAGGACGAGCAGGGCGAGGGTCGCGCCGCGCACCTCGGGACGCAGGCGGAGCGCGTCGCCGCTCTCCAGCAGCAGGTCCGGTGCGCCGTGCCCGTCCGGCGTGACGAGCGCCAGCTCCTGCGCCAGGCGGCGGAACACGGCCGCGGCGTCGGCGCCCGCGGGCATGCTGTCGTGCAGGACGTCCGCGATGATGTCCGGGGTCACCCGGCGCAGCACGAGGGCGTCGCGGGCGAGCGGCTGCAGCTCGGGATCGACGACCCTGTCCAGGATCCTGCGGTACAGGAAGCCTTCGACCAGGTGTTTCGGCAGGTCGTCGACGGGGCCGCCGGTGGCGACGAGGCGCTCCGCGAGCTGCAGGACCAGCGGCACGCCGCGGGCCGTAGCAACGATCTTCGCGCGGGCGTCAGCGTCGGTGACGCCGTGCTGCCGCAGCCAGTCGGCGGCGACCGCGTCGTCCAGGCCCGCCAGGACGATCCCGCGCGCGACCCGGTCCCGCAGGCGCAGCCCGCCGACCGGGGCGCGGCCGATCACCAGGACCCGCAGGTGCGGGGCGGCGGCGAGCGCGTCGTCGAGCAGCCGCCACACCTCGCCGTGCCGCTCGGCGTGCTGCGCGATCTCGAACCCGTCCAGGACCAGCAGCGGCGCGGGTCCGCCGGAGGTGGCCCGGGTCAGCGCGGCGCCGAACGCCGCGGCGGCCGCCTGTCCCGGACCGGCGGTCTCCGGGTCGGTGTCGGCCTGGACCGACAGCTGTTGGGCGAGGACGCCCAGCACCGACTCGGCGTCGTCAGGGGCCAGGTCGGCGCGGTCGAAGTCGAGCCAGAGGATCACCGTGTCGGCCGGGAGGTCGCCGGCGAAGCGGGCGGCCAGGCACGACTTGCCGATGCCACCGATGCCGGTGATGGTCAGCGGGCCGGGGTCGTCCTCGCCGTACCACGAGCTCAGGGTGCGCAGCTCCGCCTGCCTGCCCCAGAAGTGCGGGCGGGTCAGCGCGGCGAGCCGGCCGCGCAGCCTGCGCCGTTCGAGCTGCCGGCTGACCGTGGCGGCGCTCGGCAGGCCCGGCACGGTGCCGGCGAACCACCGGACCGCCTGCAGCCACAGCGGCAGGACGTCGTCGGGCAGCTCGTCCACGGCGAATGGCGGGCCGGCCAGGATCCGGTCGATGACCCGCTGCCGTGGATCGTCGACGGTGTCCGTGCCACGCGCCGCCTGCAGATCGGCGAGCGAGGCACCGGCGAGGATCCGCTGCCGGTCGGCGCCGCGCAGCACCCAGCGGGCGGCGCCGGGGTCGCCGACGACCGCCCGGACGGCGTCCCGGTCGGCGGGGTCCAGGCCGGCCGGGTCGACGCTCCACCGCACGGCGCACCACAGCAGACCGCCGGTCGGCGGCTCCTGGGCGGCGCCGCGGAGCCGGGCTCTGACCGCGGCCCAGTCGACCATGTCGTGATGCTCGACGATCTCGCCCCAGCAGGGGGCGTCCTGCAGCACGTCCAGCAGGCCGCCGACGGTGACACCGGATCTCACGGCCGTGAGCGACGCCCTGGTCACGCCGATCGTCATGCCGACGACGTCGCCGCGCATGGAGAACAGTGGCGCGCCCGAAGACCCGGGACCGGTCACGACGTCGTGCACCAGTGTCGGCGCGTCAGCGCCGCCCAGCCGCCCCACGGACAGCTCCGCGCGCAGCTCGCCGTCCGGAAGGTGGATCATGTACACCGACTCGTTCAGCAGGCGGGCTCTGGTCGCCAGCGGCAGCGCCGCTCCGGGCGTGGACCGGCGCAACCGCAGCAGTGCGATGTCGCGCCAGTCGGTCACCTGCACCGACCTCGACAGCGGCGGGGCGGCGTGGACGACGTCGGCCGGGATGCTCTCGTCGCCGACCCGGCACTCGATGTGGCCGTTCACGGCGACCGAGCGTGCGACGGTCACGACCAGGTCGTCGGTGATGAGCCAGCCGGTGCACAGGAAGCGCGACACGTCGGTCTCGACCGTCACCTGGACGACGCCGCGCGCGGTGCGCTCGATCGCGGCGGCGAACTCCGTCACCGGCACCGAGTCGCGGACCAGCTTCAGGTCCACTCCGGATCCCCGTCCTCGTCGAGGCTCGCCACCAGCAGGTCGTGCAGCTGCGGCAGCCGGGTGGCGTCGCCGGCGCGCTCGCCGGCGGGGCCGTCGACCGCGACCAGCATGCTCGCGGCCAGGTCGGCGACGGTCTCCTCGACGGCGACCCGCCCGCGCTGGACCGACCAGGTCGTCAGGAGCTCGACGACGTGGTCGGCGGTGATGTCGGCGCGGGCGGTGCGGTCCTCCGCCCACAGGTCACGATGCCATCGGCTCGGCACGGGACCGTCCGGGTAGTCGATGAGCATCAGCCGGAACCAGTCCTTGTAGACGCCGCTGACCAGGTGCAGCGCGAACTGGTCGAAGAACGCCCGGATCTGCGGGTCCAGCAGCGGGGCGCCGTCCTCGGTGAGGCCGAGGTCGTCCACGGCGATCCACAGGCCGCGGCCGCTGCTCTCGGCGATCGACCGCAGTTTGCCGCAGGCCGCCTTGTACCAGCCGTGGTCGGTGGACTCCGGCGGCGGGATCTCGGCGGTCGCGCGGTAGGCACCGAACAGTTCGACCAGCACGTCGTCGACGGTGGAGACGAGCCCGTCGCACAGGTAGACGGACTTCGCGCCGGCGTCGCGGGCCGCGGCCTCGAACAGGTGCCGTCCGTGGCTCTTGCCGCTCTGCGGTTCGCCGCGGACGAGGAGCACCTTCAGCGGGTTGCCCGCCGGGGCGAGCCGGCGGATGTACCGGCGAAGCTCGAGCCGGTCGAGCACCACCAGGCCCGGGACACCGGGCAGGAGGTTGAGCTCCACGGCCGCCCGCGACCGGTGCACGGCGTCGAGGACCGCCACCGCATGCGGGTTCTGCCCGAAGTCGCCGCCGTCGCGCAGCTGCCGGTGCAGGGTCGCCAGCAGGCGCCGCTTGGCGCAGTGCTCCAGCGCCTCCTTCCACACGTGGTTCGCCGCGCCGGGCGTCAGCGGTGGCAGGTCGCCGGCGATCCGCTTGTACACCAGGTCGATGTCCGCGGACTTGTCGTACCGCTGGTACAGCAGCTCGTGGAACGCCGCCGCCTCGGGCCGGTGCCACGGGTAGGTGGCCGCGTCGAAGAAGGGGTGGTTCATCAGGGGCAGGCCCCGACGGGCACGATCTCCAGAGCGTCGCGCATCGGCCGCCCGCCGACGGTGATCACGTCACCGACCCGGACGGGTGCCGCGCAGACCGTACCGTCGGAGAAGCGGACCAGGAGCTCCGACGCGCTCGGCGCGGCCGCCGGGCACCACAGCACGAGCGCGGATCCGGCAAGGACCAGCGCGCCGGTGGCGACCGCGAACCGTCGCCCGGTCCGCAACCGGCCGCGCGCCTCTACGGCGAGCCGGGCCTCGCGGTTCATGAGCGTGCGGCCGCTGGGGAAGACGAGGTCGTCGAGGTGCAGGCCACCGGCCGCGCGGGCCAGGAGCACCACGGCGGCGACCGCGGACCCGGCGGCGAGCGTGGTGACCACCTTCGCGACGACGTCGAACGGCGCGGCGAGCCGGTCGACGGTGGTGAGCCCGCCGGCGAACGTGACGGTGCCGAACACGCCGAGCACGGCCGTCATGAGCGCCGCCCAGCGGGCCGCCGACGCCTGGATCGCCGCGAGCTGCCCGCGGCGCAGCTCGTCGAGGCGATTCTCGTAGTGCTCGGCCTCGTCCGCGAAGGTCGCCACGTCAGGCGCCCGGCCCGGGGACGGTGATGTACTGGCCGTGCCCGGCGCCGCAGCCCCGGCGGCCCGCCCGGTGCTCGACGTCGCAGGCACACGCCATCATCAGCTCGACCAGCGCCGACGCCTCCAGCGCCGTGTCCGCGGCGACGACACCGCCGCTGACCAGCTTCGAGGTGTGGTCCCCGCAGTGCGGGCAGTCGCCGTGCAGGTCCCAGCGGCTGTGCTCGTCGCGGCGTGCCCAGCTCAGCCGCGGCCGTCCCGGGCCGGTCTCGGCGAGGGCCTCCCGGACCCGTTCCTGCCACCGCTCCTGCGACGGCAGGGGGGCGAGGGCGCCGCTGGACATCGATCCGCCTCCTCAGTCTCCGACACTGCACACCGTAGGCGCCCGGTCACGGCAGGCCAACACCGGACCGCGGGTTCGGTCCGGTCGGTGTAACCGGCCTCGGCCGGACGGCCATCATCGATCGGACCGGCGGCGGCGCGGGGCGCGCAGCAGGGGGCGGGCGACGCCGAAGATGAGCAGCAGGGCGAGGAGGACCGCGCCGCCGCCGACGGCCGCGGCCCGGATCGCGGGGGTGCCCGGGCCGTCGTCGGCCTCGCCGGCGGGGGCGGACGGTGGGGGCGGGGACGGCGGGGGTGCGGACGAGGGGGCGATCGGGTCGGCGGTGACCGGCGCGACGGTCGCCGTCAGGGCGGCGTACGGGTCGATCAGGCCGTGGCCGAACGCGTCGTCGCGGCCCGGCGCGCCCTTGTCGCGGGCGGTGGCGAAGAGGCGGTTGAGCACGTTGGCCGCGTCCAGGGCCGGATACTTCGACCAGATCAGGGCGAGGAGGCCGGACACGATGGCCGCCGCGCCGCTGGTACCGGAGCCGATCGCGAAACCCGAGGGGTAGCGGGCCTTCGGGGCGGCCCCGATGATGTCCTGCGCGGGGGCGGCGATGTCGACGGTCGGGTCGGCGATGGAGCCGTCCCAGAGGCCGCCGGCGCGGGTGGTGCCGGTGACGGTGACCACGCCCGGGTAGCGGGCCGGGAGCGGCACGTGGTCGTCGCCCTGGGGGCGGTTGCCGCCGGCGGCGACGAGGATCGCGCCCTTGGCCCGGGCGTAGGCGATGGCGTCGATCTCGGGCTGCTTGAGCTCGTCGGCGCCGAGGGTGAACGACATGTTGATGATCTTCGCGCCGTGGTCGGCGGCGTAGCGGATCGGGTCGGCGAGGTCGCCCGACGCGCTGTCCGCGCGGTTGCCGATGGGGATGGCGACCGGCAGGACCTTGGCCTTCGGGGCGATCCCGAGGACGCCGCTGCCGCGGCCGGCGAGGACCGACGCCATCTGGGTGCCGTGGCCGTCGGGGTCGTCCCAGCCCTTCTCGGACCTGACGCCGTTGGTGCCGGTGCCGGGCAGCAGCGCGCCCGCCAGGTCGGGCTGGGTGCCGTCGACGCCGGTGTCGATGACCGCGACGACCACGCCGTCGCCCTTGGCGACCTGGTGCGCCTTGGCGATGCCGAGCGTGCCCAGCCACCACTGCTGTTCCCGCGCCGTCTCGGCGAAAGCGGGAGCGGGAGCGGGGGCGGACCCGGCCAGCAGCGCCGCGAGCACGGCGACCGCGGGCGCGGTGCGACGGATTCTCACGCCGCGACGGTACCCGTCAGCCGGCCAGCGGCGCCGGGGACTCCGCGCCCGGGACGAGCAGGCGGGGGGCGCCGGAGCCGTCGGCGGGGACCGACCACACGTCGGGGCGGCCGTCGTCCTGGCGCAGGGTGTACCCCAGCGTCGCGCCGTCGAGCCAGGCGGCCTGGTCGTCGACGCTCGCGTGCTCCGCGGTCTCAGTGACGGTCATCGTGGCGAGGTCCAGCACCGACAGCCGCCAGCCGCGCTGCGGGTCGGCGTCGATCGCCTGCTTGAACGCGACCCGGGTGCCGTCCGGCGACAGCGACGGGCACTCGACGTTGGCCCGCAGCGTCTCCACGGTCCGGGCCGCAAGGTCGCCGCGGACCAGGTACCGGCGACCGGCCGTGGACATCGTGGCGTAGAAGCGGTTGTCGTCGGCGGCGAAGGTGACGCCCCAGAAGTTGACGTCGACGTTGCGGTAGGGCCTGCCCTCGTGGACGACCGAGAACTCCTCCAGCGAGTTGACGGTGGTCCCCGTGCGGGTGTCGAGGATGCCGGTGCGGGTGGAGAAGCCGCTGCTGGTGTAGGAGTCGCCACCGACGAAGACGGTCCACGCGACCAGGTGCCCGGACGGCGCGACCCTGGCCCGGTTGGGCAGGCCCGGCACCGCGACCGTCTGATGTGGACGCAGCTGCGCGTCGAGGACGACGACCTCGTAGCTCCAGGCGTTCTGCGGCCGCAGGCACACCCCGGTGCCGGCGGCGGCGTAGACCCGCAGGCACTCCATCGTGGACACGGTGCGCGGGCCGCCGGGGTCGGCGGCGGCGACGGTGGCGAGGTGCCGGTCGGTGATGGTCAGCAGCCGCGGCCCGGGGGTGAGCGTCAGCGGCGCCTCGTCGGCGGCGGCAACCTTCACGGGTTCGTCGCGCGCGAGGGCGGTGTAGCCGGCCGCGGCGCCGCCCAGCAGGACGACGGCCGAGGCGAGGACGCCGATCCGCTTACCGTTCGACATGCGTCTCTCGTCTCCTCAGCAGCAACATGGTGGCGACCACGACGAGCGCGACCCAGCCCGCGGCGACCCGGCTGGCGCTTTCGGGCCCCCAGGTCTGCCACGCCAGTCCGAACAGGACGGACGAGACGAGATACGCGAGCGCCTGGCCGGTCTGGATCAGCGCGATCCCGGTGGTGCGCAGCTTCGCCGGCAGCACCGGCCCGGCGAACGCGATGAGCACCCCGTCGGTGGCGGCGTAGAACAGGCCGTGCAGGGCGAGGCTGAGCACCAGCAGCGGCCACCCGCCGATCGGCCCGAAGAGCAGCAGGTAGGCGACGCCGAGGGAGGCGTACCCGCCGATGACCACCGGCAGCCGGCCGACCCTGTCGGCGAGCAGCCCCAGCGGGGTGGCGAGCAGCAGGTAGGCGAGGCTGGTGCCGACGGCCAGCAGCGGGAACCACACGAGGCTCAGGTCCTCGCGGCGCTGCAGCATGAGGTAGACGAACCCGTCGCCGATCGTGGCGAGACCGAGCAGGCACGCGGCGGCCACGAGGCGCCGCACGGGCGCGTCGCGCAGCAGCCCGAAGGCCTCCTTGAGGTTCGGCGCGGCCACCGCCGCTGCCGGGACCACGGGCTGCTCGCGCACGAACAGGATCAGCACGACCACGGCGAGCGCGGCGACGCAGAAGCTCGTGAAGAACACGGCGTCGTAGGACTGGCCGGCGGCGGCGAGGACGGCGAGGGCGACGAGCGGGCCGAGGAACGCGCCGAAGGCGTCCATCGACCGGTGCACGCCGAAGGCCCGGCCCAGCTGCTCCGGCGGGGTCGAGGCGGTGATAAGCGCGTCGCGGGGCGCGGTCCGCACGCCCTTGCCGAAGCGGTCGACGGCGATGACCGCGCCGATCGCCGGCACCGACCGGCCGGCCAGCAGCAGGCCGAGCTTCGCGACGGCCGACAGGGTGTAGCCGAACCCGGCGACCAGCTTGCGGGAGCGGAACCGGTCGGCGACGAACCCGCCGACGAGCCGCAGGACCGCGGTGGCGCCGGTGTAGACGCCGTCGACGACGCCGTAGGCCAGGGGGCTGACGTGCAGGCCGAGCACGAGGTACAGCGGCAGGACGGCGGTGACCATCTCGGCGGACACGTCGGTGATGAGGCTGACGGTGCCGAGGGCGACCACATTGCCGCTGACGAGGGTGAGGCGGCGGCGTCTGTCCCCCTTGGGCACGGGGATGGACACGGTCGACAGATACACCCGGGTTCCCTCTCTGCGGTGACGGCCCGCCATCGTGTTCCACCGCCCGGCCGCCCGGCAACCGATCTTGGACGACCGGCCGGTGTGCAGAACGTGAACGACACTTTACATCGAAGTATTTCGTTATATGTTTACCTTGTGGCTCCGGCCCGGTCCTTCGGCGTCCCTATGTTCCTTGCGCTTCTGCACACGCCCAGAGAAGGGTTTCTGGATGGGCATCCGCCTCACCCGCCCCCCGGTGACGATGGCGACGGTGGCGACGCTGGTCGCCGCCACCGCCACCGTCTTCGTGGTGGCCGCCGCGTCACCCGCGTCGGCCGCCACGGCCACGTTCACGCCGGTCGCCGACACGTACGTCCAGAGCGACACGGCGTCGACCAACTACGGCACCGCGACGCAGATCGTCGTGGACAACTCACCGGTGCGCCGCATGTTCCTGCGGTTCACGGTGTCCGGCGTCAGCGGCACGGTCACCGCCGCCAAGCTGCGCCTGCGCACCATCAGCGGCAACGACGGCAGCCCCAACGGCGGCACGTTCAAGGCCGTGAGCAACACGTCGTGGTCCGAGACGGGCACGACGTGGAACAACCAGCCCGCGATCGACGGCGCCACCCTGGGCACCCTGGGCTCCGTCAGCCGCGACGGCTGGTACGAGATCGACGTCAAGGCGCTCGTGTCCGGCAACGGCACGTTCAGCATCGGCGCGACCTCTTCGAACAGCGACGGCGCCTACTACGACACGCGGGAGACCGGCGCCGACGCCCCGCAGCTCGTCATCACCACCGGCACCACGACGCCGCCGAGCGGGGACCCCGTCTTCGTCGGCGCCGGGGACATCGCCAACTCGGGCTCCGGCGACAGCGCCACCGCGGCGCTGATCGACAACATCCCCGGGACCGTCTACACGCTGGGTGACAACGTGTACGACAACGGCACGGCGAGCGAGTTCAACTCGTACTACGAGCCGACGTGGGGCCGGTTCAAGGCGCGCACGCGGCCGTCGCCCGGCAACCACGACTACAACACGTCCGGCGCGTCGGGCTACTACAGCTACTTCGGCTCCGTCGCCGGGCCGTCGGGCCGTGGGTACTACTCGTTCGACCTCGGCAACTGGCACATCGTGTCGCTGAACTCGAACATCAGCATGTCCGCGGGCTCGACGCAGGAGCAGTGGCTGCGCGCGGACCTCGCGGCCAGCAGCAAGCCGTGCACCCTCGCGTACTGGCACCACCCGCTCTTCACGTCCAGCTCCAACCACGCTCCGTCGACGTCGACCCGTCCGCTCTACCAGGCGCTGTACGACTACAACGCCGACGTCGTGCTGTGGGGTCACAACCACGTCTACGAGCGCTTCGCCCCGATGAACCCCAACGGCGGTCTCGACAACGCCCGCGGGCTGCGCACCTGGGTCGCCGGCATGGGTGGCGCGAGCCACTACGCGTTCGGCACGATCCAGCCCAACAGCGAGGCCCGCAACAGCTCCGCCTACGGCGTGCTGAAGTTCACCCTGCACAGCAACACCTACGACTGGCAGTTCGTGCCGGTCGCGGGTCAGTCCTACAGCGACAGTGGCACCGGCTCCTGCCACTGACCGAGTCGCCGGCCGCCCGGACCACCCCCGGGCGGCCGGCCCCGGCAAGGGCACAGCACAGCACGGCACATGACGAACGGCGGCCCGGGTCTGGCCGGCCGGCACTCCCCCGCGCCACCGCGCCGGAAATACGGTCCAGCCATGGATCTCATGTGGTTGCAACGGTTCGGCGCCGCCTGCGGCGTCCTGCTCGCGCTGACGATCGGGGTGCCGGGCGCGATCGAGGCGTTCACCGGCGAGACGACGGCGACGAGCTTCGTCCTCGGGATCGGCGTCGCGTTCTCCGCGCCCGCCGTCACCGCCCTCTACCTGCGCCACCGGGCCGCCGCGGGCCGCTTCGGGGCGGCCGCCTTCGCGGTGAACCTGCTCGGCCTCGGTCTGTTCACCGGGGTCGCGTTCGCGCTGAACCTGGTCCTGTTCCACCTGGAGGAGTCCACTGTGGACATGCTGCGCGCCGGGGCGTTCGGGACGGCGCTGCTGATCGGCGCCGTGGTCTACGTCGCCGGTACGGTCCTGTTCAGCGTCTCGATGGTGCGCTCCGGCGGCTTCCCGAGACTGCCCGCGGCCGGCTACGGCGTGTGGCTGACGCTCCTCGCCGCGCTCGCGCCGCTGCCCGACAGCCCGCTCACCAGCGGCGTGCACGTCCTCGCGGCGGTGTCGGTCGGCTGGCTGTCGCTGTCCGCGCTGCCGTCCCGCCGCACGGCCGCCGGCGCGAACTAACCTGGTCGCATGAGGCGTCCGGTGCCGTGGCTGCCATACGTGCTGTACGGCGCGGTCCTCGCCGCCGGCCTGCACCACCGGGCCACCAGCGGCGATCCCGCGCACGCCGCCCAGGCCGCCGCGCTCGTCGCCGCGATCGGGGTGCTCGCCGGCCTGGAGCGGGTGGAGCGCCGGGTCGCGGCGCCGCCGGCCGTGTTCCTGGCCGCGCGGACGGTGCTGTTCGTGCTGGTCGCGGCGCTGGACGGGTCGGGGCTGTCGAACCTGTTGTTCCTGCTGGTGCCGTTCACCGCGTACTTCGCCTACGGCCGCCGGGTGGCGGTGGCGCTCGCGGCGGCCGGGGTGGCGGTGCCCGTCGGGTGGGCGACGGTCGCCGGTCGCGACTGGTACACCGGCGGCGAACAGGTCACGGACCTGCTGATGCTGTCCGTCGGCATGGTGCTGGCGGTCGCGATGGCGTCGGCCGCGGTCGGCGAGTCGGACTCGCGCGCCAGGCTGCGGCTCGCCCTCGACGAGGTCGCCGAGCTGTCGGCGGCGGCGGAGCGCGGCCGGCTCGCCCGCGACATCCACGACAGCCTCGGCCACCACCTGACCGCGGTCAGCATCCAGCTGGAGAAGGCGACCGCGTTCCGCGACCTCGACCCGGCCGCCGCGGACCGGTCGGTGCGGGACGCGCGCGCCGCCGCGGCGCGCGCCCTCGAGGAGGTCCGCGGCGCGGTCCGGGCCCTGGCGGCGCCGTTCTCGCTCGCCGGCGCGCTCACCGACCTCGCCTGCGACGCCGGCGCCGGCCAGTGCGCCGTCGACGTGGAAGTCACCGGCGACGAGCGCGACCTGCCGGTGGCGGCGCGGGTGGCGCTGTTCCGGGCCGCCCAGGAAGGCGTGACGAACGCCCGCCGGCACGCGGGCGCCGCCCGGGTCACGGTCCGCGCGACCCTCGGCAGGGACGCCACCCTGGTCGTCGCCGACGACGGGCACGGCTTCGCCGCCGGCGCCGAGGAGGGCTTCGGCCTGCGCGGCATGCGGGAGCGGGTCGCCTCGGTCGGCGGCACCGTCGACGTGGCGGCACACGGCGGCACCGTCGACGTGGCGGCACACGGCGCCGCGGCACCGGCGGGCGGCCGTGGCGACCTGGCCGGGCGGGGTGGGGTGACGGTGACCGTGACGGTGCCGGCGGCATGACGGCCGTCCGGGTCCTGGTCGTCGACGATCAGCGGCTGGTCCGTGAGGGCATCGCGTCGTTGCTGGGGATCCAGCCGGGGATCGAGGTCGTCGGCACCGCCGCCGACGGGGCGGAGGCCGTCGCGAAGGCCCTGGCGTCGGCGCCGGACGTCGTGCTGATGGACGTGCGCATGCCCGGCGTGGACGGTGTGACGGCGACCGGGCTCCTGCGCGAGCAGGCTCCCGGCTGCCGGGTGGTGATGCTGACGACGTTCGACGACGACGAGTACGTGACGCGGGCGATGCGGGCGGGTGCGAGCGGTTACCTGCTGAAGGACCTCGCCGCCGCCGACCTGGCCGCCGCGGTCCGCCTCACCCACGCCGGCGTGGCGCCCCTGGCCGCGGGGGTCGCCACCCGGCTGGCCGCGGCGGCGACGAGCCCGCCGGGCGGCGGGCTGACCGCCCGGGAGGTGGAGATCCTGCGCCTGGTCGCGAAGGGCGCGACGAACCGCGAGATCGGCCGCGTGCTGTTCGTCAGCGAGGGCACGGTGAAGAACCACGTGTCCCGGGTCCTGACCCGCCTCGGCCTCCGCGACCGCACCCAGGCCGCCCTCTACGCCCGCGAGCACGGCCTCCTCACCGACTGACCCGACAAACCGACCGAACCGACCGCACCGACCGCACCGACCGAACCGCACCGAGCCGACCGAGCCGACCGAGCCGACCGAGCCGACTGAGCCGCACCGAGCCGCACCGAGCCGCACCGAGCCGACCGCACCGACCGGACCGACCGAGCCGCACCGAGCCAACAAGCCGCACCGCACCGCACCACGCCGCACCGGACCGCGGCCGCCAGGCCTGCTAGTGGGTGACCGGCGTGCCGCGGACGAAGACGGCGCGGATGCGGTGCAGGGCGTCGGGATCGCGCAGCGGGTCGCCGTCGACGGCCAGGAGGTCGGCGTCGTAGCCCGCGGCGACGCGCCCCTTGCGGTGGCCGAGGCCGCACACGGCGGCCGCGACGGACGTGACGGCCCGCAGCGCGGCGGCCGGGGTCATGCCGATCCCCGCGAGCTGGGCGACCGCCCACCGGACCGCGTCCGGCGGTTTGATCGGCGCGATGCCCGCGTCGGTGCCCGCGGTGATGACGGCGCCTGCCTCGTACAGGCGGCGGACCCCGGCCAGCATGAGCGGCATCCGCGACAGGACGCCCGGTGGCGGGGTGAACCCGGCGACCGGCTTGACGCCGAGTGTGATCCCGAGCGCCACCTGCCGCGACACGATCGCGGCGAGCACCGCGTCGGGGATCGGGTCGACGCCGTCGGCGGTCATGAACGAGACGTGTTCGAGGCCGTCGACGCCCGCGGCGAGGGCGTCCGTGATCGCCTGGGTGCCGTGGGCGTGCGCGGTGACGGGCAGGCCGAGCCGGTGCGCCTCGTCGACCGCGGCCCGCAGCTCATCGGGGCCGAACTGCGACAGCTCCGGCCGGCTCCCCGGGGTCAGGTTCCCGCCGCTCGCCATGATCTTGATGACGTCGGCGCCCCGGTCTGCGTGCTCCCGGACGGCGGCCCGGATCCCGCCGGGCGCGGCGCCGCCGAGGTAGTGGCAGTGCCCGCCGGGCGTCGTGATCGGCGGGCCGGCCGCGACCACGGCCGGCAGCGCCGGGTCGGCGGCGTCCCGCAGCGCCAGGGACAGGTAGCCGCGGTCGCCGAGGTCACGGACCGTGGTCACGCCGCCGCGGGTGGCGTGCCGGGCGGCGGCGGTCATCGCGGCGAGGGCCGCGGTGTCGTCGCGGGCCGCGAGGTTGCCGACCGGGTCGCCGGACGCGTCGAACGCCAGGTGTACGTGGGTGTCGACGAGCCCCGGCAGGATCGTCGCCGCGCCGAGGTCGACGACGGTCGCGCCGGTGGGCACGGCGATGCCGGTGCCGGCGGCGGTGATCGTGCCGCCGTCGAGGATCACGGTCGGGTCGGGGGTCAGGGTGTCGGCGGCGCCGTCGAACAGCCACGCCGCGCGCAGGACGATGCTCACATCCGCGAGGATGCGCCGCGACGGGCGCGGCGCACCTCCGTGGTAGTACTGAACTGCCTCAGGTTTCCTCGGCGCGGGCGAGCAGGGCGCGGCGCTCCCCGTCGCTGAACGCGGCCGCCGCCGCCTGCCGGAACAGCTCGGCGGCCCGCGGGCCCAGACCGAGCCGGGCGGTCAGGTCGGCCTCCACGGCGAGCGCGTGCGGGTGGCCGTCCAGCGCGTTGAGGGCGCCGCCGGAGCGGGCCGCGGCGAGCACCGCCAGGCCTTCCCGCGGCCCGTAGGCGTAGCCGTGCGCGACGGCCCGGTTCAGCTCGATCACCGGCGACGGCTGGACGGCGGCGAGCCGGTCGTAGCAGCCGGCGATCCGGTGCCAGTCGGTCTCGTCCGCCGACGCGGCGGTGGCGTGGCACGCGGCGATGCGGGCCTGCCACGCGTACGGGCCGTCGGAGGTGACCCGGTCGAGGACCGCGACGCCCTCGGCGACGGCCGCGTGGTCCCAGCGCCCGCGGTCCTGCCGGTCCAGGGTGACGAGGTCCCCGGCGGCGTCGCGGCGGGCGTCGCGGCGCGAGTGCTGGAACAGGAACAGCGCGAGCAGCGCCGGCACCTCGGGCTGGTCCGGCATGAGCCGGTCGACGAGGCGGACCAGGCGGATCGCCTCGTCGGCGAAGGCGGGTTCGCCGTCGGCGTTGTATCCCTGCGTGAACAGCAGGTACAGCACGGCGAGGACGCCCGGGAGCCGTTCGGTGAGCGCCCGGCCGGTCGGCACCCGGTACGGGATGCCGGCCGTCGCGATCTTCGTCTTGGCCCTGGTGAGCCGGCGGGTCATCGCCGACTCGGTGGTGAGCAGGGCCCTGGCGATGTCGCCGGTCTGCACCCCGCAGACGGTGCGCAGCGTCAACGCGACCCGGGCCTCCAGCGGCAGTGCCGGATGGCAGCAGGTGAAGATGAGCCGCAGCCGGTCGTCGATCTCCCCCACGGCGGCCTCCGGTTCCGGTTCGAGCAGGGCGATCGCCTCCAGCTTCCGGCGCTCGACGGCGGCCCGGCGCAGCACGTCGACGGCCCGGTTGCGGGCGACCGTCATCAGCCAGCCGCCGGGGTTGCCGGGCACGCCGTCGCGCGGCCACCGCTCCAGGGCGGCGGCGAGGGCGTCCTGCGCGCAGTCCTCGGCCAGGGTCCAGTCGCCGGTGACCCGGATCAGCGTCGCGACGATCTTGGAGTAGGCGTCGGCGGCCGCCTCAGCGACCGCCGACGCCGTCCCGGTGTGCTCGCTCAACTGGTGCGCAGCGGCGCGTACGGGCGCAGCTCGAGCCGGCCGCCACGGGCCATCGGGTGCGCGCGGGCGACCTCGATCGCCTCGTCCAGGTCGGCGCACTCGAGGATGTCGAACCCGACGATGACCTCCTTGGTCTCGGTGAACGGGCCGTCGGACACGAGCAGCTCGCCGTTGCGGACGCGCACCGTGGTCGCCGAGGTGGTCGGCGCCAGCTCGTACCCCATCAGCCGCCGGCCGGCGCCGTCGTTCTCCGTCACCCAGACGTCGATGTCGGTCCCGGGCGTCGGGTCGGTGTCGGGCTCGGTGTCGGTGCAGACGAACATCATGTACTTCATGGTTTTGCATCCTCCGTTGGGCGGGATCTCACCATAGTGACGAACGCCGCCGCGCCGACCGGACACATCCCCCGAAGAATTTTTCAGACGAGTTGGAAGCGCGCCACGACCCGCTGGAGCTCCGCGGACATCCGGGCCAGGTCGTCGGCGGCGGAACGGGTCTGCGCGACGCCCTCGTTGGTGACCTGACTGGACTGCGCGACGCCGCCGATGGTGCCGGCGATCTCGTTCGCGCCGGTCGCGGCCTCGGCGACGCTGCGGCTCATCTCGTTGGTCGTCGCGCTCTGCTCCTCGACGGCGGCGGCGATCGTCGTGGCGTACTGGTTGGTCTCGTCGATGACGGCGGCGATCTCGGTGACGGCGGCGACGGCCGCGGAGGCGTCGTGCTGGATCGCGTCGATGCGGGCGGAGATGTCACCGGTCGCCTTCGCGGTCTCCTGCGCCAGGTCCTTCACCTCCCCGGCGACGACGGCGAAGCCCTTGCCCGCGTCGCCGGCCCGGGCCGCCTCGATCGTGGCGTTCAGCGCGAGGAGGTTCGTCTGTTCCGCGATCGCCGTGATCGCCTTCAGTACGGTGGTGATCTCGCCGCTGGAGTGGCCGAGCTGACGGATCGTCTCCGACGCGGACCGTGCGGTCAGCACGCCACCGCCGGCGACCCGGGCGGCGTCCGCGGCGCCGCGGGCGATCTCGGCGATGGCGGCGCCCAGCTCCTGCGTGCCGGCGGCGACCAGGTGCACGTTGCCGGACACCTCCTCCGCCGACCGCGACACGACCGCGGCCTGGGTGCTGCCCCGCTCGGCGCTCGCCGCGATCTGGTTGCTGACCGCGGACAGCTCCTGCGCGGCGCCGGCGAGCGAGGTGCTGCTCGCGTCGACGGCGAGCACCGACTCCCGCAGCTGCGCGGTCGCGACGTTCAGGGCGGCCGCCATCGTGCCCAGCTCGTCACGGCCGGCCACGTCGGCGGTCCGCGTGAGGTCACCGACGGCGATCCCGGCGACGACGTGCCCGACCCGGGTCACGGCGCGGACCAGCTGACCGGCGACGAGCAGCGCGAACAGGACCGCGAGGGCGAGCCCGGCGGCGAGCAGCCCCCACGTCCAGCGCAGCGCGGTGCTGTACGCGGCGTGGACCCGGGCGCGGTGGTGCCCGGCGCCCGCCCGGTCGGCCTCGCCCATCCGTTCGACGAGGTCGAACGCCTTCGTGCCGAGCGGGCCGGTGACCTCGTCGCGGACCCGCTCGACCTCGGCGAGGTTCCCGTCGCGGCCGGCGGGCAGCAGCTGGGTGCGGACCGCGTCGTGGTACCGGCCGAACACGCCGCCGAGCTCGTCGGCGAGGGCGGGCGTGGCGGTCGCCGCGCGGTACACCGCGAGGTTGCCGGCGAACTTGGCGGCGCCGTCCTCGATCTCCCGCGCGTAGGCGGCCTGCTCCTGCGGGTCGGTGCTGAGGGCGTGGTTGAGCGCGGCGACCCGCACGGAGGCGAAGTCCTCGCGGACCTCGCTGAGCTCGGCGACCGGCAGCAGCCCGCCGGCGTACAGCGCCTCCGCCTCGGACCTGAGCTCGTACAGGCGCAGCGACGCGACTCCGGCTCCGGCGACCGCCACGACGCCCAGGATCGCCACCACGAGCAGCACCTTGGTGCGGACCGCCCGGTTCGCGAGCCAACCCGTCATCACCGATCACCCCGACGGTCTGATCGGTTGCGAATGGGGTCGCCTGAGGTGAACCGTACCGTTTCACCTGGTGAGGAGGGGGCATCACGAAGATACGTGCCGCGCGCTGCGGCACCGGCCGGACCGACTGGGATTGGGGTTCGTCATGGGACTGAGCGACAAGATCGACAACAAGGCCGAAGAGACCACCGGCAAGGTCAAGGAGGGCCTCGGCAAGGCCACCGACGACGAGCAGCTGGAGGCCGAAGGCAAGGTCGACCAGGCGTCGGGCAACCTCAAGCAGGCCGGCGAGAAGGTCAAGGACGCCTTCAAGAGCTGACCCCCGTACCCGTGGAAGGCCGGCGCCCAGCGGACGCCGGCCTTCTCCATGTCCCGCCACATGTCAGCTACGTGTCGAGGACCAGGATCGTCTCGGTGAGCAGCCGGCGGGCCAGGACGAGGCGGTCGTCGTCGTCGAGGCCGGGCAGGTCCGCGACGCGGCGCACCCGGCCGTCGAGCAGCGCGCGCACCGCCATGGCGCACACCGCCGGCATCGTGACCGTCCGGTCCGGCGCCTCGATCGCGACCCGGTCCCGGTCCGGCTCGCTGACCTGGATCCGCAGCCCGGGCCGCAGCCGCACCCGGTCGTCGGCGGACAGCCTGGCGAGGGCTGCCGCCTGCGCGACCGGCCGCAGCGGCGCCGGCCTCGCCCGCGACCCGGTCGTGCGGCGCCACCGGTCGGCGACGTCGCCGGGCGCGACCGTGTCGAGCCACTCATGCAGCGCCTTCACGGTGTCGGCGAGCGCCGGGGCGATCGACGTCCCGTCGCCCGGGTCGGTGCCCATCGGCAGCCCGGCCCGCAGCTCCGGCACGTCGGCGGCGAGGTCGAGCAGCGCCTCGACGAGGCTGAGCCGGGTCGGTGCGCGCAGGCCGATCGTCAGGTGCAGCGACCAGTCCTCCAGCGCGGCGGCGGCGTGCAGCCAGCCCCGCGGCAGGTACAGCGTGTCGCCGGGCGCCAGCACCTCGTCGACGGCCGGCTCGCCCGCGGCGACGGCGGCGACCTCCTCGGCGCGGCCGCCCCACGGCTGCCGCTCGACCGGGTCGGTCACCACCGGCGGGTGCACCCGCCACCGCTTGGTGCCGGCGACCTGCAGCACGAAGACGGCGTGGGTGTCGTAGTGCGTGTCGAAGCCCTGGCCGCCGGGCGGTGTCAGGTACGCGTTGATCTGCACCGGCACGCCCAGCTCCCGGCCGAGGTCGCCGGCCAGGTCGACCAGCGGCGGCCACAGCCGGTGCAGGCCCTGCAGCACCAGCGTCGCGCCGCCGGCGAGCTGTTCGAAGACCCGCTCGTCGAGGACCTGGTCGCCGATCTCGGCGCCGGGTCCGCCGCCGCCGGTGTACCGCGCCGCCGGGATCACCTTGCCCTGCCGGGCCATGCGCACGAACGGGGTGCGCAGCGCCCTGCGGCTCAGCAGCTCGTCGACGTCGTCGAGGTCGAGCAGGTCGGTGTGGTCGCCGACCCGGCGCGACAGCAGCGGCGCGCGGTCCCAGTGCCGCTCGGCGAACTCGTCGGCGGACAGCGGGACGCATCGGCGCAGCGCTGACCGCGCGCCGCCGCCGTCGGTCATACGTCCGCGCCGCCGTCCGCGCCACCGTCGGTGGCCCGGGGGTTCGCGCCGCCGTCGTTCGGTCCCTCGGCCGGGCCGGCGCCACCGTCGGCACCGCCGTCCTCCGCCTCGATGTCCGCGCCGCCGTCGGCGGTGCCCTCGTCCGTCATCGCGCCACCGTCGGCACCGCCGTCGTGCGCGGCCGGCACGGCTCCACCGTCGGCGGGTCCCTCGGGGCCGGGGCCGGGCGGGGTGGTGGTGATGTCGTCGTCGTTGAGCGCCATCGCTGTCTCCTCTGATCGGTCGGGGCCTCCGCTTACCCCTGCCGGCCACAGGTCAACCGAATCGACGCAACTCGGGATCTACCGGTCCCGCCGGTCCTGCCGGCGCTGGTCGGCGTCGAACGCGCGCCGGTACGCGACGGTGATGAGCGCGTCGAGGTCCACCTCGGTCCGGGCGCCCGGGTTGAGGACGCAGATCCAGCCCTGCCGCCCGTACGCGGGATGCGGCAGGAGCTCGTCGAGCCGGGCGAAGTCGATGGCCGCCCGCCGCTCCTCCGCGCCCGCCGGCGGGTAGCCGAGGAGGCGCTCGAACTCGGTGGCGCCGGCGTGCACGTTGACCCGGTAGACGCCCGGGCGGTCCAGGTCCGACGCCTCGTCCCAGCCGGGCGTGTCCCGCCCGACGATGGTGGCGAACGGCAGCTTGCGGTCCGGGCCGACGTAGAAGAACCGGTCGCCCCAGCTCGTCTCCGGCGCCCCCGACTCCTGCGTCGCCAGCAGCAGTTCCACGCCGGGCAGCGCCATGATCCGGTAGGCGAGCGTCTCGGGTGTGAGCGGGTCGGTCATGCCCTCAACCATATCGTTGAACCGCCCGGTGAAGGTTCGCCGTCATTGGCCTCGGATGCCGGTGGAAAAGCCTCAAGCGGGGGGATCGGCGCGGGGCATGAACAGGCGGACCGTGACCCCGCCGGCGGTGCTCGTGATGTGCAGATCGCGGCACAGTTTGCGGACCATCCACAGGCCGCGCCCGCTGACCGCCTCGGGCGCCGGCAGCTCCTGCGACAGGTGCTCGGGCAGCCCCGGGCCGTGGTCGCTGACCTCGACCCGCACGCCGTCGCCGGTGTGCTCGATGACGATCCGGCCGCTGCCGCCGCCGTGCCGGACCGCGTTCGCGGCCAGCTCGCTCACGGCGACCACCAGGTTGTGGGCGTCGGCGGCGGAGATCCCGGCGACGCCGGCGGCGTGGCCGACGAGGTCCCGGACGCGACGCAGGCCGCCGGCACCGGTGAAGTCCCGCGAGATCGCGCGCGAGCGGTCGCGTGTCATCGGTCACCGCGCCCCAACGCATGTCTCGTGGCATGTCTGATGGCCTGCCATGTCGCCCCCGGGCGACGTGGTACCCACCGGGCGATCCGCCGAACCGTGCCCGGCCCGTGACCGTGAGCACCGTGCGTGGCGCGCGGGCCGGATGGGTAACGGCGGTGGATGCCCGACGCCGAACAGCGCCCCGCGCCCCTGATCCGCCCGCCGAAGCTGCTGACCGACGTCGACCGCACCGCGACCCGCCTCGAGCTGTTCTTCGACCTGGCCTACGTGCTGGTCATCGCCGAGCTCGCGGCCACCCTGGCCAAGGACCTGACGGCGGAGGGCGTCGCCGTGTTCGCCGGGCTGTTCGCGGTCGCCTGGTGGTCATGGGTGACGACGACGCTGTACGCCAACCGTTTCGACACGAACGACGTCCTGTACCGGCTGGGCAAGCTCGCCGCGGCCGCCGCCGTCATCGGCATGGCCGCCAGCGCCCCTGACGCGACCCGCGGCTCGGCGACCGCGTTCACGCTGAGCTACCTGGCGACCAGGGTCGTGCTGTTCGCGTTGTACGCCCGGGCGTACCGCCACGTCGAGCGCGCCCGCGCCACGATCGGCATCTACCTGACCGGTACCGCCGCCGGCGCCGCCTGCTGGGTCGCCGCCCTCGCCGTCCCCGGCGACTGGCGCTTCGCGCTGTGGGGGCTCGGCATCGTCCTGGAGGCGCTCGGCCCGGTCGCCGCGACCCGCTTCGGCGGCAACGTGCCCCTGCACCTGGAGCACCTCCCGGAGCGCTTCGGGCTCTTCGTGATCCTCGTCCTCGGCGAGTCGGTCGCGTCGGTCGTGCTGGGCGTCCACGACACCCACTGGACCATGGAGTCCGCGCTGGTCGCCGCCGTGTGCTTCGTCGCGGTCGCCGCCCTGTGGTGGAACTACTTCGACCTCGGCGGCGCGGCCGGCAAGCGGCATCTCGTGCACGCCCGCGAGGACGAGGGCGCCGACGCCGAATCGGGCGCCGCGGACGGCTACGTCTACGCGCACCTGCCGCTGACGCTCGGCCTGGCGGCCGCCGCGATCGGCGTCGAGCAGCTGATCCTGCACCCCGACGGCGAGGTGTCGGCCCTCGGCCGCTGGATGCTCCCGGCCGGCGCGACGCTGTTCCTGCTCGGCACCGCCGCGGTCATCGCCGGCACCGCCCGCCGCTGGGGCGCCGCCTGGCCCTGGCCGCTCGCCGCGGTCCCCTTCGTCCTCGCCGCGGGCACCCCGACGACCCTGCCCCCGGCGGTGACGGCCGGGCTGGTCGCTGCGGCGCTGCTCGTGGTGGTGCTCGCCGGCATCCGCGCCCAGCAGCAGGGCGCTCTGCGCACGACAGAGACCTGAGCCGGCCTGGCCCGCCGGCGGTCAGGCCGGGCGGAGAGCGTCGCGGACCAGCTCCGACACCTGCGCCATGCCGGGGCGGGCGGTCGCGCCGGCGAACGCCTGGGCCTCGGTCGCGCGGGCCAGGTCGCCCAGGTCGCGCAGCTCGCCGGCGGCGACGCCGGAGCGCAGGGCCGGGAACTCCTCGCGGTGCTCGCGCCGGATGTGGGTGCCCATCAGGTCGTGGACGGCGGCCAGGCCGTCGACCTCGCCGAGGCTGATGGACACGTCGGCCAGGGCCTCGCTGATCCGGCGCTCCTCGTCGAGGAGGTGGTCGGCGAGGTGCTGCTCGGCCGGGTCGACGAGGTGCCGGGTGAGCGGGTGGGCCAATTCCTCCTCGATCGTCTCGTGCACCGCGATCATCCACGCGAGGTCGCCGAACGCGGTGTGCCGGTCGTCGCCGACGGCGGCCAGGGTCAGCTGGAACTGCCGCTCGATCCGTGCCTGCTGGCCGGCGAGCAGGTCCGGCAGGTCACCGCCGAGGTCGGCGGCCGGCGCCGGCGGCTCGGCCATGACCTCCTGCGGGTCGCGGTGCTCGTGGTGGCTCAGCAGGTCGGCGGCGGTCCGCAGGTTGGCGAGCTCCATCTGCAGGTGCACCTCCCACAGCCGGCGCAGCCGCTGGTCGGTCTCCTGCTCCAGGAAGGTGTGGTACATCGCGCAGGCACCGCACTCCTGCACGACCAGCTGCGCCCACACGCTGGCGCCGCCCTGGGTGGCCCTGGCGGTCCCGGCGAGCGGGTGCAGCGCGGCGAGGTCGTCGTAGCGGGCCGAGGCGGCCATGCCGAGGCGCTGCACGGCGCGCTGCGACTCCAGGTCCGGGCACAGCGTCGCGGCGCGGCGGTTGAAGAGCGCCGCGGCGGCCTGGAGCGCTTCCATCTCCTCGATCCGCGCGAGCGCGTCGTCAAGAAAAGGGTCGAACATGAGCCCTCCATCGAGATCCGAAACGGGCGTCAGGCAACGGGGTGCCGCTACCCCACTTCAGCGGCACGACACCTCATCCTCCCCCGATCCTCGCCCTCCCGGGCCGGATCGGGCCGCCCCGCAACGCCCATTGACTTTCAGTTAAGTTTCTTTATCGTTAGGCATCAATCAGTCGCAACCTGGAGGCATTGATGGCGCTACGACTCCGGCTGGTCCTGGCCGCCGCGACACTCCTGGCGGCCGGCGGGGCCGCCGCGATCACCACCACCCCCGCCGCCGCGGCCGGCTCGCTGACCGCGACCCTCACCTACGACTCGGACTGGGGCTCCGGCTACCAGGCCAAGTACACGATCGCGAACGGCTCCGCGTCGACCGTCACCTCGTGGAAGGTCGAGTTCGACCTGGCGGCCGGGTCGGCGCTCGGCAGCTACTGGGACGTCCTCGCGAGCCAGTCCGGCACCCACGTCACCGCCACGAACCGCACGTACAACGGCACCCTGGCACCGGGCGCGTCGACCAGCTTCGGCTTCCTGGTCTCGGGCGCCGGCAAACCCGCCAACTGCAAGCTCAACGGCGCGAGCTGCGCCGGCGTGGCCGACACCCAGGCGCCGACCGCCCCGGCGAACCTGCGCGGCACCGGCGCCACGTCGTCCAGCGTCAGCCTCGCCTGGAACGCCTCGACCGACAACGTCGGCGTCACCGCCTACGACATCTACCGCGGCGGCACCCTCGCCACCACCGTCACCGGCACGACCGGCACCGTCGGCGGGTTGTCCGCGTCGACCGCCTACACGTTCACCGTCAAGGCCCGCGACGCCGCCGGCAACACCTCCGGCGCGAGCAACTCGGTCAGCGTCACCACCACCGCCGGTGGAGGCGGCGGCGGTACCCCGCTGCCCGTCGCGCCCTATGTGGACATGGGCGCGTGGCCGACCCCGTCGCTGGTGGACATGGCCACCGCGGGCAACCTGAAGAACTTCACCCTCGCGTTCGTCAACAGCGCGGGCTGCAAGGCGTCGTGGTTCAACGCCTACGACCCGCGCGCCGCATGGGCGAAGGACCAGATCGACGCGATCCGCGCCCGCGGCGGCGACGTCAAGATCTCCTTCGGCGGGGCGAGCGGCATCGAACTGGCCCAGGCCTGCTCGACGCCCGCGGCCGTCGCGGCCGAGTACCAGGCCGTCGTCGACGCGTACCAGCTGAACTACATCGACCTGGACATCGAGGGCGCGGCCGTGGCCGACCCGACCACGGTGGCGCGCCGCTCGCAGGCGCTCAAGCTGCTGCAGACGGCCCGGCCGAACCTGAAGATCTCCCTCACCCTGCCGGTCCTGCCGGAGGGCCTCACCGCCGACGGTGTCGGCGTGGTCCGCTCGGCCCGCGACGCGGGCGTCACCCTCGACCTGGTCAACGTCATGGCGATGGACTACCAGCGCAGCAGCGGCGACTACGGCAACTTTGCGGTGCAGGCCGCGCAGTCGACGTTCGCGCAGCTCAAGACCCTCTACCCGGCGAAGACCGACGCGCAGGTGTGGCGGATGGTCGGCGTCACGCCGATGCTGGGCAAGAACGACGACGGCGGCACCTACGACCAGAACGACGCCCGGCAGATGGTCGCCTTCGCGCAGGCCAACCACCTCGGCATGCTCTCGTTCTGGGAGACCACCCGCGACCGCAACGCCTGCACCGGCGCGCTCTACATGTGCACGAACATCCCGCAGCAGCCCTACGAGTTCAGCCGGATCTTCGCGGCCTACACCGGCTGATCCACCGGCACGACCGGGCCGCCCGCCCGGGTCCTGGGACGCTCCCGGACCGGGCGGGCGGCCCGTCCGTGCTCAGGCGCTGAACGGGGTCTGCGGAGGGGCGGAGCGGCGGCGGCGGTCGTCACCGTCCGGGGCGGTCTCCGCGGCCGGGTGGGAGAACAGCGCCGGCGCGACCCTCGCCCGGACCGCGCTCTCCTCGACCTCGTCGGCGGGCACCTCCGGCGGGGCCTTGAACGTCTCCGTCCCGGGCCTCGCGGCGGCCTTGTACGCGGCCGGCGTCTCGGGCGCCGGCGCGCTGAACGCGTTGTGCGACGCGCCCCGCGACTGGCCCGGGGCGGCCGGGGCGGCCGCGGCCTCGGCCGGGCGGGTCGCGCCGCCGCTGAACGTGCCGGACAGCGGCTGCACCGCGGCCGCAGCCACTGCGGGAGCACCGGCAGAGGCACCGGCAGAGGCACCGGCAGGGGTGACGGCGGGGGTGACGGCGGGGGTGAGCGCGGCGACGGCCTCCTCGGCGGACATCGTGCCGGAGGACACCGCCCGCCACAGTGTCGTGGTCGTGCCGCCGGCGGTGACGACGTGCCGCTCCAGGGCCTCCGGGGTCGCGCCGGACCTCGCCAGGACGGCGGCGGCAGCGGGCGGAAGGTCGACCCACGGGCGGACGGTCGCGGCGGTGAAGCCCTGCGCCGCCCACTGCGCCGCCAGGCGGCTGATCCGCTCCGCGACCGGGGCGGGGACGACGTCACGCCCGCTGGGGCGCTCGCCCAGCAGCGCCCGCCCGAGCTCGGTCAGCTCGGTGATCTGCACCCACCGCACCCCCGCGTCGTCCCCGCTCACGCCGGAGTTCGGGGATGACGCCACTCGGGTGGCACGGCGGCCAGCGGTTGGTTCCATCAGCCCATGATCCCCCATCGAGTAATCGGACGGCTACGCGCACCCCGCCACCGTGACGTACCCGACCGCCATCCGGCGTTCATCTGGATCACCGGCGATCCCGGGTGGACGGGGTGAGGGCGTAACGCAGCAGCGGGCGGTAGACCCGGGCCGAGTCGGACAGCGAGCCGAAGTGCGAGGTGCCGTTGTCGCCGATGTACGTGGTCGCGATGACCGTCTCCTCGATCGGGCGGCCGGCGCGGGCGGCGTGCAGCAGGACGTTCATCTCGTACTCGAAGCGTTCGCCCGGGACGCGGCAGAGCCAGTCGAGCTGGTCCGCCGGGTAGCCGCGCAGCCCGGTCTGCGTGTCCCGCACCGGGCAGCCGGTCGCGGCGCGGAAGAGCAGGCGGGTCACGGTGTTGCCGAAGCGGCTGCGCAGCGGCACGCGGCCCTCGAAGCGGCGCACGCCGAGCACCATCCGGCCGCTGACCTCGACGTGCCGGGCGACCCGCAGGATGTCCTCGATGTGGTGCTGGCCGTCGGGGTCCGCGCACACCACGGCGTGGCCCGGGTGCGCGTCCGCGATGTGCCGGAAACCGGTCTTCAGCGCCTCGCCCTTGCCGCGGTTCACCTCGTGGCGCAGGACGGTGCAGCCGAGCTCCCGCACGGCGCGCAGGGGCTCGGCGGACGCCGGTCCGCTGCCGTCGTCGACCACGATCACGGGGACGGCGGGCGCGGCGTCGCGCAACGACACGACGGTGGTCACGAGGCCGTGGCCCGGTTCGTACACCGGCAGCAGAAACATCACGGGTCCCTGTTACCCCGCGGGGCGCCGCCGCAATGACGCGACCATCGCCCGCTCGCGGCGCAGCAGCCCGGCGGGGTCGGCGACACCGAGGAACCACAGCCGGGACGCGACGTGCAGGGCCCGCTCGCGGCGGGACGAGGGCTCGCCGCCGGTCGCGGGGACGTCGAGCAGCGCCGCGCCGCGCAGCCGGAGGACCTTGCGGGCGAGGAACCGGATCCGCGGCAGGTGCCACGCGTGCGAGACGAGCCCGAGCGGGTGCCCGCGGCCGAACGTGTGCCCGTCGAGCAGCCCGTCCTCGACGGTGTGCAGCAGGTTCTCCAGCGTGCTGCGCGAGCGGCACTCGGTCCGCAGGTCGGCGTGCGCGGCGAGCCCGGCGGCCCGCGCGCGGGCCAGCATCAGGTCACCCTCGCGGCAGCCCTCCGGCGGGCGCGGCGCCCCTCGCGACGCCTCGGCCCAGCCGCCGCTGAACACCACGAGGGGCGCCGCGGCCGCGGCGAACTCGCCGGGGTGCGCGGCCACGTAACCGACCGCGGCGTCGACCCGCGCGGCGCTTGCCGGGGTCAGCGCGTACTCCCCGCCGGCGGCGGTGACCCCACGCCCGAACACCAGCAGCACGGTGGCCGTCATGGTCCCCACGGTACCCACGGGAAAACGCCGGCGACGCGGCCGCCGCCCCGTGCTTGACTGGCCCGGTGACCTCCACCGCCGCCGGGCGCCTCGACGCGGCACTCACCGCCGGCGATCCGTGGACGGCGCTGGCCGACCTCGCGCAGGACCCGCCTCCGCGGCTGGCCGCGGCGGTGCGGGACCGGTATCCCGGCGCCGGGCAGCCACAGCGGCACCACCTCGGGTCGCTGCTGGAGCGGCTGCGCGACCCGGAGAGCGAGGCCGTCCTGCTGGCGCTGCTCGCCGGTGCCCGCGGTGACGCCGCGACGCCGCTGCTGCGGGCCGCGGCCGGGCGCCGCCTGACGGTCCCCGACCCGGACCTGGTGCGGCTCCTCGCGGACCCGCGGGCGCGGGGCGCGGCACTGACCGCCGCCGGCGCGTCGGGACAGCCGCACGTGCTGCCGCTGCTCCTGGCGCACCTGGACACGCCCGGCGACCGGGGCACGGCCGCCGCCGCGCTGGCCCGCCTCGCCGCGCAGACCGGCGTGCCGGTCGTGGGTGAGATCGCGGGACGGCTGCCCCGGCTGAGCGGGCTGGAGCACGAGGCGTTCGTGGTGGCCCTGGAGACGCTGGGCGACCCCGCGGCGGTCCCGGCGCTGCTGGACCGGCTGGCGGGGGCACCCGCGGAGGCGCTGTTCGGGGTGCACCACGCGCTGGTGCGGCTCACCGGGCACGAGCCGGTCCTCCCCCTCCACCGGGACGCCTGGCCGGACGGCGCACGGCGAGCGTGGGCCGCCTGGGACGCCCGGGCGGCCGAGCGCCCCCGCGTCGAGGACGTCGAGCTGCTCGGCGGTGACCGGGCCCGGCTCGTCGTCGCCGACGGGCGCGGCGTCATCGGCATCGACTACGACCCGCCGGTGCCGGGGTCGGCCTGGCCCCGGTGGGACAGGTCGCTGCTCGTCGCCGGCGAGCGGCTGTTCGGCATCGGCTCCGACTGCGGGACCTGCGAGACCGGCCTGCGGCTCATCGGCTGGCCGCCGCGCCCGGCGGCGGTGCTGTCGCAGCGGATCCGCGACCGGCTCCGCGACGTGCGGGCGCTGACCGGCGACGTCGTCGACGCCGTGGCGCCGCTGCTGACCGGGCTCCGGTCCGGGCACTACCTCGCGGTGCTGGCCGACCTGGACCTGGAGCACGTCACCGACCCGGCCGCCGGGTGGCTGACCCGGCGGCGCGAGCTGCGCACCGGCGGCGACATGGACGACGCCGACGACGTGGACTGGCCGGGCACCGACCATTTCCAGGTGCGCGCCGCCGCGCCCGGTCCCGCGTTCGGCCTGGTGCTGCCCAGCCAGGAGCTCGGTGCCGTCGACGGCGGCACCGTGGCGGCGCACGCCGGGAGGATCGCCGCCGGTGACCGGCCCACCGCCGTCGTCGCCGCGTGGGTCGAGGACCGCTCGGTGCGGATGGAGCACCCCGAGCGCTTCCTCGTCGGCGTGGTCCTCGACGGGCACCACAAGCTCGTGGCGTACGCCCGCGACGGCGTCCCGGCACGGGTGCTGCTGCTCTGCCGGATCGAGGACTCGTGGGGTCCGCCGGACGACCGCACCGCATACCTCGACGCGACGATCGGCGCCTTGCGGGAAGCCGCCGGCCCGACGCGCTGAGTCCCCGTCAGGACCGGCGCCGCCCCGCACCGAGGCCGCCGGCGCGGGCGAGGACGATCACCTCCTCGCGGGTGGCGACGCCGAGCTTGCCGAGCATGTCCGAGACCCGGTTGCGGATGGTCTTCGGGGCGAGGAACAGCCGGGCGGCGACCTGCGACGTGGGCAGGCCCTGGGCGAGCAGCTCCAGGATCTCCAGGTCGCGGGAGTCGAGCGCGGCGAGCGCGCCGTCCTGGAGCCGCGGGCCGGGCGCGGCCGTCGCGGCGGCGACGACGGCCGCCTGCGCGCCGCGGCCGATGACGAGGGTGCCCCGGGCGGCGGAATGGCTCGCGGCGAGGACGTCGTCCGGGTCGGAGTCCTTCAGCAGGTACCCGTCGAGCCCCGAGCCGAGGCTGCGGATGACGGACCGGTCGTCCGCGTACATCGTGAACACCACGACCCGCAGCCGCGGCCACCGCTGCTTGAGCGCCGCCCCGAGGGTGATCCCGTCGCCGTCGGCGAGGTGCAGGTCCAGCAGCGCGACGTCGGGCTCGTCCCGCAGCGCCAGGACGGCCGCGGCCGTGCGCGCGGCGGCGACGAGGGTGAGCCCGCCGTCGGACTCGACCAGCGCCGACAGACCGGCCAGGACGATCGGGTGATCGTCGACGACGAGGACCTTGGTCACCGCGTCATCATCCTCACCGGCAGCTCCAGCCGCAGCCGGGTCCCCGACCCGCCGGCCGGGGACACCTCCAGGCCGCCGCCGAGCTCCTCGGCGCGGCGGCGCAGCGACGAGAGCCCGACCCCCCAGGCGATCGGCCCGCCGGCCCCGTCGTCCGACACCTCGGCGACGACGCCGCCGGCGGCGGCGCGGACGCTGACCGACACCCGGGCGGCGCCCGCGTGCCGCAGGGCGTTGGTGAGGCCCTCGGCGACCGACCGGTACACCGCGACGGCCACCTCCGCCGGCGGCTCCTGCTCGACCAGCACGTCGAGCGACACCGACGGCCCGTGGCCGGCGAACGAGGCGGCGAGACGGTGCAGGGCCGCGGCGAGGTCGCCGGACTCCAGCCCCGGCGGGGTCAGGCCCGAGACGATGCGGCGCAGGTCGCCGCGGCAGTCGGCCAGGTCACCGGCGAGGGCCGCCAGCAGCGGGGTCGGCGAGCGGCGCAGCTCGGCCCGCACCCGCAGGCCCATCCCGACGAGGACCGGGCCGAGGCCGTCGTGCAGGTCGCCGAGGATCCGGGCGCGTTCCGCGTCGCGCTGGCGGGCGACGTCACGGCGGGCGTGGTCGGCCTCGACGGCGAGGCTGACGGCCTTCGCCACGGCATCGTCGGCTTCGTCGTCGCCGTCCTCGTCGTCGTCGCGACGTTCGTCGGCTCGGCGTCCGCCCTGTTCTGAGAGCCCCGGTCGCGACGAGGACCGGGGTCGCGACGCGAGGGCCGCGGTCGCGACGCCGAGGAACGGGGTCGCGAGGACCGGGGGCGTGCGGCCGGCCCGCCCGGTGCGGCGCCCGGGCGGGCCGGAGTCTCAGCTGCGGAACCAGCGCTGGTTGGCGCCGCCGTTGCAGGTCCAGATCGCGAGGAGGGTGCCGTTGGCGGTGCCGTGCGCGGTCGCGTCGAGGCACTTGCCGGAGGCGACGCTGACGACGGTGCCGTCGGCGTTGACGTTCCACTGCTGGTTGGTGCCGGCGTGACAGTCGTAGATGATGACCGCCGCCCCGTCGGCCGTGCTGGCGCCGCTCACGTCCAGGCACTTGCCGCCGTACACCTGCAGCTGCCGCGAACCGGTCGCGATCCACCGCTGGTTGGCGCCGCCGTTGCAGTCCCACAACGCGACCCGGGTGCTGTTGGCCTGGGTGTTGCCGGGCACGTCGACGCAGCGGCCGGACTCCTGCCCGCGCAGCACGTTCGAGGGGCCGTTGCCGAGCGCGGCGATGAGCGCGGCGGCGGACGCGGCCTGCGTGGTGGGGCTCCACAGGGCGAACGGCCCGACGAACGAGTTGCCCTGCTGGCCGGCGCTGTTGGTGTTGTTGGCGAGGATCGAGTTGGCGGTCGAGGCGATGAACCCGTCCCAGGTGGTCGAGCTCGTCGCCTTCGCCAGGGCCCGCAGGTAGCGGATGAAGATGCCCTTGAACGCCTGCCCGTCGCCGGAGCAGTTCGGCTCGCAGCCCTCGTAGAGCACGTTGTTGCGGTTGAACCGGGCCACGCCGGCGGTCGCGATCGACCTGGCGGTGCTCAGCAGCGACGCGTCGCCGGTGGCCCGGTTGAGCTCGATCAGGCCCTGCAGGACGACACCCTGGTTGTAGGTGTACACGGCGGTGCTGTAGCCGCAGCCGGGGATGGTGATCCCGTCGCGGACGAGGTTGTTGCTGATGACGCCGTTGCCGCGCAGCCAGTTCCACTCTGCGTCGGCCCAGCCGAGGTACGTGGTGTCGCCGGCGATGCGGTTGTGCAGCCCGGCGGTCGCGGCGAGGAACAGCTCGTTGGCGATCGACGCCTTGTACTTGCGGTCGGTCTTCCAGTAGACGCCGCCGCCGCAGGTGCCGTCCCAGTAGTCGTGCATGTACTTCACGAGGTTCTCGGCGGTGGTCAGGTAGGCGCGGTTGCCGGTGATGTCGTAGGCCTGGATCCAGACCAGGGCCCACCAGCCGGTGTCGTCGATGTACTCGTTGGTGAAGTTCGGGTTCTTCGCGTACGCGCCGGAGATGGCGTAGTCGTACTGCGTGTCGCCGGTGGCCTGGCGGTAGGTCATGACGGTGCTGAGCGAGACGGCGCTGGTCCACCAGTCGCTGCCGATGCGGCCGGTGCCGGCGTTGTAGGACTGCATGAGCACGCCGACGCTGTTGGACGCGGGGGTGGCCGCCTCGGCCGGACCGGCGGCGCCGATGAGCATTCCGAGCGTGAGGGCCAGGGCGGCGAGGCCCATGGTCGATCTTCGCATGATGCTGGGCATGGTTGAGATCTCCTTCGATGTCTGGCGGAACGATCGCGAGGAGGTGTCGGTGCGCACCATAGAAGCCCATCGAGGGGCGAGCTGTCAACGTTGTCAGAGGCGGGCGCTCACCGCCGCCGGCCGCCGCGGATCACCAGCGTGGTCGGCAGCAGCACCTGGGTGGACGGGTCGGTGCCGCCGGCGATCCGGCGGAACAGCAGCCCGGCGGCGCGCCGGCCGAGCTCCGTCGTGTCGTAGGTGACCAGGGCGACCTGCCGCGGCAGCAGGTCGACCAGCTCGAGGTCGTCGAAGCCGGCGATGCCGACGTCGTCGCGGCCGTCGGCGGCGTGCAGCACGCCGACGCAGATCCGGTTGTTGTCGGCGAAGATCGCGTCGGCGCCGGCGCCGTCGAGCAGCGCGGTCGCCGCCGCGCGGGCCGCGCCGACCGTGTGGTTGTCGAGGCTGACCAGGGCGGGGTCGTAGCCGATGCCGGCGTCCTCCAGCGCCCGCCGGTAGCCCGCGAGGCGGTCGGCGCCGGTGAACACCGCCGGGTCGCCGCCGATGTAGCCGATCCGCCGGTGCCCCTGGCCGGCCAGGTGGCCGACGGCCTGGCGGGCGCCGCCGTAGTTGTCGAGCACGACCGAGTCGGCCGGCACGCCCGGCGGGACCCGGTCGATGAACACCATCGGCGCCCAGCGGGCCAGCTCCGCGTGCAGCTCCACCTGGTCGTGCGCGGTAGGGGTGACGAGCAGCCCGTCGACGCGCCGGCGGACGAGGTCGCGCAGCAGGTCGCGCTCCTGCTCGAAGCGCTGGCCGGTGCTGCCGACGACGAGCATGTGCTGGTGGCTGCGGGCGGTCTCCTCCGCGCCCCGGGTGACCCCGGACCAGAACGGGTTCGCCGGGTCCTCGATGACCAGCGCGATCGTCTCGGTCGTCTGCCCCGGGCGCAGGCCACGGGCGATCTCGTTGCGGTGGAAGCCCAGCTCGGTGATGGCCCGCTCGACGGCGTAGCGGGTCTCCGGGCGGATGTACCGCTCGTCGTTGACCACGCGCGAGACCGTCGCGGGACTGACTCCCGCGAGGTGCGCCACGTCCCGCATGGTGGGTCGCCTCGACGTCACTCGGCCTCCTCAAGGCATTGACCGGTGCAGATTATCTGATTACGTTCTCTGATTACGTTCTCATACAGCTCCGTGACCGTCTCCGCCAAGACCCCTAGGAGCACACGATGCGCCGCATCGTCTCGTTCGCCGTCCTGTCCGCCCTGGCGTTGCCCATTTCCGCGTGTTCGTCCGGCTCCGGCGACGACGGCAGGACCATCACCGTCGCCTATCAGAAGTTCGGCGGCTTCACGCAGATGGACGACCAGATGAAGAAGGTCAAGTCGCAGTACGAGGCGGCCCACCCGGGATCGACCGTGAAGCTCGTCCCGATCGAGGCCGCCGAGAACGACTACTACACCAAGCTCTCGCTGATGAACCGCTCACCGAACACCGCGCCGGACGTGATGTACGAGGACACGTTCCTCGTCAACACCGACATCGCGGCCGGCTTCCTCGCCCCGATCGACGACCAGCTCGCGAAGTGGCCCGACTGGAGCCAGTTCTCCGAGGCGTCCAAGACCGCCGCCAAGGCCCTGGACGGCAAGACGTACGGAGTGCCGATGGGCACCGACACCCGCGCCCTCTGGTACAACAAGGAGCTCTTCGCGCAGGCCGGCATCGCCGTGCCGTGGGAGCCGAAGACGTGGGACGACATCCTCGCCACGGCCCGCACCATCAAGGCGAAGCTGCCCGGCGTGACCCCGCTCAACGTGTACTCCGGCAAGGGCGCCGGCGAGGGCGCGACGATGCAGGGCCTGGAGATGCTGCTCTACGGCACGAAGGACACCCTCTACGACGACGCGTCCAAGCGGTGGGTCACGTCCAGCCAGGGCATGCTCGACTCGCTCGGCTTCATCAAGACGATCTTCGGCGAGGGGCTCGCCCCGGCACCGCAGGACGCGCTCGACCCCAACTTCGGCAACCGGGTCACCGCCGAGCTGCTGCCCGGCGGGAAGCTCGCCATCGACCTGGACGGCTCCTGGATCAGCGGCACCTGGCTGCCGACCGGCGCGAAACCGTGGCCGCAGTGGTCCACTGTGCTCGGCCAGGCCGCCATGCCGACGCAGAAGGGCGAGGCGCCCGGCAGGACCAGCATGTCCGGCGGGTGGGTGCTGTCGATCGGCTCGAAGGCGAAGGACAAGCAGGCCGCGTTCGACTTCGTCAGCCTCGCGCTGAACAAGGAGAACACCCTCGCCTACGACATCGCCGCCAGCCAGATCGCCGAACGCGCCGACGTCGCCGCCGACCCCGCGTACCTGGCCGCGAACCCGGCCCTGAAGTTCTTCACCGACATGGTGCAGGTGACGCACTTCCGGCCCGCGTACGCCGACTACCCGCACGTCTCCGACGCGATCCAGGTGGCGATGGAGGCGGTGATGACCGGCCAGCAGAGCCCGCAGCAGGCGGTCACCGCCCTGGGCAACCAGGTCAAGCAGGTCGTCGGACCCGACAAGGTGAAGTAGCGGGTGATGCTGCGACGGTTCGCCCCGGTCCTGCCCGCCCTGCTGCTGCTCGGTGTCTTCTTCGCCGGTCCCATGCTGTGGAGCGTCTACACCGCGTTCACCGACATGGCGCTGACGGGCTCGTCGAGCGTGTCGTTCGTCGGCGTGGACAACTTCACCCGGATGGCGGACGACCCGCAGTTCCTGCACTCGCTGCTGCTCACCCTGGTGTTCGTCGTCGGTTCGGCGGTCATCGGGCAGAACACGCTCGGCCTGCTGATCGCGCTGCTCCTGCGCGGTCGCGGCAGGCTGCCCCGGACGGTGGTCACCGGCGTCGTCATCGCGGCGTGGGCGGTGCCGGAGACCGTCGCCGGGTTCTGCTGGTACGCGTTCCTGTACCGCACCGGCACGCTCAACGAGCTGCTGCAGCACGTGGGCGTCCAGCAGAACTGGCTCTACACCACGCCGATGCTGGCGGTCATCCTCGCCAACGTGTGGCGCGGCACCGCCTTCTCGATGCTCGTGTACACCGCTGCGCTCGCCGACGTGCCGCCGGAGCTCGTGGAGGCCGCGCAGGTCGACGGCGCGTCGGCGTGGCAGCGGCTGCGGCACATCACCCTCCCGCTGATCCGCCGCTCGATCGTCAGCAACCTCATGCTCATCACGCTGCAGACCCTGGCCGCCTTCGGGCTCATCTACGTGATGACCGGCGGCGGCCCGGGCAACGCCAGCCAGACCACGCCGCTGTACATGTACCAGCAGTCGTTCAAGTTCTACCAACTCGGCTACGGCACGGCGATGGCGCTGGTACTCCTGGCCATAGGCGCCATCTTCTCGCTCGTCTACCTGCGGCTGATCAGACTGGAGGAGACATGACCGGCCCGGAGCGAAGCGGAAAGGCCGTTCATCATGGACGCGGTGTTGGGCGCAGCGGAGGTGACGGCATGATCCGGCGGCTCCCGGCCTATGCGGCGCTCGCGCTCGTCGCGGTGGCGTTCCTGCTGCCGTTCGCCTGGCTGCTGGTCGCCTCCGTGCAGCCGGGCGCGTCCCTCAACGCCGAGGTGACCGGTGAGGTGTCCCTGACCAACTTCCGCGACGTGCTCGACGTCGACACCGTCTTCCGACCGATGTGGAACTCGTTCGTCATCTCCGGCGGCACCGCCCTGCTGACCGTGCTCGTCGCCGTGCTCGCCGCGTACCCGCTGTCGCGGTACCGGAGCAGGTTCGGCCGCTCGTTCCTGTACGTCGTCCTCTTCGCGACCGGGCTGCCGATCACCGCCGTCATGGTGCCCGTCTACGCCATGTACAGCCGGGTCGACCTCGTCGACTCGGTGCCCGCCACGGTCGCGTTCATGGCCGCGTCGTCGCTGCCCTTCGCGGTGTGGATGACGAAGAACTTCATGGACGGCGTCCCGGTCAGCCTCGAGGAGGCCGCCTGGACCGACGGGGCCGGCTGGTTCCAGTCGCTGCGGCGCATCGTGCTGCCGCTGATGGTGCCCGGCCTCACCGTCGTGCTGATCTTCACGTTCGTCCTGCAGTGGGGCAACTTCTTCGTGCCGTTCATCCTGCTGCTCAGCCCCGAGAAGCAGCCGGCGTCGGTGACCATCTACACGTTCTTCTCCCAGTACGGGCAGGTCGCCTACGGCCGGCTCGCCGCGTTCTCCATCCTCTACACCGCACCAGTGATCCTGCTCTACTCCGCACTGTCCAAAGTGCTCGGCGGGGCGTTCAGCCTCACCGGCGCAGTGAAAGGCTGAATCAGCACATGCGCATCCTCGGCGTCACCGGCACCGAACTGTTCGTCACCGGCCCGCTGCAGGTGGTCCGGGTCGAGGTCGAGGGGTGGCCGGGACGGATCGACATCATCGGCGACGGCGTCACCGGCCACGCCGATGTCCACAGTGGACCGCTCGTCGAGGTCGGCGTCGCGTGCGCCGCCCCGCCCGGCGCCCGGGTGCCGATCCGGGTGACCGCGGACGGGACGCACACCGTCGAGGCGACGCTCGACGTGGCGGAGCCGGGGTGGACGGTGTGGATGGTCCCGCACTTCCACTACGACCCGGTGTGGTGGAACACCCAGGCGGCCTACACGGCGACCTGGGACCGCGCCGGCCGCCTGGGCACCGAGTCCCGCAACGCCTTCCAGCAGACCGGCTTCGACCTGGTCAAGCTGCACCTGGAGACGGCACGCCGGGACCCGGACTACAAGTTCGTCCTCGCCGAGCTCGACTACCTCAAGCCCTACTGGGACAGTCACCCCGAGGACCGGCGGTACCTGCGGACGCTGCTCGCCGAGGGCCGCCTCGAGCTCATGGGCGGCACGTACAACGAGCCGAACACCAACCTGACGTCCGCCGAGTCGACGATCCGCAACCTGGTGCACGGCATCGGCTTCCAGCGCGACGTCGTCGGCGGCGACCCGCGCACCGCCTGGCAGCTCGACGTCTTCGGCCACGACCCGCAGTTCCCCGGCCTCGTCGCCGACGCGGGCATGGACTCCTCGTCGTGGGCGCGCGGACCGTTCCACCAGTGGGGGCCGATGCTGTGGACGTACGAGCCGCGCGACGGCTGGGGCGACCCGTCGGTCATGCAGTTCAGCTCCGAGTTCGAGTGGATCTCCCCGTCGGGGCGCGGGGTCCTCACCCACTACATGCCGGCGCACTACTCGGCCGGCTGGCACATCGACTCCAAACCCACCCTCGAGGCCGCCGAGGAGAGCGTCTACGAGCTGTTCCTGCTGCTGAAGAAGGTCGCCGCGACCCGCAACGTGCTGCTGCCCGTCGGCACCGACTACACGCCACCGGCGAAGTGGGTGACGGACATCCACCGCGACTGGAACGCCCGCTACGTGTCGCCCCGGTTCGTCTGCGGGCTGCCGGGCGAGTTCTTCGCCGCGGTCCGCGCCGAGCCGGGGTTCCGCCCGTCGCCGCAGACCCGCGACATGAACCCGGTCTACACCGGCAAGGACGTGTCGTTCATCGACACGAAGCAGGCGCAACGCCACGTCGAGGCGCTCCTGACCGACGCGGAGCTGTTCGCGACCGTCGCGGCGGCCGTGCACGGCGAGGGCTTCCCGCACGCCGAGGTCGACAAGGCGTGGCGGCAGCTGGTGTACGGCGCCCACCACGACGCGATCACCGGCAGCGAGTCCGACCAGGTGTACCTGGACCTGCTGACGGGCTGGCGGGAGGCGCACGACCTGGCGGCGGCGGTCCTCGACGGGGCACTGCGCCGGCTCGCGCCCACCGGCGAGGGCGGGCCGGACCGGCAGGTGGTGGTGTTCAACCCGTCGGCGTGGGCGCGCACCGACCTCGTCCGGGTCCGGGTCGACCTCCCGTTTCCCGGCGCGGCCGGCGTCCGCGTCGGCGACCTGCCGGTACACCTCGAACACCCGCAATATCACGAGGACGGCTCGCTGGCGTCGGCCGACGTGCTCTTCCGCGCCCGTGACGTCCCGCCGCTGGGCCACCGCGCCTGGGCGCTGACGCCCGGGCCCGCCGCGGGATGGTCCCAGGTGGACGGTGACCCGGTCATCGGCAACGAGACCTACCGGGTGACGGTCGACCCGGAGCGGGGCGGCTGCGTGTCGAGCCTCGTCGACCTGCGGACCGGGCGGGAGCTGCTGCGGGCCGGACAGGTCGGCAACGAGCTGCTGGTCTACGACGAGTACTCCGCCCATCCGCGCTTCCACGAGGGGCCCTGGCATCTCCTGCCGAAGGGACCCGCCACGCACGGCTCCGCCCGGCGGCCCGCCGCCACCGTCGAGGTCCAGCGCGGCCCGCTCGGCGAACGCGTCACCGTGACCGGGGGGACCGGGCCGCTGCGGTACACGCAGACCCTGACCCTGTGGCACGGCGGCGCCCGCCTGGAGCTCAGCACCCGGGTCGACGACTTCACCGGGTCCGACCATCTCGTCCGGCTGCGCTGGCCGGTGTCGGTGCCGGGCGGGCTGCCGGTCAGCGAGGTCGGCAACGCCGTCGTCGGCCGCGGCTTCGGGCTCATCGACGTCGACACCGAGCAGGCGCCGTGGACCCTGGACAACCCGGCGCAGCACTGGTTCGGGGTGTCCAGCACCGCCCGCGTCGACGTGCACGACCTGTCCGGCACCCGCCGGCACACCCGGGCCGTCGGCATCGCGGAGATCGTGGCGGCCGGCTCGGACGACGTGCGGGACCTCGCCGTCGCGCTGGTCCGGCGCGGGGTCACCGCCACCACGTCCCGGCCGGACGGGCCGCGGTACGGGCGGCTTGCCGTCGACTCGAACCTGCCGGACGTGCGGATCAGCGTGGGCCGCAACACCTTCACCGCCGCGGTCCTCCTGGCCGCCGGGCCCGCCTACGCCGAGGAGGTCGACCGGCAGGTCGCCGCGACGGGAGGTGCCCTCGTGTGGGTGCCGGCGGCGAAGGCGCTCACCGACGTGTGGGTGCCCGACGCCGACCTCACCGGGATCCTCGACCTGCCCGTGCTCGTGGTCGTCGGCGCCCTTCCCGAGCTCTGCGCCGCCGTCGCGCGCGGCGCGGTGCGGGTGACGCAGCCGGTCACCGACGCACCCGACCCCGACCTCGACGACCGGACCGTGGCGCTGGTCAACCGCGGCGTCCCGGGGTTCGCGGTCGACACCACCGGCGCGCTGCACCTGTCGCTGCTGCGCTCCTGCACCGGCTGGCCGTCCGGCGGGTGGATCGACCCGCCGCGGCGGACCGCGCCCGACGGGTCGGCGTTCCAGCAGCAGCACTGGACGCACACCTTCGACGCCGCGCTCGTCGCCGGCGACGGTGACTGGCGGGCGACCGGCGTGGTCCGGCACGGCCACGAGGTGAACCACCCGATGCACGCGCGGGTCGCGGCCGGCACGGGTTCGCCGCCGGTGAGCTACGTCGGCGTGGAGTCCGGTGGGGACGTCGTCGTCACGGCGCTCAAACCGGCCGGGAACCCCCTCGCGACCGGCGGGACCGCCGGCACCGTCGACAGTGTCACGGTCCGCCTGTACGAGGCCGCGGGCCGCCCCGCCGACGTGCGCCTGCGACTGTGGACGCCGGTGACGGACGCCGCCACCACGAACCTCCTCGAGGCGCCCGGCGACCCGCTGCCCGTCTCCGGCGGCGCGGTGGAGCTGTCCCTCGGCGCGGCGGACATCGCGCAGGCGGTCGTCCGGGTCGGCCCGATCCCGGCGGCACCGCTCCCGGCGACCGTCGAATACGCCAGGTACTGGCTGCACAACGTCGGCCCGGCGCCCGCCGGGAACCTGCCGGTGACGGTCCACCTCGACCCGCCCGCCACCGACGGGGGCCCGGTCACCGTGACGGTCGCGTCCGACCTGGCCCTCCGCCGGGCCGGTTCCGTCGAGATGGACGTGCCGCTGGGGTGGCGGGCCACGCCGGACCGTTTCGCGTTCGACCTCGCGCCGGGCGACTTCAGCCGCACCCGGGTCGACCTTCAGCCGCCCGCATCCGCGCCGCCCGGCGTGTACTGGCTGCGCGCCCGCACCGACCAGGGCGTCGAGGACGTCGCCCGGCTGTTCGTCGGCACCACCGCGCCGGAGGTCGTGACGGCGACGCTCTCACCCGGCGGCCTGCGCCTGCGGCCGGGGCAGTCGGCGGAGCTGGTCCTGGACCTCGAGACCGACGCCGCCGGTCCGGTCACCGTCGACGTGCACCTCATCAGCCCGTGGCACACCTGGGACCTGTTCCCGGCCGCCGCGACGCGCGCCGACCTGACCGGGAGCACCCGGGTCACGTTCCCGGTCGAGGTCCCGGCCGCGCACGACCCCGGCACCTGGTGGGCGCTGTGCAGGATCGCGCACGCCGGCGAGCTGCACTACACCGCGCCGGTCGTCGTCGAGGTGCTGCCGTGACCGCGCCGCACGAGGGTCCCGCCGCCTGGGTCGGTGAGCGCCCGATCGACGTCGCGACCGTCGACGAGCGCCTCGAAGCGCTGCGGCAGGGCCCCTACGCCGCGCGGCTGCCCCATCCGGCCACCGCCGAGGGCCGTAACCTGCGCCGCTGGCTGGTCCAGGTCCTCACCGTCGAGGCCGTCGTCGAGCACGAGGCCCACGCGCGGGGGCTGACCGCCGGCGGCGACCCGCCGCGCCGGGTGACCCTCGCGGAGGCGCTGCGCAGCGGTGGGGTGACCGCGGCGGTCGTCGCGGCCCACCCCCTCGCGCGGCCGCTCCGGGCGGCCGTGGCGCCGCCGGTGCCCGCCACGGAGGCGGACACGGCGGCGTACTACGACCGCAACAGGGACCTCTTCGCCGAGGCCTTCGCTCTGGTACGGGAGGAGCTCGCCGCCCGGTTGGGTGCCGCGGACGCCGAGCGCCGCTTCGCCCGGTGGCTCGACGGACGGTGCGCGGCCCTGGTCCGCCTGGCGCCCGGCTACGAGCACCCGGGCGACCCGCGCCACCCGGACGCCGTCCACCGGCACTGACCTACCGGACGAGGTCCAGCGCGGCCCGCACCACGGCGTCGGTGTCGATGCCGTGGTAGCGGTAGACGTCCTCGAGACCGCCGGCCTGGCCGAACCTGGACACGCCGAGCGACAGCGACCGGACCCGGTTGATCGTGGCCAGGAACGCCAGGGTGTGCGGGTGCCCGTCGAGGAGGGTCACCATCGGCGCGGCCCGGTGCGCGGGGAACACCTGGTCGAGGATCCACGACGGCCCGTCGTCCTGCCCGCCGCGGGACCGGACCGCCTCGAACAGCCGGCCGGGGCTGGTCACGCAGACGACCTCGGCGTCGACGCCGAGGCCGGCGAGCCGGTCCGCGGCCGCGAGGGTCTCGGTGATCATCGCGCCCATGCCGACGAGCGTGACCGCCGGCCGCCCGGTGCCCGCCTCGCGCAGCGTGTACGCCCCGGCGAGCACCTGCCGGCGGCGGCGCTCCCTGGCCGCCGGGTCGGTGGGGACCGCCGCCAGGGCCTGGTTGACCGGGCGGGTCGACAGGCGCAGGTAGGACGAGCTGCCGTCGGGGCGGCCGAGACGGGAGATCGCGTCGAACAGCGTCCACTCGACCTCGATCGCGAACGCCGGCTCGAAGCTGACGCAACCGGGCTGCTCCATGCCGATCGACGGCGTCTTGATCGACTGGTGCGCGCCGCCCTCGGCGGCGAGGCTCACCCCTGACGGTGTCCCGACGAGGATGGACTGGCCGCCGGCGTAGATGCCGTAGGACCACGGCTCCAGGGCACGCTCGACGAACGGGTCATACAGCACCCCGATCGGGAAGAGCGGCTGCCCCCAGCGGCTCCAGGTGGCGCCGAGCTCACCGATCAGCCCGACGAGGTTGACCTCGGCGATGCCGAGCTCCATGTGCTGGCCGGTGGGGCGCTCCCGCCAGTGCATGGTGGTCTCGGAGTCGTCGGCGAACCAGTTGTGCCGCTCCGTCGGCGACCACACGCCGACCTTGTTGAGCCAGCCGGCGAGGTTGGTGCTGGAGCTGACGTCGGGGCTGACCGTCACGACCCTGGCGGCCGCGTCGGGCGCCTCGCGGGTCAGGTCGAGCAGTGCCCGGCCGAGCGCGGCCTGGGTGGTGGAGGTGCCGTGCGGGGTCCGGCCGATGTCGGTGGGGACGGCGGGCGGCGGCACGGCGGCCGGGGTGTCGCGGCGCAGCCGGTCAGCCGTCGCGCGGCACAGCCTGCCGGCGGCGGAGTCGTCGGCGAACCGCGCCCACGGCCGCTGCGCGTCCATGCCCAGGCCTGCGGCGAGCTGCTCGAACTGCTCGACGGTCAGCAGCGACGAGTGATTCTGCGGGTGGCCCTGGGTGGGCAGGCCGTAGCCCTTGATGGTGTAGGCGATGACGACCGTCGGGCGGGTGTCGTCGATCTGCGCGTAGGCGGCGCGCAGCGCGTCGAGGTCATGGCCGCCGAGGTTGCGGATGGCCCGGGTCAGGGTGTCGTCGTCGAGGTCCTCGACGAGCGCGGCGACCTTCGGGTCCGTGCCGGGCAGCCGGGTGCGCAGCTCGTCGGCGCCGCAGCGCAGCAGCCGCTGATACTCCGGGTTGGGCATGTCGACGATCCGGCGCCTGAGCTCCGCGCCGCCCGGCCGGGTGAACAGCTCCTCGAGGAGCCGGCCGAACTTGACGGTGATGACCTGCCAGCCGGCGGCGGCGAACATCTGCTCCAGCCGCCCGGCGGCGATGTGCGGCACCACGCGGTCCAGGGACTGCCGGTTGAGGTCGACGATCCACACGATCTCGCCGAGCTCGGCGACGGACGCGTCGAGCATCGCCTCCCACACCGCGCCCTCGTCGAGCTCCGCGTCGCCGACGAGCGAATACTGCCGGCCGGTGCCGGTGCTCACCTTCTGGTTGACGAACCGGCGCGCGATGGCGCCCCAGATCGGGGCGGTCGCGCCGATGCCGACGGACCCGGTCGAGTAGTCGACGGGGTCGGGGTCCTTGGCGCGGCTCGGGTAGGACTGCAGGCCGCCGAACTCGCGCAGCCGCGGCAGATAGGACTCGTCGAGCTCGCCGAGCAGGTAGTTGACGGCGTGCAGCACCGGCGAGGCGTGCGGCTTCACCGACACCCGGTCGCCGGCGCGCAGCTGCTCGAACCACAGCGACGTCATGATCGACACCATCGACGCGCAGGACGCCTGGTGCCCGCCGACCTTGAGGCCGCTCGGGTTGGGCCGGACCCGGTTGGCGTGGTGCACCATCGCCGTGGACAGCCACAGCACCCGGTCCTGGACCTGCTGCAGGGCGTCGGGCTCGGCCTGATCCATCACGGGCACCGCCGGGGTGTGGAGGATGCTGGTCATGATGCCACACTAGGTTCGAATATATGATAGACGCAAGGCGCATTCGCTCTCCGCCCTCGATCCGGGCCAGATCCCTGGCAGATACCGCGATGTGGGCCACACACCGAAAACCGGGTGGATGCGCTACCGTATATTCGTGGTGTCTGAGGCGTCGCTCGAGAAGTCAGCCGTCGGCCGGGTCGGACTGCGGTCCGTCGCCGGGCCGAACTCCGCCGTGGACCGCGTGACGGCCGAGATCAGGCGCGGCGTGCTCAACGGCACACTGAAGGCCGGCTCGAGCTTCTCCATCGCCGACCTGAGCACCCAGCTGGGCGTCAGTCACATCCCGGTCCGCGAGGCCCTGCGCCGCCTGGAGACCCAGGGCCTGATCACCCTGCGCCCGGGCCGCAGCGCGATCGTCAACCCGCTCGACCGCGACGAGCTCCGCTCGATCTACCGGCTGCGCAAGCTCATCGAGTGCGACCTCGCCGCCCGCGCCTGCATCGGCCTGACCCCCGCCGACCTCGACGAGGCCGAGCGCCTGCTCAAGGAGTTCACCCAGTCCGCCGTCGACGCCGACGAGTCCTGGGAGATCCACAAGCAGTTCCACCTGGCCCTGCTGCGGCCCGCGCTGACCGAGTGGGACCTGCGCCTGCTGGAGCAGCTCTGGCACGCGTGCGACCGTTACACCCGCGTCGTCTATGAGACCTACCAGATCGACCGCGAGGAGCGCCGCCGCCGGGAGATCGCCCACCGGCTCCTCATCGACGCGGCCCGCACCGGCTCCCCCGCCGAGCTGAAGCTCGCCGTCAACGAGCACCTCGCCGAGCACGAGCTGGCCTGCCTGGAGTGGATGGCGGCGCTGCCGCCGGCCACCTGAGCTCAGGCCCGCGGGCGCCGTTCGAGGACTTTGCCGGTGGCGTTCTTCGGCAGCTCGTCGAGGAAGACCACGTCCCGCGGCTTCTTGAAGGACGCGGGCCGCCCCCGGCAGAAGTCGATGAGCGCGGCGGGCTCGATCGGCCGGTCGGCGACGACGAAGGCGCGCACCGACTCGCCCCGTTCCGGGTCCGCCACCCCGACCACGGCGACCTCTCGGACACCGGGGCAGGCCAGCAGGACCTCCTCGACCTCGCGCGGACAGACGTCGGACCCGCCGGAGATGATGACGTCCTTCAGCCGGTCCGTGAGGTGCGGGCAGCCGCCGGCGAAGTGCCCGACGTCGCCGGTGCGCAGCCGCCCGCCGGCCGGCGCCGTCTCCGTCGCGGCCGGGTCGTCCCGGTAGCCGGCGCCATGATCACCGCGCCGCGGACCCGCACCTCCCCGTCCAGCCCGCCGGGCAGCGCCCGCTGGTCGGGGCCGGCCACGCTGACCTCGACGGTGCTGAACGGCCGCCCGCACGAGCCCGGATGCGCGGCCGCCCGCCCTCCGGCATGACGGTGATCGTCATCGGCGACTCGCCCTGGCCGTAGATCTCCGTGCCGACCGGGCCGAGCACGCCGGGCGCGCTGGGCAGCGGCAGCACGACCCGGTCGCCGCGCCGCGGCCCGAGCCGGCGCGGCCCGGCGGCGAGCCGGGCGACCCGGTCGAGCGGCCGCGGGTAGCCGGTGACCCTCCCCGCTGATCACGGCCGAGGGCGCCACCCGCTCGGGTGGCGCCCTCGGCCGGCAGCCACGCGACGTTCACGGCCGCGTTGCGGCCCGCGTGGTCACGGGCCGGCCGGCCGGGCGGCGAGCCGGGCGTACGCATCGGCCATCGCCGGGACGAGCGTGAGCGCCGCGGAGCGGTCGAGCTTGTCGGTGCGCTGTTGCATGATGCCGCCGAGGCGGCGTTCCGGGGGGACCTCCTCGCCGCGCGCGGCGATGAGCGTGTGGAAGTGCGGGTGCGCCTCGCCGAAGGTGAGCAGGTAGGTGGCGGGCGCGCCGGTCACCTCGCTGACGGCGTCGACGAGGTCGCGGGCGCGCCGGCCGTACGTGGCCAGCTCCTGGTCGCTGAGACCGCCGAGCCGCAGGGCGTGCCGGCGCACGCGCAGGACGTACCAGCCGGGAACGTCGAAACCGGGGATCACCTCGCAGGCCCAGAGGTCGTCGCGGAAGACCACGGCGGCGTCCTCGGCGTCCTCCATCACGCAGGGCAGGCACTCGGCGCTCATGAGCCGCTCCTCTCGGACGGGGCCGGGCCGGCGACCCGGGTGACCAGCGATCCGAGGCCCTCGATCGTGCTGACGAGCTCGTCGCCGGGGCGCAGGTAGACGGCCGGGTCGTGGCCGAAGCCGACCCCGGCCGGGGTGCCGGTGAAGATGAGGTCGCCGGGGCGCAGCGGCAGGTGCGACGACAGGTAGGCGATCAGCGCGGGCACCGTGAAGATGAGGTGCTTCGTGTGCGAGTGCTGCACCTGCGCGCCGTTGCGGCTGCAGCTGATCTCCAGGTCGTCGGGGTCGGCGAGCTCGCCCGGCGTCACCAGCCACGGGCCGGTCGGGCCGAAGCCCGGCAGCGACTTGCCCAGCCCGAACTGCGACTGGGCGCCGCCGGCGAACTGCAGCGCCCGGTCGCTGAGGTCCTGCCCGATGGTCAGGCCGGCGACGTACGCCCAGGCGTCGGCCGCGGCGACGTGCCGGGCGTGCCGGCCGATCACCACGACCAGCTCGACCTCCCAGTCGACCGTGTCCGACGGCAGGTCGACCTCGCCGGGGCCGGTGACGCAGGAGCTGAACTTCGGGAACACCATCGGCAGCGACGGCAGCGCCATGCCGGACTCGCCGGCGTGGTCGGCGTAGTTGAGCCCGATGCCGAACACCTGCGACGGCCGGGGCACCGGCGGTCCGGCGTTCGCGGGGACGGGCACCTGCGCGCCGGCCGGCGGGCGGGACTCGGCCCAGGCCATGAACTCGTCCCACCGGTCCAGGACGTCGTGCGGGTCGGGGCCGAACCGGCCGCCGCTGGCGGACGCGACGTCGACCAGGTCGGCGCCCTCCTGGCTGGCGAGCCGGCCGGCGAGGTTGATCAGCCGCATCAGTCGAACACCGTGACGACGGCGTCGGCGGGGATGTCGTCGTTGACCCGGTCGGTGTCGTCCGCGCGGCGCCAGATCTCGTAGCCGTTCTCCCGGCAGATCTTGCCGTCACGCATCTGGAACGCGTGGATGAGGCGCATGCTGCACCGGGTCCCGGGCGGGAACGGGCAGTTGCGGAAGCCCTCCTGCATGATCGTGATCTCGAAGATGCTGTCGTCGAAGACCCACTCCTCGGTCGCGAAGCGGTACAGGTTGGTGATCTTGTGGACGTGCATCGCCGCGAAGATCTGCAGGTACTCCGCCTTGACCGTCGCCTTGTCCCGGTGGACGAGGCCGCGGGCCGGCACCTCCCACACGATGTCGTCGGTGTAGACCGCGATCGCCGCGTCGATGCTCTCCGGGTTCTCGTTGTGGAAGTGCTCGTCCACGGTCGCGTTGTTCAGCGCGATGATCTCCTCGCGCGTCTGGGCAGCTGCCTGGGCAGACGGTTGGGCGGACATGGGTGGCTCCGTTCCTTGCCATGGGGTGTCGGTGCGACGAGCGCCCGCAGCGGAGGCGGGGCGCTAGAATATATTTTCTCAAGCCTGACATGACCCCGGCGGTGCGCACAACCCCCGCCGGGACGGCCGCGCGACGCTCTGAAGGCGGACCTTTCCGCACTGGCCACGGGACGGCGAGAAGTCTGCCTACGCTGGTTGTGCTCGGACGCAACGTGTGCGAACGTCTGGAGTCAAACGTATATCCTAGCGCCGCCACAGGATGGAGTTGCCCCATGTCTGTCGAGATGGACGCCGGGTCGCGGGAGGCGATCATCGCCAGGAACAACGCGACCGTCGACCAGCACTTCCACAACGAGAACGCCGAGGGCATCGACCTCGCCATCGCGGTCTACACCGACGACATCGTGTGGGAGGTGCCGGCCCGTGGCCTGCTCCTGCGGGACAAGGCCGAGGTCCGGGCCGAATACCTGAAGATCTTCGAGGCGATGCACGTCCACCGGATCACCAACCTGCACCGGTTCGCCACCGAGGAGTGGGTCTTCGACGACAGCATCTTCGAGATCACGATCCTGACCGACGGGTTCCGCAACTGCCCGTTCCCGGTCGGCACGCGGTGCAGCATGCGGCTCACCCACGCGTTCCAGATGCGCGACGGGAAGATCTGCCGGGAGAACGGCTACGAGATCTGGCGCCGCGCGGACGACACCGACCGGGTCAACGACGACATCCCCGCCGGCGCCAAGGTCACGGTGTTCGACTGATGGCCGTCCTGCTCATCGGCGCGACCGGCAACGTCGGCCCGCACGTCGCCGCGGCACTGATGCGCCACGACGACGGGGTCGTGCGCGTCCTCACCCGCGACGCCGCCCGCGCCGCCGTCGTCCTGCCGCCCGGCTGCCAGGTCGTCGAGGGCGACCCGGGCGACGACGACACGGTCGTGGCCGCCGCCACCGGCGTCGACGCGGTCTTCCTGCTCACCGGGCACGAGCACGGCATGGCCGACCTGCAGCTGCGGATCGTCCGGGCGCTGCGCCGGCTTCCGATGCGCATCGTGAAGCTGTCGGGCACCAGCACCGCGATCAACCCCGACGGTCCCCACACCTGCCGCCAGCACTGGGAGATCGAGCAGGTGCTGGTCAACAGCGGGCAGCCCTACACGATCGTGCGCCCCAACGCCTTCATGCAGACGCTGATCGGCAGCATCATGATGCCCGCGGTCCACGCCACCGGCCGCATCCCCAACGCGATCGGCGGCGCCGGCATCAGCCTCGTCGACACCCGCGACGTCGGCGACGTCTGCGCGGTGCTGCTCACCGACGACGGCTGGGCCGGGAAGACCGTCGTGCTCACCGGCCCCCGTCCGGTCACCTACCGCGAGATCGCCGAGCGGCTCGGCGCCGCCACCGTCGACGTCACCCCCGCCGACGTGCGCGCCTCGCTGCTGGAGCGGGGCATGCCCGTGTGGGAGGCCGAGCACTTCCAGGAGATGTACCAGTTGTTCCGCGACCGCCAGTCCGAGTTCGTGACCCCTGACGTCGAGCGCGTGCTGGGCCGTGCCCCGCGCTCCGTGGAGGACTACCTCCGGGACCTCGCCACCGCAGCCACCGCACCGGCGGCGGTATGAGGACGAGTGTGCTGGTGGTCGGCGGCGGGCCGGTCGGGCTCGCCACGGCGATGGAGCTGGACCACCACGGCGTCGCCTCGATCGTCGTCGAGCCGCGGGAGCACGTGTCATACCTGCGGCCCCGGGCGAAGACCACGTCGGCGCGCACGATGGAGCTGTTCCGCCGCTGGGGCCTGGCCGGGACCGTCCGGGAGCGCGCGCCGCTGCACATCGGCTGGTCCAAGGACATCGTCTTCTGCACGACCGTCACCGGCCGCGAGGTCACCCGGCTGACCGGCACGCTCGGCCTCGCCCTCGACGGCAGCGACGTCGCCGCCGAGCCGGGCCAGCAGGTCGCGCAGCCGATCGTCGAGCAGGTGATGCGCGACGCGCTGAGCCGCCCGGAGAGCCACGCGACGCTGCTGCTGGGCAGGCGGGCCGTCGCCTTCCGGGAGACGGCCGGCTCGGTGCTGGTCACGCTGGAGGACGCCGACGGCGGCACGTCGACGGTCGAGGCCGACTACGTCGTCGGCGCCGACGGTCCGCGCAGCGCCGTCCGCACCGCGATGGGCGCCGTGTACGAGGGCTCCAGCCTGCCCCGGCCGAACATCAGCATCACGTTCGAGTGCGCCGAGCTCGGCGACCTGATCCCGCACGGCAACGCCGTGCAGTACTGGGTGCTCGACCCCGCCGCGCCCGGGCTCGTCGGCCGGCTCGACCTCGACGGCACGTGGTGGGCGATCGCCACGTACAAGCCCGACGAGCAGGAGGACGACGCCGAGGTCGACGCGACCGCGCTCGTGCACCGGCTGCTCGGCCGGGAGCTGCCGATCAAGGTGATCGCGACCGACCCCTGGCGGGCCCGGACCCTGATCGCCGACCGGTTCCGCGGCGGCCGGCTCTTCATCGCCGGTGACGCCGCGCACCAGAACCCGCCGTGGGGCGGTCACGGGTACAACACCGGCATCGGCGACGCGGTCAACCTCGGCTGGAAGCTCGCCGCCGTCGTCAACGGCTGGGCGCCGCCGGAGCTGCTGGACAGCTACGAGGCGGAGCGCCGCCCGGTCGCGCAGCGGTTCGTCGCCGCCGCCGCGGAGAACGGCAAGAGCGGCCCCGCCGTCCTGGCCGCCGCCGGGGGCCTGATCGGCGGCGACGCGACCGACGAGGCGGCCGCCGCCGTCATCCGGGAGGCCAAGCGCACCGAGTTCCACAGCGACGGCCTGGTCCTCGGCGCCGGCTACACCCGCTACGCCGCCGTCCAGACCACCAACGGCTCCGACTACAGCCCGGTCGCCGCCCCCGGCAACCGGCTCCCCCACACCTGGCTGCCCACCGGGCAGTCCCTGTTCGACCGGCTCGGGCCCGAGTTCACGCTCATCGGCCCGGGCTGGCACGCCGCCGCGTTCACCCGCCACGCCGAGCGGCACGGCATCCCCCTGGCCGTGCTCGACGACCCCTCGCTCGGACTGGACGCGTTCTTCAGCGAACGGCTCGTGCTGGTGCGCCCCGACCAGCACATCGCATGGATCGGCGGTCCGGTCCCGGACGCCGAGGCCGAACGGATCCTCGACGAGGCGATCCGCGGAGAATGGAGACAGCAGCCATGACACCCACCGCCATTCCCTTCACCCACACCAGCTCCAACGGCCTCACCGTCACCGGCCGCCGCAACACCCCGCAGACCCCGGCCGCGGCCGCGCAGGTGCCGCTGGTCATCGCGATCCACGGCGGCACGTACACCTCGGAGTACTTCGACATCGAGGGCTACTCGCTGCTGGAGCGGGCCGCCGCGCTCGGCATCCCGGTCATCGCGCTGGACCGTCCCGGCTATCTCGGCAGCACCCACGTGGAGCCGGGCGAGTCGATCATCCTGGCCAACGCCGAGGCGCTGACCCACGTCATCGGCGAGCTGTGGCAGCAGCACGGCGACGGTCACCCCGGGGTGTTCGTCATCGGCCACTCCATCGGCGGCGCCGTCACCACCGCCATCGCCGCCGGCGCCCCCGCCTGGCCGCTGCTCGGCATCGCCGTCTCCGGCTGCCTGCTGCAGGTGCCGGACGGGCCGCGGATGGCGTTCGACGCGCTGCCCGACATCCTGATGATCGACCTGCCGGGCCCGATGAAGGACAGCGTCATGTTCGGCCCCGCCTGGACGCACGCCACGACGATGCCCGAGCTGAGCCACAGCTCCGACACGTCGGTGCCGCGGGCCGAGCTCATCGACATCAACAACGGCTGGATCTCCCGGGTGAAGTCGGTCAACGCGCGCGTGTCCGTGCCCGTGCACGCCCGGCAGGGCGAGTTCGACGCCCTGTGGATCACCGACGCCGGTCAGGCCGCCGACTACGCCGCGTCGTTCACGTCGGCGCCGGTCGTCGACGGGCGGCTGGTCCTCAACGCCGGGCACTGCGTCGACTTCCACCACGCCGGCGCCGCCCTGCAGCTCAGCCAGCTCGCGTTCGCCCTGGAGTGCAGCGTCGCCAAGCAGGACGAGGCGTGACCTCCACTGCGCTGAGCAACGTGCGGGTGTTCGACGGGGAGCGCCTCGGTGACCCCACGACGGTCGTCATCCGCGACGGGCGCATCGCCGCCGGAACCGGTGCCGACGCCGGCGAACAGGTCGACGGCCGGATCGACGGTGCGGGTGCCGCGCTGCTGCCGGGCCTGATCGACACGCACGTCCACGTCACCGAGGTCGCGCACCTCGAGGCGGGCGCGCGGTGGGGCGTCACCACGATGCTCGACATGGGCTGCTGGGACGCGAAGATCCCCGGTGGGCTGAAGGGCCTGCCGGGGCTGCCGGACGTCCGTATCGCCGGCAACCTCGCCAACGCGCCCGGCTCGCATTTCGTGAAGCAGATGGGGTTCGGGCCGTCCAGCACCGTGACCGGCCCGCAGGACGCGACGCGGTTCGTGGCGGACCGGGTCGCCGAGGGCTCCGACTACATCAAGATCGCGGTCGAGGACCCGAAGATCCCCGGCACGAAGGCGCTGAGCCAGGACACCGTCACCGCGATCGTCGCGGCCGCGCACTCCGCGGGACTGCTGACGATCGCGCACGTGGTCAGCGCCGACACGCTTACCGTCGCGGTGCGGGCCGGCGCGGACGTCGTCACCCACACGGCACCGACCAGCGAGCTGGACGCCGCGTTCGTGGCCCTGCTGCGGGACAGTCCGGCCGTCATCGTGCCGACGCTGACCATGATGGACGGCGTCGTGCGCAACATCGGCGGCAAGCTGGTCATGCGGGTGCTGGGCACCTTCGTCCCGGGGATGCGGATGCGGTACGAGCATGCGACCGCGACCGTGGACACGTTCCGGCGGGCGGGCATGACGGTGCTCGTCGGCACCGACAGCAACGACAACGTCAAGACGCCCTGCCAGGTGCCTTACGGCGCGTCGATCCACGAGGAGCTGCACCGGCTCGTCGGCGCCGGCCTGACCCCGGCCGAGGCGCTGCGCGGCGCCACGTCGGCCGCCGCGGCCACGTTCGGCCTGGCCGACCGGGGCGTCATCGCCGACGGCCGGCGCGCCGACCTGCTGCTCGTCGGCGGCGACCCGACCGCGGACATCACCGCGTCCCGCGACATCCGCGGCGTCTGGATCGGCGGCACCCGCGTCCGGTGACCCCCACCGTCCGAAAGGCAACGACATGATCGTGGTCACCGCCGCCAACGGCAACCAGGGGCGGCTGCTGATCCCCAAGCTCATCGAGGCGAAGCTGCCGGTCCGCGCGTGCGTGCGGTCGGCGGCCTCGGCCGACCGGCTGCTCGCCCTCGGCGTGCCCGACGTGGTCGTCGGCGACGTCAGCGACCCCGCCGTCGCGAAGCGGGCCATGCACGGCGCGCAGCAGGTCTACCACATCGGCCCGACGCTGCACCCCCGCGAGCGCGAGATGGGCCTCGCGGTCGTCGACGCGGCCCGCGAGGCGGGGGTGCGGCACTTCGTGTTCAGCTCGGTCCTGCACGCCATCACCACCGACCTCGTCCAGCACGAGCTCAAACGCGACGTCGAGGAGCACCTGCTGTCCTCCGGCCTCGAGTTCACCGTCCTGCAGCCGGCCAACTACATGCTGCCGCTGAAGCTCAAGCCGGTCTTCGCCCGCGGCGTGTTCGAGCTGTCGTGGTCCCTGGAGCGCCGGCAGTCGATGGTGGACCTGGGCGACGTCACGGACGTGGCCCGCACCGTCCTCGTCGAGGGCGAGCGGCACTTCGGTGCCACCTACGAGCTGGTCGGGCCCGGCCGGTACACCGGCCACGAGCTCGGGGAGATCATCTCCAGGGCCCTCGACCGGCCGGTCGAGGTGCGCCGCATCGACGCCGACACCTACCTGAGGGCGTGGATCGGCGACCAGGACCCGGCGCTGTGCCAGCACCAGCTGCGGGTGCTGCGCTCCATCACCGAGCGGTACAGCAGCCACGACTTCGTGGGCAACCCCAACGTGCTCACCTGGCTGCTGGGCCGCCCGCCGACCACCTTCGAGGCGTACGTGCGCCAGCAAGCGAACGGAGCCGCATGAAGCTCACCGGCAACACCGTCCTCATCACCGGCGGCGGCACCGGCATCGGCCGCGGGCTGGCCGAGGAGCTGCACCGCCGCGGCAACACGGTCATCGTCGCCGGCCGGCGGGCCGACGTCCTGGAGGAGGTCGCCGCCGCCAACCCCGGCATGCGCTGGGTGCGGCTCGACGTGTCCGACCCGGCGTCGATCGCGGTCGTCGTGCCGGCGCTGATCGCCACGTACCCGGACCTGAACGTCGTGGTCAACAATGCCGGGATCATGTTCGGCGACGACCCCGCCGAGCCGATCGACGACGAGCGGCTCACCGCGATCGTCGCCACGAACCTGCTCGGCCCGATCCGGCTGAACTCGGCATTCATGACGCATCTGCGGGCCCTGCCGGCGGCGACCATCGTCAATGTCAGCTCGATGCTCGGCTACGCGCCGCTCGCCTCCTCGACGCTGTACTCCGCGACGAAGGCCGCCCTGCACTCCTACACCCTGGCGTTGCGCTACCGGCTGCTGGACACGTCGGTGAGGGTGCTGGAGATCGCGCCGCCGTACACGCAGACCCACCTGATGGAGGTGAACCTCACCGACCCGCGGGCGATGCCGCTCGCGGACTACCTGGCGCAGACCATGGCGGTGCTCGCCACCGACGAGGTCGAGATCCTGGTGCCGGCGGCGGCCGCGCGCCGCGACGCGCAGCGCCCCGACGAGGTCGGCTTCACGCACCGGTTCAACGACCTGATGCGGGGCTGAACACGAGGCTGACCGGAAACGATCAGAACGGCGCTGGGCCGCTACCGGTCAGCGACATCAGCACCTGGGTCGCCAGGAGCCGTCGCACGTTGGTGACGGCCACCGTGCCGATCTGCTCGTACGGCAGCTCGATCTGCCCTCCGGTGGCCTCCCGGACCTCCGTGCTGACCTCGTTGGGACGGAACGTGCCGCTCCATCCGTTGAGGTTGCCGCGGTTGTTGGTGTTCAGCGACGCCATGCCGGTCACCCGTGCCCCGGTGTCGAGGATCAGCGTCGCAGGTCCCGAGTAGGTGGTCATGATGTCGACCGTATCGGCTCATGGCGGGCGCGGTCCACGGAAGCCCCACGCACGGTGACGGGCTCACCCACCTGAGGCCGGCCTGAAATGCGTCTTAAATGCGTTCCCGGGGCGCCTGACGACGTTGACACGCACCTATTTCGCCTCTTCGATGGGATTTTGCGGGAAAACATCCCCCCGGAGGCAATGATGCGAATCCCGAAACGACTCCTCGCGGCGACGGTCGCCGCCGCCACGGTGATCACCGTGGTCACCGTCGTGGCCCGCGCCCCCGCCGAGGCAGCGGTCGGTTCGCCGGTGAAGAGCGCGGCGTCCGGGCGGTGCCTGGACGTGGTCGGTCAGTCACAGACGGACAAGGCTCTGGTCAACATCTATGACTGCAACGGTCAGGCGAACCAGGCCTGGACCTACACCGCCGCCCAGGAGTTGCGGGTCTACGACTCCCCGAAGTGCCTCGACGTCGCGGGCAACGACACGACCGCGCCGGCGGTGGCGCAGATCTACACCTGTAACGGCGGGCAGAACCAGAAGTGGCGGATCAACACCGACGGGACGATCACCGGCGTGCAGTCGGGGTTGTGTCTGGACGTGACCGGCGCCGCGACCGCCAACAGCACCCCGGTCGCGATGTGGACGTGCAACGGCCAGAGCAACCAGCGGTGGACGACGACGGCCGGTGACACCCAACCACCATCGGTGCCCGGCAGCCCGCGGGTCAGCAACCTCGTCTGCGACGCGGTCACGTTCGCGTGGAACGCCTCCACCGACAACGTCGGAGTGGCGTTCTACGACGTCTTCCACGACGGGCAGCTGATGAAGTCCGTCACCTCCCTGTCCACCGACCTGACCGTCGTGCCGGGCGTGACGTGGGGTCTGTACGTGAACGCCCGCGACGCCGCCGGGAACGTCTCCCAGGCCAGCACGACGGTGCCGATCACACCCCCGCAGTGCCAGGCCGACACCACCCCACCAACCGCACCCACCGGCCTGTCCGGGACCGCCGCCGGGACCACGGTCACCCTGCGGTGGACCGCCGCGACGGACAACATCCAGGTCCGCGCCTATGACGTCTACCGCGACAACGTGAAGGTCGGCACGATCACCGGCACCGCCACCACCACCCCCGCCACCACCTTCGTCGACAGTGCCCTCGCCGCGAACCGCGCCTACGCGTATCAGGTCGTCGCGCGGGACGCGCAGGGCAACGTGTCCCCGCGCAGTAACACCGCCACCGTCACCACCGGCGCCGCCTGCGGCAGCTCCGTCTGCGCCGTGACGCAGATCGGCACCGACACCGACATCCCGTGGGGCCTGACCACTCTCCCCGACGGCACGATCCTCTACACCCGCCGCGACGCCCACGACATCGTCCGTCTCAACCCCGCGACGGGTGCGAAGAGCAGCATCGGGACGGTGCCGAACGTGCAGAACACCGACGGTGAGGGCGGCCTCCTCGGCCTCGCCATCTCCGCCAACTACGCATCCGATCACTGGCTGTACATCATGCACACGTCGCCGACGGACAACCGGATCGTGCGGATCAAGTACGAGAACGGCACCCTGAACACCAGCAGCGAACAGATCCTGCTGCAGGGGATTCTGCGGAACAAGTTCCACGACGGTGGCCGGCTGCGGTTCGGTCCGGACGGGAAGCTCTACGCGTCGACCGGCGACGCGCAGAACGGCGACAACGCCCAGAACCTCAACAGCCTCAACGGCAAAATCCTCCGCCTCAACCCCGACGGTTCGGTCCCATCAGACAACCCGTACGGCAACTACGTCTGGTCCTACGGCCACCGCAACCCACAAGGCCTCGCGTTCGACTCCCAAGGCCGCCTCTGGGAACAAGAATTCGGCAACGCCGTCATGGACGAAACCAATTTGATCACCAAGGGCGGCAACTACGGCTGGCCCGCCTGCGAAGGCACCACCGGCACCTGCGGCACCACCGGCTACATCGCCCCCAAACGCACCTATCCCACCGCCGACGCCTCCTGCTCCGGCATCGCCGTCGTCCGCGACGTGCTCTACATCGCCTGCGAACGCGGCACCCGCATGTACCGCGCCGTCATCACCGGCACCACGTTGACCAACGTCCAGGCCTACTTCACCGGCACCTACGGCAGGCTCCGTACCGTCGAACCCGCACCCGACGGCGGACTCTGGCTCACCACCAGCACCACCGGCGACAAAGACAGCATCCCCAACAACAGCAACGAAAAGCTCTTCCACGTCACCCTCGGAAACTGAGCTTCCCAGGTGGGCCCGCCCTTCTCGCGAAGGGCGGGCCGGCCGCTCAACGGGCGGACCAGACCTGGGCGCCCGAGCCGTTGCACTCCCACAGCTGGACCAGGGTGCCGTTGGCCGTGCCGTTGCCGTTCACGTCGACGCACTTGCCGGACCCGGCGCCGACGATGGAGCCGTTGGCGTTGAACGTGAAGCGCTGGTTCGCGCCGCCGTTGCAGGTCCAGATCTGCACCTTCGTGCCGTTGGCGGTCGCGTTGCCGTTCACGTCGAGGCAGCGGTCGCCGTACACCCGCAGCTCACCGGCGGCGGTGCGGGTCCAGCGCTGGTTGGCGCCGGCGTGGCAGTCCCAGATGAGGGTCTGGGTGCCGGCCGCGTTGCCACCGCCGTACACGTCGAGGCAGCGCTTCGACTGCGGGTTGGACAGCAGCGCCGCGCTGCCGACCGGCGGGGTCGCCAGCGTGCTGAGGCTGCCGGAAGCGGCCTGCAGCGCCGCGAACCAGCGGGCCGCCATCTTGTCGTAGCCGGCCGCGTTGGGGTGGATGCCGTCGGCGATGTCACCGGCGACCGTGAAGCCGGTGTGCATGTCCACCAGGTGCGTCAGCGGCCCCTTCTGCGCCACGATCCCGGGGATGGCGGCGTTGAACGTGTTGACCTTCGCCTCGTTGGCGGCGTTGCCCAGCGGGGTGATCTGCGCGACGAAGATGTGCGCCTGCGGCGCGTTCGCCCGGATCTTGTCGATGAGCGCGGACAGCCGGGCGGGCGCGTTCGGCACGTCGTAGTTCTGGCCGATGTCGTTGGTACCGATGTGCAGCAGCACCGTGCGCGGGTTCGCGGCCTGGATCCAGCCGACGACGTTGCGGTCGAGGTCGTCGATCCGCCAGCCGGAGTGGCCCTCGTGGTCGTGGTCGCCGAGCGACGCGGGACCGTTGAAGCCGGAGCCGACGAAGTCGGTGGCGATACCCGCGTTCGCGAGCCGCTGCCACAGGCCGATCCGGTAGCCGCCCTGGACGTTGAAGCCGTCGGTGATCGAGTCGCCGAGCGGCATGACCCTCACCCCGCCGTTGGACTCGGCGTGGGCGACGGCCGGCGCCACCACGGTCATGGCGCCGGCCAGCATGAGCGCTAGCGCTGCGGTGATGCGCTTTCGGGGCATGGCGGTCCTCCTTGGCTCGGATGGGCGCGTCCCGGGCGTGGCGGCGCACACCCGGGACGGTGCTTCTGGGTTCAGGCGCGGGCGAACTTCTGGTTCGCGGCGCCGTTGCAGGGCCAGATGACGAACTGCGTGTTGTTGGCGGTGCCGTGCCCGACGACGTCGAGGCACTTGCCGGAGCCGGTGTTGATGACGGCGCCGTCGGAGCGGACCTGCCACTGCTGGGCGGCGGAGCCGTTGCAGTCCCAGATCTGCACCGGGGTGTTGTCGGCGGTGCCGCCGCCGGCGGCCTCCAGGCACTTGGTGTCGTAGACCTTCAACGCGTTGTTCGCCGTCGACGTCCACGCCTGGTTGGTGCCGCCGTTGCAGTCCCACAGCGCCGGGCGGGTGCCGTTGGCCTGGCTGATGGCGGGCACGTCGACGCACTTGCCGGACTCGGTGCCGCGCAGGACGCCGTCGATGTCGGCGCGGGCCCAGCGCTGGTTGGGTCCGCCGTTGCAGCCCCAGACGACCAGGCCGGTGCCGTTGGTGGTGCCGTGCCCAATCGCGTCGAGGCACTTGCCGGAGCCGGTGTTGACGACGGCGCCGCCGGCGTCGACGGTCCACTGCTGCGCGCCTGACGTGTTGCAGTCCCAAATCTGCACGACGGTGCCGTCCGCGGTCCCGCCGCCGTTCACGTCCAGGCACTTGTCGCCGTACACCTGCAGCTGCCGGGAAGGGGTCAGCGTCCAGCTCTGGTTGCCCCCGCCGGTGCAGTTCCACAGGTTGACGGCGGTGCCGTTGGCGGTGGCACCGCCGGGCACGTCGACGCAGAGCCCGGACTCCTGGCCCTTGAGGACGCCGCCGTAGCTGCCGGGGGCGTTCGCGGTGACGCTCAGGTTGTCGAACTGGTCGGTCTGGTAGCCGACGACGCCGATGCCGGCCTGGCCGCTGACGAACGTGCTGTCGGTGACGCTGCCCAGCGTGACGCCGTCGGCGGTGGCGGTGATCCGGTTGCCGGAGAAGCCGAGCTTCAGGTTGTGCCACGTGTTGAGGCCCAGCGCCGCGCGGGTGCCGGAGGTGAGCGTGGTCAGGACGCCGCCGGTGGAGTTCTTCGCGATCGACCACGCGCCGGTGTCGCTGACCCGCAGCTGGTACGCGGCCTGGTTGCGCTGCGGCCGCTTCTGCGTGCCCGCCCGGCCGAGCAGCGTCACCGTGCCGGCCTGCTGCATGTCGACGTCGAGGCTGACGGTGTAGTCGGCCCAGGCCGGGTCGCCGACGAGGGTGAAGGCGTCGCTGTCGTCCTGCCAGTTGATCGGCCGGGTCGGCGCGACCTGCTGCAGGCACGTGCCGGCGCGACCGGCGGCGCAGCCGCGGGTCTCGTAGGAGCCCTGCATGTCCTCGAAGTACCGCGGCGACTTCCGCGTCGCGTAACCGTCGAAGCTGTCGGTGTAGGGCAGCGCCAGCCCGCGGGTCGCCGGGCTCGCCGCGGTGCCCTTGCCCTGCCCGGACGTGGTGGTCAGGGTGTAGATCCGGTTCGGCTGCATGGTGAGGCTGTACGAGCCGTTGACCGGGTTGATGTCGGCCTGCCGGACGAAGGACGTCGACGGGTCCGACGAGCCCATGTCGGTGGACCAGACGCGGACCGTGCCGGTGCTCAGGCCGCCGGACACCGTCACGTTGACCGTCTGCGTCGACGTGGTCCCGCTGGTCTCGTAGATCGTCGAGTAGTCTGTGTTGTTCGGCGACTTCAGCGACACGTAGCTGCCGTTGGCCCGGTTCCCGCCGAGGTAGCCGCTGGCGGAGCTGTTCAGGTACTTCCAGCCGGGCGCGGTGAACTGGCCGTAGTGCGCGTTCGCCCACAGGTTCTTGCCGACGCGGTACGAGCCGGACCACGGCGAACCGGCGTCCATCAGGCCGACCGCAGGTTCTTGTACCAGGTGCTGTCGTGGCCGCGCTCGTTCCAGCCGCCGAGGTAGCTGATGTTCAGGCCGTGACCCTTGGCGCAGTTCAACCACGAGACGTCGTAGTCGATCATGTCCTGGGACCAGAAGTTGCCGTTGCCGATCCAGCCGGGCGCCGCCCACGGCAACGCCACCAGCTTGATGCCCGGGTTGCGGGCGACGGCCTGCTCGCCGAGCCAGAACTCGTAGCCCACGTTGCAGTTCACGTCGCCGCGCACGTGCTGGTGCGACGGCTCGGACCCGTCGGTGGAGTTGGCGTCGCCGCCGATCTCCAGCTTCAGCAGCTGCACCTGGGCGCCGTAGCCGGGCTTGAACAGGTAGTCGAGGATCTGGGAGCGCTGCGGCTCCGGATAGTCGATCAGCAACCGGGAGTTGCCGCCACCACCGCTGATGGCGCCGACGCCGTCGAACGTGCGCCCGACGACGCCGCCGTTGATGTTGATGGTGGTCGTGGCAGCACTGGCCGACGGTGCTGCCACGGCGTACATGAGGGTCGCGGCAGTGGCTGGCAGGTGAGGCCGACGCGCGCGGCTTCTCCCGCCGGCATCTGCTGCGCCTGGGTGCCGTCGCGGCCGCCGCCTCGGCCGTGCCCCTCGCCGCCGCCACCCCCGCCGCCGCCGCGGAACCCGCCGGGCCCATCCGGAAGCCGCTGCCGCCGGAGCTGTTCTACCCCTACGGCACGAACGCCGAGACCCGGTGGGAAGCCATGGCGGGGCAGGGCTATTACACGCCCGCCGACCGGTTCTTCGTGCGCAACCACACCAGTACACCCGAGATCGACGCCGAGACGTGGCGCCTGCAGCTCTTCGGTGACGGGCTGCGGCACGGGCCGGTCGAGCTGTCGCTGCGGGACCTGCGCCGCCTGCCGCAGGTGACGTACGACGCGGCGATCGAATGCACGGGCAACGGCCGCAGCTTCTTCACCACCCAGCAGGGGCAGACCGTCAGCGGCACCGCGTGGAAGCTCGGCGCCGTCGGCGTCGCCAAGTGGCGCGGCGTGCGGCTCTCCACCGTCCTGCACCGCGCCGGGATCCGCCCCGACGCGGTCGACGTGCTGCCCGAGGGCCTCGACGACGAGTGGGTCACCGGCGGCGTCAACCTGGGCCGGGTCCGCCGCCCCCTGCCGGTCGCCAAGGCGATGCACGACGTGATCCTGGCGTACGAGATGAACGGCGAACCGCTCCCCGCGGACCACGGGCATCCGGTGCGGGTCGTGGTGCCCGGCTGGATCGGGATCGCGGCCATCAAATGGGTGGGCCGCATCGAGGTGTCGACCGCGCCGCTCTACTCGCCGTGGAACACCCAGTTCTACCGCTACTTCGGGCCCGGCTACCCCGCCGAGGGGCAGCTGCTCGGCCGGCAGGTGGTGAAGAGCGCGTTCGAGCTGCCGTGGGAGGCGACGCTCACCGGCGGCCGGACCCATGTGCTGCACGGCAGGTCGTGGTCCGGCAACGGCCCGATCCGCCGGGTCGAGGTCAGCACCGACGGCGGCACGTCCTGGCACCCCGCGGCCGAGCACGGACGGCGCGGCGGGGCGTGGCAGCAGTGGACGTACCGCTGGCGCCCGTCAGGCCCGGGCGCCTACACATTGCGGGCCCGCGCGGTCGACGTGACGGGCGCCGGCCAGCCGGACGTGACGCCGTTCAACACCCTCGGATACCTGTTCGACGCGGTGGTCGCCCACCCGGTGACGGTCGCCTGACCATCCGTTCTCCGCACGGCTGACGCCGGGCCGGTTTCCCGGCCCGGCGCGGTCCGCGCTGGCGGCTTGCCGTGCTGGCGGTTTGCTCTTCTTGGTGGGTCGCCGTTCTTTGGTGGGTCGCCGTTTTGGCCCGCCTCCCGGGCGGTCAGTCTCCGGGGACCGTCGGGATCGGCGTCGGCATCGTCGGGATCAGCGTCGGCAGGGTCGGGATCGGCGCGGGCAGCGCCGGGTTCGTCGGCATCGGTGCCGGCAGCGCCGGGTTCGTCGGGATCGGCGCGGGCAGCGTCGGGTTCGTCGGGAGCGGCCTCGGCAGCGGTACTGGGGCGGTGCAGCGGACGTCGTCGAGGGTGCCGGCGATCATCTCCCGGTGCTCGCGCAGCAGCGGCAGCGCCTCCCGGGCGAACGACCGCAGCTTCGAGTTTCGCCCCTGCTCCGCCTCCTTCTCGAAGGCACCGATCGCGGCGACGTGGTCGATGTACTCCGTCGGCGCGTAGGAGCAGTCGAAGACCGGGCCCATCGTGGTCTCGAGGATGGCGAGGATCGCCTTCTGGTGCTCGTCCGGCGAGCCCGGGACGTCCAGTCCGAGGTCGTCGCCGAGCTTCTTCAGCTCGGCACCGGCCTTGGTGTGGTCGGTGACCATCCGGTTGCCGAACGTGCGGAGCTCCTTGAGGTGCGCCTGCTGCGCGGCGAGCCGGCCCGCGGCGACCTCGAACGCGCCCGCGTGCCCCGCCTCCGCGACGAACGCCCGGTCCTGGCTCGACAGGCGTGGACCCGCGGCCATCGCCGGGCTGGTGACACCCGAGGCGACGAGGGCGGCGGCAGCGGGCAGGGCACAGAGCCGGATCAATGCGGCGCGCATGATGAAGTCCTCCAGAGTCGGCGGTGACGTCTCAGGTACCGTTTCCCGCCCACCCGCATCGTAACGCTCCGTACGGTTGCAACTCCTAAGAGTTATTCAAGATGGCGCCAGGAGGCGTCCCAGCTGATCGGGAAGTCGGACCCTTCCAGGCGGACCCAGTAGAGGTCCTCGTCGCCGGGCGGCCGCGGGAGCACCTCGACGACCCGTCGCCGGTCGGCCGGAAGGCCCGGCAGGTGCACCTCGGCGCCGACCAGAGGGACGGGCGGTGGGTCGTACATCAGCAGCCGCCGCCGGAAGAGCTCCTGCCGCCAGTCCGGGTCGGTGCGGCACACCACCGGCACGTCGTCGGCCTGATGCGCGCCGAGTGCCTCGAGGAGCTGCCCGCCGGTGTACCGCCACGCCCGCCGCGGCGGCACCGCCGGCTCACCGTCGAGATGCCGGACGATCCTGTCCGCCACGGCCGGCGGGTCGGGCAGCAGCCCGTCGTACCAGTGCCGGCTGCGCCGTACGGCGGCCTCGGTCACCGTCGTCCAGCCGCGTTCGCTGCTCCATTCGGCCGCGAACGTCCGCGTCCCCGGATGCGCGCCGGCCGCCCGCGCCAGGTCGACCGTGAGCCGGCCGCGCAGCCCGTACGGCGGCCGGTCGACCTCCCGGCACAGCACCGCGACCCCTCGCCCGGCAAGCTCCCGCTCGACGGCGAGGAGGTACCCGAGCTGCGGATACCGGTCGCCCTGCCCGGTGCCGGCGGCGGCCCGCAGCGCCATGACGGCACCGGTCGCGTCGAGCAGCTCACGGATGTCGCCGCTCCAGCCCGCCGCCAGGGTGCGAGCGGCCAGGTCGAGCTCGAACCCTTCGACGTCCCGGACGCCGGCCAGCACGATGAGGGCGGCGGCCCGCCGCACCGTCGACACGGCAGCAGATCCTACAGACGGCTTGCCATACTGCGCGGGTGACCGTCTACGACACCATCGGCACGACGTACACGACGACCCGCCGCCCCGACCCGCGGATCGGCGCCCACATCACCGCCGTGCTCGGCGACGCCCGCACGGTCCTGAACGTCGGCGCGGGCACCGGCGCCTACGAACCGCCCACATCGGCCGGGCCGGTCCCGGCCGTCCCCGCGGCGTCCGCCGTGCTTGCGGTGCCCGGGGTGTTCGCGGATTTCACGGCGTCCGCGGCATCCGCCGATTTCACGGCGTCCGCGGCATCCGCGGATTTCACGGCGTCCGCGGCATCCGCCGATTTCACGGCGTCCGCGGCATCCGCGGATTTCACGGCGTCCGCGGCATCCGCGGATTTCACGGCGTCCGCGGCATCCGCGGATTTCACGGCGTCCGCGGCATCCGCCGAATTCACGGCGTCCGCGGCATCCGCCGAATTCACGGCGTCCGCGGCGTCCGCGGTCTCTGCGGTGTTCGCGGTGGAGCCGAGTCAGGTGATGATCGGTCAGCGCCCTGCGGGCTCCGCGCCGGTGGTGCGTGCCCGCGCCGAGGCGCTCCCGATCGCCGACGACGCGGTCGACGCCGTCATGGCCCTGCTGACCGTGCACCACTGGACCGACCTCGAAGCGGGCATCGCCGAACTGCGCCGGGTCGCCCGTCACCGGGTCGTCGTCCTCACCTGGGACCAGTCCGTCACCCGCACCTTCTGGCTCGTCAAGGACTACCTCCCGCAGGCCGCCGCCCTCGACGACACCCGCGCCGTCCCGCCCGCCCGGATCGCCGAACTGCTCGGCGGCGCCCGCGTCGAACCGGTCCTGGTCCCCCACGACTGCACCGACGGTTTCGGCGCGGCCTTCTGGCGACGCCCCGACGCCTACCTCGACCCACTCGTCCGCGCCGGCATGTCCATGCTCTCCCAGGTCGGCGACGACGTGCTGCGCCCGGGCCTGGAGCGGCTCGCCGCGGACCTGACCGCCGGCACCTGGCACGACCGCTACCGCGACCTCCTCGACCTGGCCGAGTTCGACGGCGGCTACCGCCTGGTCATCGCCGACCTCTGACACCCGCCGCGGGTCGTCATGCTGGGCCGGTGACGACACCGTGCTCCCACGCCCAGGCGGCGATCTCGACCCGGTTGCGCAGGCCGAGCTTCGTCTGAATGCCCGACACGTGGCTCTTCACGGTGCTCAACGAGATGAACAGCTCAGCGGCGACCTCCAGGTTGGTGCGCCCGCGGGCGATCGACCGGACCACGTCGGTCTCCCTGTCCGTCAACGGTTTCGCGGCCTTCGCCGACCCGGCCGGCACCGCCATCCGCCGCAGCAGCCGCACCGTCACCGACGGCGAGATGAGCGCGTCCCCGGCGTGCGCCGCCCGCACCGCCTCGACCAGCAACGCCGGCCCCGCGTCCTTCAGCAGAAACCCGGCGGCACCGCCACGGATCGCCCCGTAGACATACTCGTCCAGGTCGAACGTGGTGACGACGACAACCCGCAACGGATCAGCGACCCCCGGCCCGGCGAGCGCCCTCGTTACCTCGAGCCCGTCAGCGCCGGGCATCCGGATGTCGACGAGCGACACATCGGGCCGCAGCCGCCGCGCGAGCTCGACCGCCGTGATGCCGTTGTCAGCCTCCGCGACCACTGCAATGTCCGGCTGGTCCTCGAGAATCATCCGCAGCCCGCCACGAATCATCGCCTGATCGTCAGCGATCAACACCCGGATCGTCATCGCGCTCCTACCGCCACTCCGAGCCTCACCGCACCCCCACCACCTTGAACCTCATCGCACCCTCGCCAAGCGCCCCGCCCCGTTCGCGAAGTCACGGCTTCCCCTGCCGCCGGACCGTGCCGGGCACCCGCAGACCAGCGCCGACGCCGGGCAAGGCCACCACCGACGGCCACGCCCCGCCCGCAAGCGAGGAACCGTCGAACGCCTTTTCGCGCAGTCGTCGCATCCCCTCGGCGGAACCGCGCCGGACGCCGGCACACCACCGCCGACGCCGGAGCAAGCCACCACCGCGGACGCCGGAGCGAGGTGCTGTCGATGGTCGCGGCTCGCCTGCACAGGAGAAACCGATCGTTGTGGTGTCATCGTGGAGGCGTCAGGGGGACGGTGCCGTGGACCTGCCAGCCGCCGGACGGGGTGGGGCCCGCTGACAGGTGGCCGCCGAGTGCCTCGACGCGCTCGCGCATGCCGACGATGCCGTATCCGCTGTGGGTGGGGAGCTGGCCGCCGGCGCCGTCGTCGGCGACGAGGATCTCCACCGAACCGTCCACTTCGGACAGCTCGACGGTGACGTTGCGGGCGTGGGTGGCGTGGCGGGCCACGTTGGTCAGCGACTCCTGCACGATCCGGTGGACCGCGCCGGTCACCCCTGGCGGCCAGTGGTCCCCGTGCGGCGTCACCTCCAGGTGCACGGCCGGGCCCACCCCTTCGAACCGTCGCACGAGGTCGGTGATCCGCTCGGGGGCGGCCGACACGCCCCAGCCTCCCTCGTCGCCGTCGTCGTCGCGCAGCAGCCCGACGGCTCTGCGGACCGCGGCGAGGGCCTCGGCGCCGGCCGCCTCGATCCCGGCGAGGGACTCCCCCGCCTTTGCCGGGTCCTTGCGGGCCACCAGCTGCGCCGCCTGGGCCTGCACGATGATCCCGGTGACGTGATGGGCGACCACGTCGTGCAGCTCCCGGGCGATGGAGAGCCGCTCGTCCCTGCGGACCTCCTCCACGGCGGCGGTGCGGCGCGCGTCGAGCAGGCGCAGGCCCACCCCGCCGAGCACCCCGCCGCTCCAGGCGAGCAGCCCGAACATCGTCACCGCGAACGCTCCCGACTCGCCGGGCCGGCTGGCCGCGCCGGCACCGACGACCGTGAGCGCCGCGACGGCGACCCCGGCCGCGGCTCGCAGGGAGGCGACCCGTGCCACGGATCCGATCAGCACGGCGATGGCGAGCGACACCGCCGGCGCGGGCTCGGCGGGCAGCTCGGCCAGGTGCGCCGCCACCACGGCGACGGCCGCGACGAGCAGCCCGGCGGTCGCGGCGCGCAGCCGGCTCCGGACGCCGGCGGAGCCGTCCGCCGGAGCGCCGCCCGGGCCGATCCTGTGCCGCAGCAGGGCGGCTGTGCCGGCGAGCAGTCCTGCGGCGGCGCCGGGCAGGAAGTAGGCCCCGCTCCAGCTGGCCGCGATGGCGACCGCCGTGCCGGCCACGAGTGTGGCGAGCGCGGCGGCGAGCCCGATGTTGCCGACGAACCTCACAGCGGCAAGCCTAAGAGTGGCGCGGGTCTTGCGTACCGGTCAAAAGTAGGGTTGATGCGACCCGTCTCTTGACCAATGTGCGGGCGCCGGCACCTCGCGACGATTGCCGCATGTTCACTTCCGCCCTCGAGACCGAGGGCCTCACCAGAAGGTATGGGCGACGCACCGCCCTGGCCGACTGCACGCTGCGGGTGCCGGCGGGCCGGGTCGTCGGTCTCGTGGGGCCCAACGGCGCCGGCAAGTCGACGTTGTTGCAGCTCGCCTGCGGTCTGATCGGGCCAACGGCCGGGCGGGTGACGGTGCTCGGCGCGCGCCCCGGGACGCAGCTGGAGCGGGTCGGGTTCGTCGCACAGGACACACCTGTCTACGCCGCCCTGTCCGTCGCCGACCACCTGCGGCTCGGCGAGAAGCTCAACCCTGGCTGGGACGCCGCGTTCGCGCGGCGGCGGGTCGCGGCGACCGGCCTCGACCCACGGCAGCGCGCCGGGCGGCTCTCCGGTGGGCAGCGCGCCCAGCTGGCGCTGACCGTCGCCGCGGCGAAGCGGCCCGAGCTGCTCATCCTCGACGAGCCCGTCGCCGCCCTCGACCCGCTCGCGCGGGACGGGTTCCTGCGCACGTTGGTCGAGTCGGTGACGGAGCTCGGGGCGACGGCGATCCTGTCGTCGCACCTGCTGTCGGACGTCGAGCGGGTCTGCGACCACGTCATCGTCCTCGCCGACGGCCGGGTGCGGCTCGCCGGGGACGTCACCGCCCTGCTCGACGCCCACAACCAGGGCAGCGGGGCGGGTCCGGTCCGGCTGGAGGAGCTTGTCCTGAGCTACCTGCGTGGAGGTGTGCGATGACGTGGCTGGCATGGCGGCAGTTGCGCGCGCAGCTGCTGGTGACCGGGGCGGCGGTCGCCGTCGTCGCCGTCGGTCTCGTCGTCCTCGGGTTGCAGATCCGCGACGGGCACGACGACGCCGTCGCCCGGTGCGGCGACGCGTGCGGGCAGGCGCTGCGCGGGTTCCGGTCACGGTTCGAGGGCAGGCTGCATCTCGTGGACGCGCTGCTGGTGGTGACCCCGGCGCTGCTCGGCATGTTCTGGGGCGCACCGCTCATCGCGCGGGAGCTGGAGTCGGGCACGCATCGGCTCGTGTGGAACCAGAGCGTGTCCCGGCGCCGCTGGCTGGTGGTGCGGCTGGCCGTCGTCACCGCCGCCGCGGCGGCCGTCACGGGACTGTTCTCCGTGCTGCTGACGTGGGCGGCGAGCCCGTTCGACGCGGTCGCGGCGGACCGGTTCACCGCTGTCAGGTTCGGCACCCGGAATGTGGTGCCGGTGGCGTACACCTGCTGCGGCGTCGTCCTGGGCGCCCTGCTGGGACTGGTGCTGCGGCGCACCGTGCCGGCGATGGCGTTGACGGCGCTGGTGTTCGCCGCAGTGCAGGTCGCGGTGCCGACGACCGTCCGGCCGCACCTCGCCGCGCCGGTGCACGGCTCGCAGGTCATGACGGCGGACGTCATCCGGGGTCTGAGCTTCCTCGGCGAGCAGGCGGACGTGGAAGGGCTCAGCGCGCCGGACGCGTGGGTCGTGGAGACCAGCCGGCTGCTGACCGCCGACGGCAGGACGGTGGATCCCGACCGGTACCACGGCTGCCTCTCGGGCCAGTTCGACGTCATGGCGCAGTGCCTCGCCGCGATGGACCTGCACGTCGACGTCGCGTACCACCCGGGCGAGCGGTATTGGCGCTTCCAATGGCTGGAGTCGCTGCTGTACGGCGCGGCGGCGCTCCTGCTCGCCGCGCTCGCGCTGTGGCGGATCAGGGTCGCGTGAGCGCGACGTAGGCTGACCCGATGGACTCCTACCTCGCCCGGCTCGGTGTCCCGCGCCCGGAGGTCGCCGACCTCGCCGCGCTGCGTGCGCTGCAGCAGGCGCACCTGATGGCGGTGCCGTTCGAGAACCTGAGCGTCCATCTCGGCGAGGAGATCGTGCTGAGGCCCGCCGCGCTCGTCGCGAAGGTCGTCGACCGGCGGCGCGGCGGCTTCTGCTACGAGCTCAACGGCGCGTTCGCGGCGCTGCTGACCGACCTGGGCTATGACGTGACGCTGCACTCGTGCCGGGTGTGGACGGGGCGGCGGTTCGGGGTGCCGATGGACCACATGGCGCTGCGGGTCCAGCTGGACGCGCCGTATCTGGTCGACGTCGGGTTCGGGAAGTTCGCCCAGCTGCCGCTGCGGATGGACGTCACCGGCCCGCAGCACGACCCGGCCGGGGTGTTCGAGGTGCTGCCCGACGGGCCCGACCTGGCGGTGCGCGGCGACGGCAGCTGGGAGTATCTGCTGGACCAGCGGCCGTATGAGCTGTTCGACTTCACGCCGCTCGCATGGTGGCACCGCACCTCGCCGACGTCGAACTTCACGCGGAAGCTGACCTGCTCGATCGTCACGGACACCGGCCGGGTCACGCTCAGCGGCCGGACGCTCATCACCACCAGCGGCGCCGAGCGCACCGAACGCACGATCGAGGACGACGCGGAGATCCTCGCCGTGTACCGCGACACGTTCGGCATCACCCTCGACACCGTCCCGGCCGCCATCGCGAACACCTGATCCGGCCGCCATCGCGAACACCTGATCCGGCCGGACGCCGGGGCACGACCATCGGCGGGCGAACGGGAGCGACGACCGGCGAGACCACGGGGCGGCCGGCGAACCGAACAGCGACCGGCGAAACCACGGGGCGGCCGGCGAACCGAACAGCGACCGGCGAAACCACGGGGCGGCCGGCGAACCGAGCAGCGACCGGCGAGACTACGGGGCGGCGGGCGAAGGGGTCACGTCGCGCGGAGGTGGGTGACGAAGCCGATGCGGTCGCCGCGGTAGAGGGACCGCACCCGCTCGATCGGCACGCCGCCGGCGTCGTAGGAGACGCGCTGCATGAGCAGCATCGGCAGGGCCGGGTTGGCGGCGATGAGCAACGCGTCCCGCGGGGTGGCGAGGACCGTCTCGATGCGTTCGGTGGCCTCGGCGTACGTGATGCCGTAGCGGGTGCGGACGTGCCGGTAGAGCGAGCCCGTCGCGTCGAACCCGTCCATCAGGTCCGGGAAGCGGCCCGCCGGCAGGTAGGTGCTCTCCAGGCCGAGCGGCTCGTCGTCCACGAGCAGCACCCGCTCCAGGTGCAGCACCTCGTCGTCCGGGTCGATCCGCAGGTCGTCCGCCAGGGCAACGCCGGCGGGGAGAAGCTCGGCGGTGACGAGACGCCGGCCCGGCCGGTGGCCCATCTCGTGCAGCGCCTCGGTGTAGGAGACCAGCGAGAGCGGCTGGATGAGCTTCGGCGCCGCGACGAACGTGCCCCGGCCCCGGTAGGCGCGCAGCCGGCCTTCCAGGGTCAGCTCGGAGATCGCCTGGCGCAGCGTGGACCGGGCCACCCCGTAGGCGGCGGCCAGCTCGCGTTCGGCGGGCAGCAGCGCCCCTTCGCCCAGTTCGGCGAGGAGGTTGAGCAGTTGGCGTTTGACCGCGTAGTACTTCGGCACCCGGCCGTGCTCGGGGACGCCGCCGCGGACCGCACTGATCGTCACCCGGCGACCCTACCCGGTGTGCGCGGGGCCCCCACCAGCGTGAGGGCCCCGCGGGAGGGTCAGGCGACGCGAAGGTCGTCGATGACCCAGTACCAGTTGTTGTTGGCGTCGTAGTAGCGGAACTTGACGACCATGCGGGTCGCGCCGGACGGGACGGTCACCGGCAGTGACTCGACCTTGGCCCGCGCGTCGGCGGTGTACCGCTTGACGAGGACGTCGGCGCCGCCGTTGAAGGAGACGAGGACGTCGGCCTTCTGCGCGCCTTCCTGCCGGTAGTGGGTCACGAAGTTGAGCCGGACCGTGGCGCCGGCGGTGACGGTGTACTGCGGCGAGGTCAGCGTCGAGTCGAAGCTGGTGCCGCCGGACTTGTCGTTGAACTCGTCGGAGTCGGCGACCGCGAACACGCCCCGGGTGCGCAGCGCGTTCTCCCGCTCCTGGCCGGTCTGGGCGCGGCTCCAGAACTCGTCGGTGGCGAAGCTCCAGCCGCGCCATTCGGTGACGCCGCCGGCGGGCATGCGGCTGCGGTCGACGGTCCAGCCGGTCGGTGCGGCCGGCGTCCAACCCTTCAGGGTCGCGGGGATGCCGGTCTCGTCGACCCGGGTCCGCAGCGACGGCGCGAGGGTGTCGAACGCGTCGGCGGAGCGGACGGAGACGGGCTTGCCGTCCAGGGGCGCGGAGACGCCGAAGTGGGCGAGCGCGGTCGACGCGACGTCGGCGAGGCGCGTGTCGATCGGGCGTGCGCCGGCCGCGACGCCCGCGCCCTTGGCGAGGACGAACGTGCGGCGCTCGTCGATGCCGCAGCCGCCGTGGCCGCCGCCGGGGACCGCGTGGCCGTGGTCGGTGGTGACCATGATCAGCCAGTCCTCGCTGCCGTACGTGGGCCGGGCCGAGATCGCGGCGAGCAACTGTCCGAGCTGCTGGTCCTGCTTCTCGATGGCCGCCGTGTACGCCGTGCCGGTGCCGCTGCTGTGCGCGACGACGTCGGTGTTGCCCAGGTAGACGAAGGACGCGTCCGGGTTCTCGTTGCGCAGGCGGTTGACCGCGTCGTTGGTGATCTTCACGTCGGCGCTGACGTAGCCCTCGGAGTCGCCGTTGAACGTGACCCGCGTGTCGATCGCGGCGCCGAACGCGCCCTGTGTGTGCAGCACCGCCCAGTCGACCGCCGAGTAGGTGCGGTATGCCGGGTTGGCGCTCTCGAGGCGGGTCAGGAAGTCGGGGTAGGTGCCGTACTGCTTGCCCGCGAAGCTGTTGTCCTTCACGCCGTGCTTGTCGGGGAAGACGCCGGTCGCGATCGTCGACCAGCCCGGGCCGCTGGAGGAGGCGGCGACGCCCGGGCAGTACACGAGGCTCTCACCGAGCGTGCCGGCCGCGGCGAGCGCGTCGAGGTTGGGCGCGTTCGCGGCGACGACGTTGGCCCAGTTGAGCCCGTCCATGCCGACGACCAGGAGCTTCTTCGCCGGCGCGGCGGCGTGGGCGGGCGCGGCGACGGACACGGCGCCGGTGAGCGCCAGGCCGGTCGCGAGGGCGCCGGCCAGGATCGATCGTTGCATCGGATACCTCCGGGTGGGGGTCACGTTGCAACGCATCGAAATCAATGAGGGTGAACGACGCCCTCCCGGCGGGCGGGTTTCCGGATAACAGGTCCGGACCAATTTGCGTTCAGCGTCACGAGGGCGGCCGCTCCGGCCGCGAGGTACAGGGCGGCCTGCAGGTTGAGCATGGGCATGATGCCGATCCGGTCGGCCAGGACGCCGGCGGCGAGCATCCCGGCGCCGCTGCTGCCCTCGTAGACCGCGCCGAAGACGCCGAACACCCTGCCGCGCGTGCTGTCGGTCGTCTCCTGCTGCAGCAGGCTGGTCAGCCCGGTGAGCATGACCACGCCGGGCGCGCCGACGAGGATGAACAGCGTGACGTAGACCGGCAGGGCGGTGGTCAGCGCCGGGCCGTTCCACACGGCGAGGGACAGCACGCCGAACGCGCCGGCGCCCGCCGCGATGAGGGTGCCGGGGCCGGGGGTGCGCGGGGCGGCGGCGAGGAGCAGGCCCAGCGCGACGGCGCCGATGGCCTGGACCCCGCGCAGCAGCCCGGTCTCGGCCGCGCCGCCGCCGAGCTCGCGGGCGACCCAGACGACGAACAGGACGACGAAGATGCCCTGCGCGGCGCCGGCCAGGACGGCGATGCCGAGGCCGGCCCGGATCCTCCGGCTGCCGGCGCGGCGCGTCCCGGCGGCGGCCTTCGCCCCGGCCCCGCTGGAGGTGCTCCGCACGCCGGCGATGAGGGCCGCGGCCGCGATGAAGGTGACCAGGTCGACGGCGACGATCACCGGCAGGCCGCTCAGCGCGAGGAGCAGCCCGCCGAGCGGCCCGCCCGCGAGGCGCCCGGCGTTCTGGCCGAGCCCGATCAGCGCGTTCGCCGGCACCAGCTCACCGGCCGGCACCAGGGTCGGCAGCAGCGCGTTCTTGGCCGGGCCGAACATGGTGAGCATGGCCGCCTCGACGGCGATGACGGCGTACAGGACGGGCAGGTCGCCGCGGTCCTTGACGAGCAGCAGCGGCAGGAGGGCGACGGCCTGGACCACCGCGATGCCGGCCAGGAGCCGCCGGCGGTCCCAGCGGTCCGCGAGATGTCCCGCCAGGGGCCCGAGGAGGACCGCCGGCGCCAGCTCGATCAGGAACGCATAGGACGTCTGCAGGGGCGAGCCGGTCAGCTGGTACACGAGGATCGGCAGGGCGACCAGGAGCAGCCAGTCACCGGTGTCGGAGATGAGTCCGGCCAGCCACAGCCGGCGGAAGTCACGGTGCCGCAGGAGCTGTCGCATCTGGCGCCTCCTCGTCGGTGCTGATCGGGAATCCGTGGAAGCCGAGGTGGACCGCCTCGGCGCCGGCGGGTGCGTCGTCGCGGGTCGCCGCGATGTACGGCCGGACGAGGGCGTCGATCCGGTCGCCGAGCTCGCGCAGCTCGGCAGGGGTGAGCCGCAGCGTGTAGAGCCCGTAGTGGTCGGCGTCGCGCCACTGCGCGGGCGCCCGGTCGCGGCGCTCCATCCACCCCCGGACGAGCCGCTGGTCCCGCTGGACGGCGAGGGCCGCGATCAGCGCCGCCTGCCGGCCGGCCGGGGACCCGGGGTCCGCGCCGGGCGGCACGTCGAAGCCGGTGACGAGCGCCCGCCAGGGCCGCTCCCGGCCGTCCGCGGACCCGTCGGGCGCGACGAGCCCGGCCTTCGCCAGGGCGCGCAGGTGGTAGCTGCAGTTGGACGGGGTGTCCCCGACGGCCCGCGCGCACTGCGACGCGGTGGCGGCCCCTTCGGCGATGAGGTGGTTGAGCAGCTCATAGCGGACGGGGTGGGCCAGCGCCCGCAACGCCTCCGGCTCGGTGACCGTCCGCCGCGCCTCACGCCCCATGCCACTCCCCCAAACTCTGAAAGACACTTTCACAATGCCATGGATCGGTCCGATGTGAAAGTCCCTTTCAGAATTGCCGGTGCCGGTGCCGCCGCCGCGGACGGACAACCGGTGCTCCGCGGGGCGTATACCGTTGGCGTGTGATGGCAGAGCAACCGGCGCGGCGGGCACCGCAGGCACACACCGGGCGGGTGGTGCGCACCGAGCGCCTCACCCCGAACATGCACCGGGTGGTGCTCGGCGGCGACGGGCTCGCCAGGTTCGACGCCGGGCAGCACACCGACCATTACGTGAAGCTGATGTTCCCGGCCGCCGGGGTCGTCTACCCGCGGCCGTTCGACCTCGCCACGATCCGGGCCGAGTTCCCGCGCGAGCAGTGGCCGGTCACCCGGACCTACACGGTGCGTGACTGGGACCCGTCGACGCGTGAGCTGACCCTCGACTTCGTCATCCACGGCGACAGCGGCCTCGCCGCGCAGTGGGCGGTCAACGCCCGGCCCGGCGACGAGCTGTCGTTCGGCGGGCCCGGCGGCAAGTACTCGCCCGACCCGGCGGCCGGCTGGCACCTCCTCGCCGGCGACGAGAGCGCCCTGCCGGCGATCGCGGTCGCGATGGAGCGCCTCCCCGAAGGCGCCGTCGCGGAGGCGTTCGTCGAGGTCGCCGACGCCCGCGAGGAGCAGAAGATCGCCGGCGTGACGTGGCTGCGCCGCGGCGACCGCCCCATCGGCGAGGCCCTCGTCGAGGCCGTCACCGGCGTCACGTGGCACGGCGACGACGTCCACGCGTTCGTCCACGGCGAGGCCGGCTTCGTCAAGGAGCTCCGCCGCCACCTGCGTCTCGACCGGGGCGTGCCGCTGGACCGGCTGTCGATCTCCGGGTACTGGCGGCTCGGCCACGACGAGGACGGCTGGCAGGCCGCCAAGCGCGACTGGAACACGGCCGTCGAGGCCGAGCAGGAGGGCCGCGCGTGACGGTGGCGCTGCTGCTGAAACTGCTGCTCGCCCCGCTGCTCGTCGTCGGCTCGTCGCTCGCCGGCCGCCGGTGGGGCGCCGCCGTCGCCGGCACCCTCGTCGCGCTGCCGATCGTGGCCGGCCCGATCCTCCTCGTCACCTGCGTGGAGCAGGGCCCGCGCTTCGGCGCCCGCGCCGCCTCGTCGGCGCTGCTCGGGCTGGTGTCCCTGGCGGTGTTCACGGTCGTGTTCGCGTGGTGCTCGCGCCGGCTCGGCTGGGCCGGCTCGCTGTCCGTGGCGTGGCTCGTGACCCTCGCCCTCGACCTGGTGCTCGCCCGGCTGAGCGTCCCCCCGTTCCTCGGTTTCGCGGTGGTACTGGCCACCGCCTGGCTCGCGCTCCGCGTGTTCCCGCCCGAGCCGGCGACGGACTCCCCGGCGGCGACCGGGTGGCCGTGGTGGGACCTGCCGGGCCGCTCCCTCGCCACGGCCGCCCTGGTCGTGGCCGTGACCACCGCCGCCGCCACGGTCGGCCCGGCGCTGACCGGCGTGCTCGCCCCGTTCCCCATCGCGACGAGCGTCGTGGCCGCCTTCGTCCTCGCCCGGCAGGGCACCGGCGGCGCGGTGCGCACGCTGCGCGGCGTCCCGCAGGGGCTGCTCGGCTTCGCCGTGTTCTGCCTGATCGTCGCCGTGCTCGTCGAGCGCCTCGGCACGCCACTGACGTTCACGGTCGCCGTCGCGGCCACCCTGGCCGTCCAGCTGGCGTGGCGCTGGGCGCTGGCCCGCCAGGCCCGTCCCGCCCTGGCCTCGGGCTGACCCGCCGGCGCGGGGTACCGTCGGCGCACGACAGGACGAGGGGGTTCCATGGGTTACGGCGTGATGGCCTACCGGGTGGACATCGACAAGCTGACCGCGTTGTGCGGCAGCGGCGACAACCAGATGCGGCGGGCGATCTGCGGCAGGTTCCGCACGGACATCGCGCGGCTCAACGACGACCTCGACTGCTCCAGCGAGCGCGGCGCGCCGTCGGTGTTCACGGCGATCGAGCACCTCGTCATGGGCGGCGACAAGACCCTGCCCGGCCACCTGTACGGCTACGGGTTCAAGTACATGGTCGAGTTCTCCGGCAGGTTCCTCGACAACAGCCTCTTCTACCCGTGCCCGTCGTCCTATTTGGACAGTACCGTCGACCCCGCGGTCAAGGAGACCGGCGCCGGGATCAGCATGTCGGACCTGATCTTCCGGGGCGCGCCGGTCAGCTTCCCGCCGCCGGACGACTTCCCCGCCATCGGCTACTGGACGGCGGACGAGGTCGCGGCCGCCGCCGAGCCGCTGCGCAACGGCACGTCCGACGAGGTCCGCGCGCTCGCCGCCTGGACCGCCGGAGCCGCCGCCGAGCAGAAGGGCATCATCGGCTTCTACCACTGAGCCGTCGTGCGATCCGGTGCCCCCGGACGCGGACCTGACCGCCGCTGCGTCGTTGGTACAGGCAGAGCCGCCGCAACCGGGGAGGCCACGACACGACACGGGGTGACCGCATTGCGCCGACGACTCCTGCTCACCGGCGCCGCGGGCGTCGCCGTCACGGCGGCGGCGACCGGCGGTGGGCTCTATCTCGCCGGCCACGCCGGGTTCGGCGCGGCGCTCGCCGGGCGGTTGTTCGGCGGGACCGGCCCGGCAGCGGTCGTGCCGGACGTCGCGGCCGGCGACGAACGGCTCGAGCGCCGGCACTCGGCCGCGCGGGGCAGGACCGTCGACTTCTACACGAGCGTCCCGGCCGGGCACGGCGACGGCCGCGGGCTGCCGGTGTGCTTCGTCCTGCACGGCGGGTCGAAGGCGCCCCGCGACTTCCCCGCCCTCGGCCTCGGCCGGTTCCTGACCGCGGCCGTCGAGGACGGCGCTGCACCGTTCGTGCTCGCGGGCGCGGCCGGCGACCGCCTCGCCTGGCGTCCTTCGGGAGCGGACGACCCGCGGCGGATGGTGCACGAGGAGCTTCCCACGTGGTGCGCCGAGCGGGGGTTCGACACGGGCCGGATCGCGCTGTGGGGCTGGTCGATGGGCGGCGCCGGGGCGCTGCTGCTCGCGGAGACGTTCCCCGGGTTCGCTCGCGCGGTCGCCGCGTTCTCCCCCGCGGTCGCGCCCGGCGACGACGTGTTCACCGCCGCCGACGCGCTCCTGGGCACCCCGGTCGGGTTGTGGTGCGGCCGCGACGACCCCTACTACCCGCCGGTCCGCGCCCTTCAGGACCACCTCCCGGAGCCGCCCGCCGCCGGTTCGTACACCCGCGGCAGGCACAACTTCGGCTACTGGAGCACGGTCGTCCCGGCCGCGTTCGCCTTCGTCGCCGACCTGCTGACCCCGCGGAGGTAGGGACAGCCCCAGCACGCCGTCTGGGGATGGCGGGACGCGGAAGACGGGGGGCGGCGGGCCTGTGCCGGGCGGCCCGGATTGGGACCGTAGGGCCATGTCCACCATGACCGGTCCGCAGCCCCTCCGATGGCACCGCCCGCTGCTGTGGTTCGCGGCGGCGATGGGTGCCGTGACCCTCGTGTCCCTCGCCGGGATCCTCGTCGACGACCGGCTCGTCGCCGGCAGCCCCGCCTGGCTCAAGCCCTTCAAGTTCGGTGTGTCGCTCGGCGTGTACGCGGTGACCCTCGCCTGGCTGTTACGGCACGCCCGCCGCGCGCGCCGGACCGGCTGGTGGGCCGGGACGGTCGTCGCGGTCGCGTCGGCCGCCGAGATGACCCTCGTCGTGCTCCAGGCGGTGCGGGGGCGGCCGAGCCACTTCAACAACAGCACCCCGTTCGACGAGACCGTGTGGTCGCTGATGGGCAACATGGTCGTGGTGCTGTGGACGGCGAGCCTCGTCGTCGCGATCGTGGTGGCGGTCCAGCGCGGCGGCGACCCGGTGCTGAAGTCCGCGGCGCGGCTCGGGTTCGCGCTGTCGCTCGCCGGGATGCTGGTCGCGTTCCTCATGACGACCCCGACCGACGAGCAGGACGCCGCCCTCGAGCGGGGCGAGGTGGTCGGCACGATCGGCGCGCACAGCGTCGGCGTCGCCGACGGCGGCCCGGCGATGCCGGTGACCGGCTGGTCGACGACCGGCGGGGACCTGCGCATCCCGCACTTCGTCGGCATCCACGCGCTGCAGGCGCTGCCGCTGCTGGCGCTGCTGCTCGCCGCGGCCGCCCGGCGCCGGCCCGGCGGGGTGCTCGCCTCGCAGCGGGTGGCGCGCGGGCTCGTGCGGGCGGCGGCGCTCGGGTACGGCGGCCTCATCGCCCTGCTGACCTGGCAGGCGCTGCGCGGCCAGCCGCTGCTCGAACCCGACGCCGGGACGCTGCTCGTGGCGGGTGCCCTCGCCGTCACGATCCTGGGCGCCGCGGGTCTCGCCCTGCGGGCGCGGGGCGGCGCGCCGATCGCCCAGGACCCCGCGGCGGTCGCCCCGGCTATCGTCTGACGGTGACGATCGACGACCTGGAGCTGGCCATCGCCGCCGCCGAAGCGGGCGCGGCGGTGGTCCGTTCCCGTTTCGGGACCCGGCTGGAGCACTACGCGAAGGGCGGCGGCGACTTCGCGACCGCCGCCGACCTTGAGGCGGAGCGGGCGATCCTCGGCGTGCTGCGCGCCGCCCGGCCCGGCGACGCCCTGCTCGGCGAGGAGTCCGGCCGCACCGGCGGCGGGGACCGCACGTGGATGGTCGACCCGTTGTGCGGGACGCTCAACTACGCCGCCGGCGCGATGCTCGTCTGCGTCAACGTGGCGCTGCGCACCCCGGAGGGCACCCCGGTGGCGGTGTCCGCCGACCCGTTCGCCGGGGAGGTGTTCTGGGCCTTCGACGGGCAGGCCCGGGTGCGCAGCTCCGGGTCGGACGCGCCGCTGGTACCGACGCCGCAGACGACCCTCGTGGACGTCGACCTCGACCCGCCGCACCCGAACGCCCCCGCCTTCCACCCCGCGCGGCTCCTCGCGGATCCGGCGTTCGGCGAACGCTTCCGGCCACGGGTCGTGTCGACGAGCCTCGCCCTCGCGTGGGTGGCGGCGGGCCGCCGGGCCGCGTACGTGTACGACGGCGACCTGCGCGACAGCGTGCACTTCGCGGCGGGCGTCGCGCTGTGCGAGGCCGCCGGCTGCGTGGTGACCGGGCTGCGCGGGCAGCCGCTGCACACCGGGGCCGGCGGCCTCCTCGCCGCCGCGGATCAGGCGACCCACGCGGCGCTGCTCGAGCTCATCGAGCGGCAGTTCCGGCACTGACGAGCGCCCTGGGTGGCGCGGGCTCGCCGGCGTTCAGCCGCTCGCCCTCGACGTCCACGTCGGGCAGGAGCCGGTCGAGCCGGCCCGGCAGCGCCCACGCCCGCCTGCCGAGCAGCATCATGACCGCCGGCACCAGGGTCATCCGCACGACGAACGCGTCGAAGAGGATCGCGGCCGCCAGGGCGAACCCGATCGACTTGATCATGGGTTCGGGGGACAGGACGAAGCCGGAGAACACGCTGATCATGATGATCGCGGCGGCCGTGACGACCCGCGCGCCGTGGCTGAACCCGTTGACGACGGCGTCGCCGGGCGCGGCGCCGTGCACGTGCTCCTCCCGCATCCGGCTGACGAGGAACACCTCGTAGTCCATCGCGAGGCCGAACACGATGCCGATGAGGATGACGGGCAGCAGGCTGACGATCGGGCCCGTCTGCTCGACGCCGATGAGGCCGGCGAGCCAGCCCCACTGGAACACGGCGACGACCGCGCCGAACGTGGCGGCGACGCTGAGCAGGAACCCGCCGATCGCCTTCAACGGCACCAGCAGCGACCGGAACAGCAGCGTCAGCAGCAGGAACGCGAGCACGACGATGACCGCGAGGTACGGGCCGAGCGCCGAGCCCATCTTCGCCGAGATGTCGATGTTGACGGCGGTCGTGCCGGTGACCGCGAGGGTCGCGCCGCCGGCCGGCGCGAGGCCCCGGATGGCGTGCACGAGGTCGGTGGTCTGCGCGGCGTCCGGCGCGGTCGCCGGGACGACCTGCAGGATCGCGGTGTCGCCGGCCGGGTTGAGCACCGGCGGGCTGACGGTGACGACACCGGGCAGCCGCGCGATGCTCCCGGCCGCGGTGGTCGCGGCGGCGGCCGGGTCCGGGCTGCCGGCGGCGTCGACGACGACGAGCAGCGGCCCGTTGAAGCCGGGACCGAAGCCGTCGGTGAGCATGTCGTACGCCTTGCGCTGCGTCGTCTGCGGCCCGGCCAGGTTGTCCCCGGGCAGGCCCAGCCGCATGTCGAGGACCGGGACGGCGACGGCGACGAGACCGGCGACCGTCACGGCCAGGGTCACGAGCGGCCGCCGGGTGACGAGCAGCGCCCACTTCCGTCCCATGGTGCCGCCGTCGCTGATCTTCCGGCCCTTCAGGACGCGCTGCCCGGCGAACCCGAGCAGGGCCGGCAGCAGGGTCAGCGCGATGAGGACCGCGACGATGACGGCGCCGGACGCGGCGAGCCCCATCTGGGTGAGGACCGGGATGTTGACGACCGCGAGGGCGCCGAGCGCGATGACGACCGTGAGCCCGGCGAACGTGACCGCGGACCCGGCCGTGCCCACCGCCCGCCCGGCCGCCTCGACGCCCTCCCTGCCCAGGGCGATCTCGTGCCGGAAGCGCGAGACTATGAACAGCGCGTAGTCGATGGCGACGGCGATGCCGAGCATCAGCGCGAGGGTCGGCGTGCTGCTGCTGATGTCGGCGAAGCCGGTGACGATCTGGATGCCGGCCATCGCCGCGCCGACGCCGAGCAGCGCGGTCAGCAGCGGCAGGCCCGCGGACACCAGCGAGCCGAGGGTGACCAGCAGGACGAGCGCGGCGATGAGCAGGCCGACCACCTCGGCGATCCCCTGCTCGGCGGGCGCCTGCAGCGCGTCGCCGCCGATCTCCACCGTCAGTCCCGCGGCGCGCCCGGTCCCGGCCGCCGCGACCAGCCGCTCACGGTCGTCGTCGGTCATGCCGATCGGCGCGACGGTGTAGGTCACCTGCGCGTACGCGACGGTGCCGGCGGCGTTGACGGTGCCGCGCAGCGGGTCGCTGACGGTGGCGACGTGCCCACCGGCCTTCAGCGCGGTGACGGTCCGCTCGACGGCGGCGGCGTTGTCCGGGTCGGTGAGCCGCTCCCCCTCCGGCGCGGCGAACACCACCCGGGCCTGCGCGCCGCCGGCACCCGCCTGCGGGAAGCGCTGGGCGAGCAGGTCCTGGGCCTGCTGGGCCTGCGTGCCCGGGATCTCGAACGTGCCGGCCGTCGGTCCGGACAGGGTGGCCGCGCCGACGCCGAGGGCCGCGATCAGGGCCAGCCACAGCGCGAGGACCAGCTTCCGTCGGCGGAAGCTCAGCCTGCCGAGCCGGTACAGGTAGGTAGCCATGCGCTCAACACTCGAGCTCCGCGCGCCGGAAAGCGTCGTCCCGGCGCAGGCTCCGGCCTACCACGGGCGTGGTATCCGCGCCGGTGGCGGGTACCGCGGCCGGACGACGCCGCGCGGGCTCCCCGCCGCGTACGGTGCAGGGTGATGGACGGTAGCGGGGTGTGGAAGCAGATCGCCGGCAGGCCTCTCCTGCTGGACATGCTGCTCGCGCTGGTCCTGGCGTTCGCGGTGCTGCGCGCCGCCGCCGACGACCGGGCCACCGCCGGTGACGTGCTGGTCGCTGGCGTGGCGTTCGTCGCCGTGCTCATCCGCCGGCTGCGCCCCCTCGAAGCGCTCGGCATCGCCACCCTCGCGACCGTCGGCGCGATCCTGCAGGGCGTCAGCAACCCCGGGCTGATCGTCGCGCTCGGCGTCATCACGTACTCGATCGCCGCGCACACCGACCGGCGCAAGGGCTGGCTGTGCGCGGTGGCCGCCTCCAGCATCGTCTACCTGACCGGGCTGGTCGTCGCCGCCGGGGACTGGTGGCGGGGCGAGACGCTCGGCATCTTCGCGTGGATCTTCATGGCCGCCGCGGTCGGCGACGCGGCCCGCTCGCACCGGGCGTACGTCGCCGAGGTCGAGGAGCGCGCCCGCCGCGCCGAACAGACCCGCGAGGACGAGGCCCGCCGCCGGGTCATGGACGAGCGCCTGCGCATCGCCCGGGAGCTGCACGACGTGGTGGCGCACCACATCGCGGTCATCAGCGTGCAGGCCGGTGCCGCCGCGCACGTCCTGCAGCGCCGGCCGGAGCAGGTCGGGCCGGTCCTCAACCACATCCGCGAGGCGTCCGACACGGTGCTGAAGGAGATCCAGTCGGTGGTCGGGGTCCTGCGCGGCGCCGACGAGCCCGACAGCGGGTCCTCGGAGCCGACCCCGGGCCTGGCGCACCTGCCGGAGCTGCTCGCCACGCTGTCGACGACCGGGTTCGGGGTGCGGCACCGGCAGGTCGGCGAGGCACGGGACCTTCCCGCGATGGTGGATCTCGCGGCGTACCGCATCGTGCAGGAGGCCCTGACGAACGCGCACCGGTACGGCGACGGCCCGGCCGACCTGGTCGTCGAGTACACCCCGTCCGACGTGGTGCTCTCGGTCAGCAACCGGATCGCGCCGGCCGCTCCCTCGGCGGGCTCCGGGTACGGGCTGCTCGGCATGCGCGAGCGGGCGGCCGCCGCCGGCGGCACCGTGACCGCGTGCCCGGTCGCCGCCGGTCTCTTCCGCGTCCACGCGGTCCTGCCGTCATGACCATCCGCGTCCTGCTCGCCGACGACCAGGCCCTCATTCGCGCCGGCTTCAAGATGATCATCGACTCGGAGCCCGGGTTCGAGGTCGTCGCCGAGGCCGCCGACGGCCGCGAGGCCGTGGACCTGGCCCGCACCGCCCGCGCCGACGTCGTCCTCATGGACATCCGCATGCCCCGCATGGACGGCCTGGAGGCCACCCGCCGCATCGGCGCCGACGACAACCTCGCCGGCGTGCGCATCCTCGTCCTCACCACCTTCGAGACCGACGACAACGTGGTCCTGGCCCTGCAGGCGGGCGCCAGCGGCTTCCTCGGCAAGGGCGTCGCCCCGGCGGACCTGCTGCACGCGATCAGGGTCGTCGCCGGCGGCGAGTCCCTGCTGTCCCCCCGCGCCACCCGCGGCCTGGTCAGCCGCTTCCTGACCACGCTGCGCCCGGGCGCGCAGGACGTCCTGCCCGCCCTGGACCTGCTCACCGACCGGGAACGCGAGGTCCTCGTCCTCGTCGCCCACGGCCTGTCCAACGACGACATCGCCGCGCACCTGTTCGTGTCGCCCCTGACCGCGAAGACCCACGTGAACCGCGCGATGACGAAACTCAACGTCCGCGACCGGGCCCAGCTGGTCGTCCTGGCGTACCAGAGCGGCCTCGTCCGCCAGGGCGACCCTCTTCCGTCGCCCCGCTGACGAGCCTGCCAGGATGCGCCCATGAACCCTCTGCGCCTGATCGAGACCTCGCCCGGCAAGTACTCGCTGCTGCTGAACGCGGGCACCACCGCCGTCGACGGCGTCCTGCAGTCCCTCGGCCACGAGCCGCACGGCTACTTCTGGGCCGCGATCGCCCGGCTGCTGGTCGACACCGAGGAGCCGGCGCTCGCGGGCCGCTTCTCCTACGACCCCGAGGCCGGGATGTTCTGCGCGTACGGCACGGACCGCGCCGGCCTGGAAGCCCTGTCCAAGCTCCTGACCCCGGTGGTCACGGACCCGGACCAGGCGAAGAAGGCCGTCGATCTGGCCCTCGCCAAGGGCGTGGACCTCGACGACTGACGCCCGCCGGGTGCGGTCACGTGTAGTAGCCGTCGACGGCCGCCCTCGCCGCGTCCAGCAGGAACGGGCCATCCTGCGGCACGGCGGGGAAGCCGCCGCCGGGCTTCAAGGCGTCGAGCTGGGCGGCGGACAGGGCGTAGACGACCCGGCCGAGGCCGGAGCGGTCGATGGCGCCGGTGCACATGCCGCACGGTTGGCAGCTGGTGTACAGCGTGGTGCCGGCGGCGACGTCCGGGGTCAGGTTGCGGGCGGCCCAGCGGGTGAGCTTCAGCTCCGGGTGGGCGCTGATGTCGCCGTCGGACAGGACGGTGTTGTGGTCCTCGGCGAGGACGTCGCCGCCGGGGCCGACGAGCAGCGACCCGAACGGCGCCTCGCCGGCCGCCCTGGCCCGGACCGCCAGCTCGATCGCCCTGCGCAGGAACTGCTCGTCCAGCGGTGTCGTCACGAAGCCTCCGGAAGCATCATCGTGCCGCGGGCGACGACCAGGCCGGAGCCGCTGACCTGCACCCGGGTGCCGGTGACGGTCACGGTGATGCGGCTCGGCCGGCCCATCGAGTGTCCCTGTTCGATGACGGCGACGAGGTCGCCGCCGCCGGCAAGGAACGCGGCCAGCGGCCCGGCGGCGGTGCCCGTCGCCGGGTCCTCCCAGATACCCATCGCCGGGTTGAAGAACCGCGCGTACGCGGTGGCGTCCGTGTCGGCCGTGTACAGGTAGCAGCCCTCCCCGTCGACCTCGCGCAGTGCCGCGGTGAGGCGGGCGCCGTCCGGCGCGGCCCGGTCGACGGCGTCCCGCGAGCGGACGGGTACGAGCAGGTGCCCGGCCCCGGTCGACACCACCTGCGCCGGCCGGTCCGCGACGAGGTCGTCCGGACCCAGCCCGAGCGCGGCGGCCAGCCCGGCCCGGTCGGTGACGACGGCACCGAACACCGGCGGCGCCTGCTCCATCGTGACGACGACCCGGTCACCGTCGCGGCGCACGTGCACCGGGTACACGACGTCGCCGATGTGCTGGGTGTAGGTGGCCTCGTCGTGGACCTCGAGCTCACCGGTCGAGGCGAGCCACAGCCACGCACCGAGGGCGTTGTGGCCGGCGCCGTACACCTCCTGCCCGGTCGGCGTGAAGGAGCGCAGCCGCCGCGTCGTGCCGGGCAGGGTCGGCCGCTGCACGAACGTCGTCTCGGACTGGTTGAACTCGCGGGCGACGGCCCGCATCTGGTCGTCGGTGACACCGTCGGCGTCGGTCACGAGGGTCAGCGGCGCACCGGTGAGCGGCGTCGCGGCGAACACGTCGACGTACACGAAATCAAGCACGGCAACGACGCTACGGCCCGCACGGACCCCGGTGCAGCACGTTCGTGCGGCATCCCGGCCGGTCCGCCGCAGAATCTGCGGTAGCCTGCCGCGATGACCGCACCCGGGCTCGACGAGGTCGATCGGCAGCTGCTCGCGGCGGTGCAGCGGGACGCCCGCGCGTCGCTGACCACCCTCGCCGCCGCGATCCACCTCGGCGTGTCGGCGACCCGGGCGCGGCTGAAGAGCCTGGAGGAGCGCGGCGTCATCACCGGCTACACGGCCAGGGTCGACCCGGTCGCGCTGGGCCTGCCGCTGCGGGCCGTCGTCCGGATGAAGGTCCACGGCGCCCTCTTCGACAAGGTCGCCGGCGTCCTGGCACGGGAGCCGCAGATCGTGCGGTGCGTGCGGGTGACCGGCGAGGCCTGCTACGTGGCGGAGATCCTGGCCGCTGACATGCCGGACCTGGCCCGCATCACCTCGGAGCTCGCCCGGGTCGGCTCCATCACCACCGACATGGTCTACGAGGTCGTCGTGGACCGGGCCGTGCCGTGACTACAGCGGGCGGCGGCCGGCGAAACCCAGGTCGGCGCGGTGGAACCAGGCCAGGTCCGCGTCCCCCTCGAGCCAGCACAGCAGGACCGGCACGCCGTCGACCGACGACGGGAAGTCCAGCAGCAGCGGCGCCACGCCCTTGATCTGCACGTCGGCCTCCTGCAGCGACGTCACCAGCTCGTCGAACCGCGCCGAGCGGGCCTTCCACTCCGGCAGCCCGCCCAGCTCGGTCGGCTCACCGCCGGGTGCGAGCGCCGCCGCGAGCTCGGTCGCGTCCGCCCGCACGGTGATGAGCTCGTCGAGCAGCGGCCGCAACCGGGCGAGCTCCGCGCGCGCCGTCTCGAGTGTGTACAGACCCATGCCCCCAAGTCTGGCACCCTCCGGCCCGGCGGGACGACCTAGCCCGCGGCGTGGGCGCGGACCACGACGACCGGGCGGTCCGACTTGTGGACGAGGGTGTCCGAGGTACTGCCGAGCAGCAGCTCGCTGAGCTTGCGGTGCCCGTGGGCGCCGACGACGATGCCGGGGCTGTCGCGCTCGCGGGCGATGCGCAGCAACGTCTCGGCGACGGTCATGTCGTCGGCGACGGCGAGGCCGGTGACGCCGAGGAAGCCCGCCTCCCGGGCCAGCACCGCCCCGTGCCGGGCCGTCTGCTTGGCGGCGTCGTACGCCGCCGAGTCCGCCTCGATCGCGCTGCGCAGGTCCAGCACGGTCGGCGGCATCTCCAGCCCGGTGACCGGCAGGGTCGCCACCTCGAAGCGCCGGCCGGGCTCCCAGACCGTGACGACGAGCGCGTGCCGGGGCCCGAGCAGCGGCGCCGCGTCGCGCACGGCCCGCGCCGACGCGACGGATCCGTCGAACCCGAAGATGACCGGTGCTCCAACCGTCATCCTCCCCACCGTACCGACGGATCCGCGGCGACAAGGATGACCTGAGGGTGATCGGCGGCGCCGGCCGGTCACCCCCACACGGTCTTGACGGTCAGCCTCGGGTCGGCCGCGATCGACGACTCGGAGTAGCGGCAGTCGCGCAGCTGCTTGTTGCGCCACAGCAGCGTCTGGTCGGGATCGCTCGACTCGCCGAAGGTCAGGATGCAGCGCGCCTGCGGGCCCGACGCCGTGTAGGCGAGCGTCAGCAGGAAACTCGTGCCGTAGTTGACGACGTAGCCCTTGTCGGTCAGGTCGCTGCCGGGCACGAACGTCCCCGGGTCCATGAACGGCTCCCGCGACGAGCCCGGGAACGGTTCGTACTGCGCCATGTTGGCGATGCCGACGTTCTCCGTCGAGCCGGGCACGGGGATCTTCTGGCCGGCCTTCACCGTGTACTGGACGGTCTGCAGCTGCACGTTCAACGGCAGCCCGACGGCCCGCATCCGCAGCATCGCCCGGGCCAGACCGGTCAGCAGCGGCGCCGGGTCGGCCGGCGCGCCACGCGGGGTCCGCGCCGGGTCCGCGGGGTTGAACGGCACACCGAACAGCGGACCGGCGGTCGTCAGCGCGTCCGGGTGCTCGGCGAGGACCGCGCCGATCGTCTCCCGCCACAGGACCGCGCCGCGGCTCGGCAGCTCGAACAGCCGGTCCCACGAGCCGAGCACGGCGCAGCCGGCGCTGATGTCGACCGGCGTACCGTCCACGGACACCGGACGGGTGCCCTGCGCGCGGCACGACGCGACGACGTAGCCGGCCAGCTCCGAGGCGGTCAGCGAGTCACCGGACAGGATCGCGGTGCCGAGCCCGGCGAGGTCGAACCTGGCGGTGCCGTTGATGAGCTTCAGGTTCTGCCTGGAGCGCGCCGACAGCGGCGTGCCCTCCAGGCCCTGCAACGGGGAAAATCCGGTCAGGAACCTGTTCGCGTTGGGCACCCAGTGGCTGTCGTTGGCGTTGAACACGTAGTCGCGGCGCTGCAGCTGCGGCTGCTGCGCGAACGGGATCAGCCCCGGCGAGCGCGCCCCCGGCGCGACGACCCACGCGTTGGCGCTGTCGCTGCCGTTGAGCGCGCCGAGCGGATGGGCGGCGAGCTCGGCGAGGGACGCGTCGGTCAGGTTCGGCGTCGGCGACGAGTCGGTGTACCAGGCGTTGCCGGCCGAGTCGGTCGCGATCGTGTTCACCCACGGGATGCCCTGGTCCCGTCCGATGGAGGCGCGCAGCCCGGCCACGTCGGTGGCGCGGGCCATGTTGAGCCACACCCGCAGCAGCCGGTCGTTGTCGATGTTGCCGTCGCGGTACGTGTACGCGGTCGTCGTGCTCCAGCCGAACGCCGGGTCGATCGCGGACAGGTCCAGCACCGGGCCGTAGCGGGTGAACCACATCGTGCGGGTCACCGTGCTCTGCCCGACCCGGATCGTCACCTGCTTCGACGTCATCGCCTCGGGCCGGCCGTCGACGTAGTACGTGGTCGGCGACCCCGGGACGAGGTCGACTGAGTAGAACGTGAACCGCGACCCCTCCGCGATCGTGTGCGTCCAGGCGACCTTGTCGGTGAAGCCGATCTGCACGCCGGGCAGGCCGCCGAGGCTCGCGCCGTACACGTTGAGGCTGCCGGGCACGGTCAGCTGCGACTCCCAGAACCGCAGCTCGCCCTCCCACGGGAAGTGCGGGTTGCCGACCAGCATGCCCTTGCCGGTCTGCGTCTTGTCGGCGCCGAGCGCCCACCCGTTGCTGGACAGCGCCTTCTGCTCGCCGAGCGCCTCGAGCCCCTGTTTCGTGACGTCGCCGCCGATGGCCGGCTTCGCGGTCAGGCTGCCCGGCGGCGTCGCCGAGGCGATCGGGCCGAGCAGGGCGTCGCCGCTGGCCAGGAGCGCGATGTTGCGCTGGTACGCCAGCACGTCGACAGCGCTGATGGGCGCCACCCACGGCTGCCCGGCGCACCAGCCGGGCACCCTGGACGCGCCGGTGGCCGCGAGGTAGGCGTTGAAGCCGCGCACGTAGCCGTTGAGGATGTCGCGCTCCTCGGGCTGCAGCCGGGTGAGCTGGTCCCTGGCGCGGTCGACGAGGCCGAGCGACTGGTACGCGAGGTCGGTCGCCAGGTTGACGCCGTCGGGCCCGGGGCCGAACCACTTGGACCGTTCGCTGCGGACCTTGACGATCTGGTCGGCGAGGTCGCAGAACCGGTCCTCCGCGTATGCCCACGCCTGCCCGAACGCGGCACTGCCGACGTTGCCGGCCAGCACGTGCGGCACCCCGTAGCTGGTGCGCCTGATCACGGCGGCGTACCCACCGGACGCGACGGCCTGCTCCGCCGATGCGGTCACGGGGACGGCGACGAGCGCCGAGGTCAGGAGGATCCCTGCCGACAGCGTGGTGACGATCCGACGGACGCGATGCACGGCTCCTCCGAAGTGACGCAGCGGACTTGATGACGGTCCCGAATCCGTTGTCCAGGTCCCATTCACCATGTGCAAATTCGGCATTCCATTGACCAATTCGGCGCGGGCCTCGCAGCCGGTCAGGCCACCATATGGCAATCGGTGACCTTTGCACCACGGTCAATGCGGATCAATCGAGATTCATTGATCAACTTGGCCTGCGTTGATCCATTCGGCGAACCGTTCCGCCCGTGCCGCGGAGTTCAGCCGCCGTGCCCACGCCACTTCCCGCCGCAGATCATCGGTGTCGGACACCGCAAACACCACAACCGCACTCCTGTTGATCTCCTCTTTCTCGATCAGCGTTTCCAGCACCCCAACGCAGGTTTCGAACACCATGTCGCGAAATTCGACAAATGCCGCGCCTTGCGTCTGCGCCCCGGCGTCCCTGAGCGACCGGCAGATGGCGTCGAAATGCTCGTCACCGATGCCTTCCAGGGCCCACTCCGCCGGGCTCCATTCCCAGTACTCGGCGTCGCCCGGGTCCGCCGGTGTCGCCCGCTCGAGGTGCTCCCGGGTGTTGACCGCGCAGCACACGGTCATCGCCCCGTCATCGGAGTACAGCGCGAACCCGCAGTACTCGTCACCGGCCAGCCCGCCCAGCACCGCCCGGGTCGCCCCGAGCACAGCTTCCCGCAACCACACGCTGTCGACCTTCACCGCCGCATTCTCGCCCTCGCCGGCCCTCCATCCTCGGACGGCGCACATCTCAGGCGCCGATCCGCCGTGCAACGAGCTGCGGGCGTGCCTGGCCGGCACGTGGTCACCGTGGCAGATCTCCCGCCTCCGCCGCCGGCACGTGCCAGTGCTCAGGCCTCTTCGATCGCCGCGGTCAACGCTTGCCGCCGGGCCGGGTCGCCTTGCCGTCGAGCCAGAGGGTGTCGCTGTCGTCCCGGTGCGTTCCGGTGGTGCCGACGTGCTTGCCCGGGACCTTCGGACCGTTCTTGATCACTGCCACGATCGCCATCGCGTGCCCGCGGCCGAGGTCGAAGTCCTCCTTCAACCAGTCGACGATCGCCCCCGCCTTCACACCCGGGACGTCGAGGCCACGCTCGGCGGCGAGGGCCAGCAGCTCGCGCGGGGTCTTGCCGGTCTTGGTCTCGATGTTGTCGAGGTACGCCTGGAACGACATGTCGATCTCCTCCTACCGGGGCACGCTCACCGTGCCGCTACCAACGCGTCGAACGGACCCGCCGCGTTTCGACATGACCGCCGAGATTCTTTTTCCGCGCGGCGACCAGGCCCGGTCCCGGCGGGCCACCCCGCGAAGTGACGGCGTCCGCTCCTCCCTCAGCCGAGCCCGCGGACCACGGCGCATCGCCGATCCCGACCAGCAACCGCGACGAGCAGCCGGGGCGAGCGACCGGGGGCGAGCGACCGGGGGCGAGCGACCGGGGGCGAGCGACCGGGGGCGAGCGACCGGGACGACTTGCCAGGACGACGAGCCGCGACAACCGAGCCCGACGACCAACCGCGACCAGCAGCCGCGACCAGCAGCCGGGGCAAGCGACCGCGACCAGCGACCGCGACCAGCAGCCGCGACCAGCAGCCGGGGGCGAGCGACCGGGACGACCTTGCCGCAACGGCCAACCGCGACGAGCAGCCGGACGACCGACCGCAACGACCACCGCGACGAGCAGCCGGACGACTGAGCCGCGACGACCGACCGCGACCAACCGCGACAACCAACCGCGACCAGCAACCGGACGACCGACCGCAACGACCAACCGCAACCGGCCGCGGCGACCAACCGCGACGACGAACCGCAACCGACCGCGGCGACCGACCGCAACGAGCAGCCAGACGACCGACCGCAACGACCGACCGCAACGACCAACCGCGACGAGCAGCCGGACGACTGGGCCGCGACGACCAACCGCAACGACCAACCGCGACGAGCAGCCGGACGACTGGGCCGCGACGACCAACCGCGACCAGCAGCCGGACGACCGGGCCGCGACGACCAACCGCAACCGGCCGCGGCGACCAACCGCGACGACGAACCGCAACCGACCGCAACGAGCAGCCGGACGACCGGCCGCAACCGGCCGCAACGACCAACCGCGACCGACCGCGACGAGCGGCCGGGACGACTGGCCGGGGCCGCGGCGACAGGTGTCGACGGTCGACCCGTGTTCGTAAGCCTTCCCAGGTGGGGCGCTTGTCGGCTCGACGGGTCGGGGGTGCGTGCAGGCACGCCGGCGCTGCTCGGGGTTTGGCGAAAGCGGCACGCCGTCCGGAGGTGTGGAAGGTCAGAAGAGCTCGGCGAGCAGGGTCGCGGCGCGGGTGGCGCCGTCAGATGGGACGGGGTGGTAGGTGACGGGGCGGTCGATCTCCTCCGCGATCGCCGCCGCGAGCGTCTCGGGGGTCAGGGTGTCGTAGTCCATCCTGCGGCCGGCGCCGTGGCGGCGGAGGCGGTGGGTGACGTGGAACTGCTGCTCGAAGTGGTTGCGCAGCGGCACGTAGATGAACGGGCGGCCGGACGCGGTCAGCTCCATGCAGGTCGTGAGGCCACCCTGCACCACCGCGAGGTCGCACGCCGCGAGGTGACGGTCCAGCGACGGCACATAGGGCAGGACCTCCAGGCCGGGCGGGGCTGTCACCGTGGACGGGTCGATGCGCGGGCCGGTCACCAGGATCATCCGCAGGCCGGGCACGCGGCGGGCCGCCTCGGGGAACGCGGCGGCGACGAGGCGGAGCAGGTGGGTGCCGACGCCTGACCCGCCGACGGTCACCATGCAGACCCGCTCGTCGTCTCGATAGCCGAGCGACGCCCGCAGCTCGGCGTGCGAAACCTCGGGCCCGGCGGTGGAGCCGGTGACATAGCCGGCGAAGTCGTAGTGCTCCTCCGTCCAGTCGCGGATGCGGGGCAGGCCGGGGCCGAAGCGCTCGTCGATCACGTCGTCGGGGTCGCCGACGAAGACGGACCGGTCGCGCAGGCGCGGGTAGCGGGCGATGTGACCGATCATCTCGGCGTTGTAGTCGGCGGCGACCAGGGCCTCGCGCTCGCCGCCGGACGGCATCGGCAGGAAGCCGACGAAGTCGGTGAGCCACGCATACGCCGAGCGCTTCAGCTCAGGATTCTCGTGCAGGAAGTGGTCGACGTCCCAGGCCTCGTCGCCGACCACCAGGTCATAACGCTCCTCGGTGAGCAGGTCGTGGAAGACCATGAAGTTGGCGACGAGGATCTCGTCCATCCTGCGCAGTGCCTCGAAGCAGTGCAGGTCGTGCTCGCCGGACTCGCTCTCCACGTGCGCGGACTCGTTGGCCAGGAAGCGGCTCGCGGGGTGGACGCGCTCGCCGGCATCGGCGAGCATGCGGGTGACGGGGTGCTGGGCGAGCCAGTCGATCTGGACGCCGGGCCGCAGCTCGCGCAGCTTCGCGGCGATCGCCAGGTCGCGGCGAGCGTGGCCGAGGCCGATCGGCGAGGACAGGTAGAGGACGCGCTGCGGGCGGGACTGCCAGCGGCTCCACACGTGACGGGTCGGCGCGGCCGGGCGGAACCGGTCGGCGAACCCGCGCACGAGCAGGTTGACCTGGACGGGGTCGCGGGCGATCGGGATGTGCCCGCCGCCGTCGATGACGACGAGGTCGCCGCCGGTGAGCTCGGCGAGCGCCTCGCTGCGCGCGAGCGGGACGACCCGGTCGTCGCTGCCGTGCAGGACCAGCACCGGGCCGGTCAGCTCGGCGCACCACGCCTCGAGCGCCTCCCGGCCGGGACGGTCGGCCTGGCTCTCGACGTCGAGGACGGCGCCGGTGGTCTCCAGCGCCCAGGCGACACCGTCCTCGATCGCCTTCGTCGAGTGCTGCTCGCTGAAGCACTGGCCCATGAAGAACCAGGCGAAGTCGTCGAAGTCGGACCGCCAGTAGCGCCGGTTGTACTTGCGCCAGTGGCCGGCCGGGTCGGTGCCGAGCCGCGGCACCGACGACGGCGGCAGGTCGGGCGCGGGCGGGTCGTCGAGCCCGCCGGAGGCGGCGCGGGCCTGGCCGGGCGGGGTGAGCGCGATCGAGGCACCGATGGTGACCGTGCCGTGGACCCGCCCGGGGTGCTCCGCGGCCAGCTCGAGCGCCCAGTTGACGGCGCGGGAGAGCGCGACGACGACGGCCCGGTCGGTGCCGGTCGCGTCGAGCACGGCGAGGGCATAGGCGACCTGGGCCGCCTGCCCATATGCCCTGGGTGTCAGCGGCCGGTCGGACCGGCCGTTGCCCGGCCCGTCATAGGTGACGACCCGGAAGTGCCGGGCGAGATAGGCCACCTGCATCTTCCAGACCCGCTTGTGGACGAACGTCCACGTCGGCAGCAGCAGGATCGTCGGGCCGCCGTCCCCGAGCACCTCGAAGTGAATCTTGACGCCCTCGTGCTCGATGAAACCCTCGGCGTCGGCCAGCCGTGCCCGCATCGCGTCCCGCCTCCCCTCGACCGTCGGCTCAGCGCAGCGGGCGGGGCACGAAACGCGGCACCCGGCGCAGATAGTCCTCATACGGCGCGCCGAGCTGCCGCCGCAGGTCGTGCTCCTCCAGCCTGACGCCCACCATGATGTAGCCGGTCGACGCCAGGGCGAACACCAGCCGCCCGACGCTGAGATCCGGGGCCGCCCAGAAGGCGATCAGGAAGCCGACCATCAACGGGTTTCGGACCAGCCGATACATGAACGGCTCCCGGAACGCGGGCTCGCTGTAACGACGGTCGCGGGCACGGTCGAGGACCTGCCGCACACCGAACAGGTCGAAATGACCGACGGCGAACGTGCTGAGCAGCAGAATCACCCAGCCGAGCGCATAGGCGGCCCACAGCAGGCCACGGCCCCAGGCCGGGCCGACGGACCAGACGGTGGCCGGCAGCGGCTGCCACTGCCAGAGCAGCAGGACCAGCACCGCGGTCGACGCCAGGACATAGGTGCTGCGCTCGATCGCGACCGGCACGAAGCGGGTCCACCATCGCTTGAACCAGGGTCGGGCCATGACGCTGTGCTGCACGGCGAACAGCGCCAGCAACGCCACGTCGACGAGCAGCGCCCGCCATGCCGGACCGACGGCGCCGTCGTCGATGCCTTTGGGCACGGCGACCCCGGCCAGGAACCCGATCGTGTAGAGCAGAGCGGCGACGAAGGCCAGATATGCCGCCGCGCCGTAGACAAGGACCGCGATCTTGCGAATCATGCTCCACCTCCCTCGTTCGGTCGACCGACCGATAGTTGGTAAGCTAGCATTCGGTCGACCGACCGACAAGTCGGTGGCGGAAAGGGGACAGGGTGACCACGGCGGGCCGCATCATCGAAGCCGCGAGGGCCTGCCTGCTCGCCGACGGCTATGCCGCGCTGTCCACCCGCCGCGTCGCCGACCAGGCAGGGGTCCCCCTCAGCCAGATCCACTACCACTTCGGCGGGAAGCAGGGTGTCATCCTCGCCCTGCTCGACCACGAGAATCGGCAGCTCGTCGAGCGCCAGGTCCGCATGTATGGTGGCGAGACCCCCCTCTGGAAGCGCTATGAGCAGGCGTGCGACTTCCTCGACGACGATCTCGACTCCGGCTACGTGCGGGTGCTGCAGGAGATGATCGCGGCCGGCTGGTCCGATCCGCAGGTCGCCGCCAGGGTCTCCTCGATGCTCGAGGCGTGGTTCTTCGTGCTGGTGCAGGTGGCGGGCGAGGCGGAGGAGCGGTTCGGCTCGCTCGGCCCGATGCGCCCGACCGACGTCGCCGGCCTCATCGCCCTGTCGTTCCTCGGCGGCGAGGCCGTCATCCTGCTGGGCGGCAACGACTGGCCGGCCCGCGTCCGCGGCTGGCTCCGCAGCGTCGGCGACCTGATCCGCCACTTCGAGGAGAAGGCCGAGCAATGACCTCGCATCGGAGCCACGCGATGCCCGTCCACACGTGGTTGCTCCGGGCCGCCGTCCGCCGCCGGTGAGGGGACGGGCGGCGGGAGCCTCCCAGGCCACCGGTTGTGCGCAGCGAGCAGGCCACCGGGTGGTGCGCAGCGAGCAGGCCACCGGTTGTGCGCAGCGAGCAGGCCACCGGGTGGTGCGCAGCGAGCAGGCCACCGGGTGGTGCGCAGCGAGACCAGCGGTCAGTCCGGGCGCAGCGACCTGAACCACGCGGCACCCGAGGTCGGGCAGGCGTGGTCGGGTCATGGCGTCGCCATGAAACAAACGCCGCGACCGGCAGCAGAAACCCAGATGGGCGCGGGCTACGGCCGGTGGGTGATGGAGTTCCAGACGGCTTCGGCCCAGGCGCTGTCCTCGGCCCGGCGGTAGCCCACCGAACAGGACAGCAGCGTCATCTCCGCGGCGGCGGCGCCCTCGGCGCGGGTCACGGTCGGATCTTCGCTGTCCTGGGCGACCTCGGCGAACCACAGGCAGCCCCGGCCCTGGCGGACCGGTATGCCGGCCGGCGCGCCCAGCATCCGCTCGGCCGACAGCCGCGCCCCCGAGGCGGTGCCACCGGCCGTGATGATGTGGACGTCGACGGCCCGATCGTGGTCCCACGCCGACCATGAGCCGTCGGGGTTGCGCGCCGTGCTGCACGGCGTCGGCAGGGTCAGCGACCAGCCGTCCCACAGGTCGACCGCGGCCGGCTCGGCACGGCCCCTGAACAGCCCCATGTCAGGGACGCTACCGCAGACACGACGGGACACGGGCCTTGTCGCGATCCGGACGGAGTGCGGCGCGGAAGGGGTGTGACACCCGATGCTGTTGCGCGTGCTGAGCATCCGTCTCGCCCGTGTCGTGGGCGCGTTCCTGACCGTCGCCGCGCTCGGTCTCGTCGTCGGCGCCCCCGCGGGCGCGGAGCCGGTCCGTGGGCCCGCGTGTCCCGAGACGCGGGCGCAGCTGGCCGGGCAGCACATCACGTCGGTCGAGGGGCTGCCGGATCTGCAGTGCGCCGACCTGCACGGGGCGGTGCTCGACGGGCTGGATCTGGGGCAGGAGAACCTGTCCGGGGCCGACGCGCACGGGGCGTCGTTCCGCGGCACCGACCTGACCCAGGCGACGCTGACCGGGGCGGACCTGCGCGGCGCCCGCTTCGACGGCGCCGACCTGACGCAGGCCGACCTGGGCATCGTCGACGCGCGGGACGCGACGTTCACGGACGCCGACCTCGGCCAGGCGGATCTGCCCGGGGCTGATCTGCGCGGGGCCGACCTCACCGGGGCGTCGCTGACGCAGGCGGACCTCACGGGGGCGGATCTGCGCGGGGCGCGCACCGTGTTCGCGGAGGCGATCCAGGCCGACGCCGACGACGCGAAGGTCGACGTGCTCGACCCGCGCACGTTCCAGGCGGCGCTGCTCGCCGTCCTGATCGGTCTCGGGCTGCTCGTGAGGTCGCTGCTCAACGTCGCCAGGGGTCTGACGCCGGGCGGGGACAGCCTCAAACACGGCCTGCGACGGCTCGCCGTCTATGCCGTGGTCAGCGTGCTGGTGTGGCTCCCGGCGGGGATGATGCTGCCGTTGATGTTCGTCTCCGTCCTGTACCCGTGGCTCGTCGGAGCGCTCTTCGTGTATCTGTCGGGTGCCGTACGAGGGTGGCGGCCGGCCCGGCACGACGTGGCGGCCGTCAATGCGGGAACGCCACGCGTGGCCGGGGGGTGACCTCGTCGCGGAAGCGGTCGATGAGGTGGCTGACCTCCAGCATGGTGTCGGTGCCCCGGATCCGGGACAGGTACAGCGACTGAGCGGCCAGACCGGCGAGGTCGAACGTGAAGTACATGGCCATCAGCGGGTTCACGAACAGTGAGGACGCCCGGCCGGCCAGCGGCACGTCGCCGGCGGCGCCGGTGAGCGCCGCCGCGATCTGACCGTTGACGATGCTCTCCCGGCCGGGGGTGCGGGCGGCGGCGTCCGCGACGGCGGCACGGTACAGCGCCGCCTCCGGCCCGTGGGACGGCACGGTGAAGGCGCCCAGATAGGCCCGCGCCCGGTCGAGCGCGGCGATGTTCTCCAGCACCTGCACGTGGTTGACGCCGTGGTACGCGTCGATGCCGAACCCGATGGACGCCACGAGCTTCGTGGGCACCGGCGTACCGGAGACGGCGGCGAGACTCGTCGCGTCCTCGACCGGGGTGCCCAGCGCCGCCTCGTCGCCGCGCATGAGGATGTCGGTGCCGCCGTCGACGAGGACGACGGCGTCGAGCCCGAGGCGTCTGGCGAGCCGCCGGTACGCGGACCGCAACGGCCGCACCCCGGTGCGCGGGAAGGCGTGGACGGTGGACGGCAGGCCCTGGGCGGACAGCCAGCGGGCGAGGGTCCGCTCCGGGAAGTAGCCGTCGCCGCCGAGGGTGTCCGGGGTGACGGCGGCGATGCCCGGCTCGAGCCACGCGCCGGCGTCGAGGCCGTGCAGGTTGACGATCGACAGGCTGGCGAGGTGCACGGTCCGGCCCTCGTCGATGAGCCGGAACGCGAGCGGCAGGCCCGCGTAGACGTCGAAGCCGCCGCCGGCGCCGGCGATCAGGATCCGCTCGGCGTCGCGGAGCCGGTCGAAGAACGGCAACTGCCACACGGCGCACATGCTCGCCGATCCACCGCCCGGCCGCACCCGAAAAACCCACGGAACCGGGGTGTCAGGCCCAGGCGAGCGAAGCGCGGTGCCGCCAGTAGTCCGCCGGTGGCTCGGCGGCCGGGAGCGGGCCCGGGTCGGTGACGTCGAGGGCGCGCAGGTTGGCGGCGAGCTGCGCGGTGGTCGCCGCGCCGGACAACACCACGGTGGCCCACGGCCGGCGCAGCGCGGCGGCGATCGCGTCCGCGTCGCGGTCGGCGAGCCGCCCGTTGGCGAGGGATTCCTTGACGATGACGGCCCGGCCGTCCGCGTGCGCCTCGGCGAGCGCCTCCCCCGCCGACGGTTCGAGGGGGTTCCACGTCGCCTGCACGCTGCGGAACAGCGGCTCCCCGTCGACCTCGATCCGCAGCGCGGCGCGGATGGCGTCGGCCTGGTGCGGTCCGCTGGTCGACAGCCCGACGGTGACGCCGGAGGCGGCGAGGTCCGCGAGCCGGCGGTGCAGGGCCGTGTCGGTCAGCGCGGTGCTCTGCGGTGTCACGGAGTGGATCTGGTACAGGTCGAGCCGGTCCCCGAACAGTGCCAGCGTCTCGGCGACCTGCCGGTCGAACGTGGCGACGCTGTGGCCCTTCGCCTCGTGCACCGGCGCGTCGACCCGCCACCCCGCCGTGTACGTGTAACCCCACTTGGACCCCACGACGGCGTCGCGGCGCTCACCCAGCCACCCGGCGAGGAACTCCTCCGCCAGACCATAGGAGCGGGCCACGTCGAAGTAGCGGATCCCGGCGGAGTACGCGGCGTCGAGCAGCTCGTGGCTTCGCGCCCGCAGCGCCTCCACCGACCGGTCGGCCGGCAGGTCGCGGTCCCGGCCCAGGTTGATGTACCCGGGACGGCCGACGGCGGCGAGCCCGAGCCCGATCCGGGTCGCGGGTGGTTCGAAGGCCATGCCCGATCCTATGCCGCGCGGCGCCGCCTGATCACCATGACGGCCCCGAAGGCGAGGGCGGTCAGCGCGACCGCGCCGATGGCGATGACGGTCGGCCAGATCGAGTAGCCGCCGCGGGCGGGCAGCGCCACCGGCACCGCAGACGGGCCGGTCGACGGGGGCGGCGGGCTGTGCAGGGCGGCCGCCTCCTCGGGGGTGACGAGGTGGCCGACGGACGTCCCCGCGGGCAGCGCGAACCCCCAGTCGAACAGCATCGTGCTCTGTTTCCAGGCGCGGGCGGGCACGATCTCCGCGCCCATGATCGTGACGACGAGCCGGCGGCCGTCGCGTTGGGCACCGCCGACGTACGTGTGTCGCGCCTCGTCGGTGAAGCCTGTCTTCCCGCCGATGGCGCCCTGGTAGCTGGTGAGGAGCTTGTTCTCGTTCTGGATCTGGAAGCCCTTGGGGTCCTTCGGCGGCTGGGCGGGCCACTGGAAGGCGAGCGTGGTGTCGTAGGTGAGGAAGTCGGGCCGGGCGAAGTCGGCGCGGGCGATGAGCGCCAGGTCGTAGGCGCTGGTGAGCTGGTCGGGGGCGTCCAGGCCGGACGGGGTGACGGCGTGGGTGTCGTCGGCGCCGAGCCGGCGGGCCTCGGCGTTCATCGCGGCGACGGTCGCGGCGACCCCGCCGTCACCACCGGCCACCCGGGCGAGCGCGTTGGCGGTGTCGTTGCCGGACTGCAGCAGCAGCCCGAGCCACAGCGTCGACACCGGGTACTTCCCGCCGACGATCATGCCGACGGCGGAGCTGTCCTTGGGCAGGGCGAGGTCCTCGGCGGTCGCCTCGACGACCAGGGCGGGGTCGAGCTTCGGCAGGGCGGTCGCGGCGAGCAGCAGCTTCTGCACGCTCGCGGGGCGGCGGCGCAGGTGCGGCGCGCAGGCGCCGAGGACCTCGCCGGTGTCGAGGTCGGCGACGATCCACGACATCGCGGACAGCGTCGGCGGCGCCGGGGTGCCGGCCGCGACGGCCAGACCGGTCGTGCCGAGCTGCCCGCCGCCGACCACGGTGGCGCCGGGGTCCCGCTCGGGCGAGGGCGGCGTCGGCGGGATGGTGGGGATCGAGGCGTACGGGCACGGCACCGCGGCCGGCGGCGAGGTGGTGGGACTGAGCACCGGCGCCGGCCACGCCATCAGTCCCGCGCTCACCGCGGCCGCCACCAGTCCCGTCGCACCCATGGCGGCGAGAGTAACCGCCGACGCGCGCGGCGGCGCGCTCAGCCGTCCCCGGTCGCCAGGGTCAACAAAGCAGGCTCAGCCGTCCCGGTCACCAGGGTCAACAAAAGCGGCTCAGCGGTCGCCAGGGTCAACAAGAGCGGGCTCAGCCGTCCCCGGTCACCAGGGTGAACAGGGCGGGTGCGCAGACGGCGGCCGCCAGCAGCAGGATCCCCGCCGGTCTGCCCATCGCCATCACCCCCAGGACGGTCCTAGCGGCGAGTGTCCATGGATTCGGCCGCGGCGGCGAGCGCGTTCACTGCGGCGGCCACGGCGGGCCGGGCGGCGGCGCTGTCGCGCCACAGGGCGAAGACCCGGCGGGTGGGTTGCGGGTCGATCGGCACGATCCGCACCGACGGCGGCACCGGGTCGCGGCCCAGCCGCGGGATGACGGCGGCGCCGAGCCCCGCGGCGACGAGCGCCAGCTGCGTCGAGTGCTCCGACGCGGTGTGCCGGATGTTGGCGTGCGCGCCGTGCCGGCGCAGCGTGGCGGCGAGCCAGTCGTGGCAGATCTGGCCGGTGCTCCAGCCGATCCAGTCGTCACCGGCCAGGTCGGTGACGGCGACCGCGGCCCGCCCGGCGAGGGGGTGCGCGGCGGGCAGCGCCACGTCGAACGGGTCGTCGAGCAGGTGCCGGCGGCGCAGGTCGTCGGGGACGGCGAGGACGTCGTCGGACCAGTCCTGCACGACGGCGACGTCCAGGTGGCCGCGGCGCAGCGCGGCGACGGCCGCGTCCGGCTCGCGCTCCGACAGCGACGCGTCGAGATCCGGGAACCGGGACCGCAGGTGTGCCAGGACGCCGGGCAGCAGGCCCCGGGCCGCGGTCGCGAACGCGGCGATCGCGAGGGGACCGGCGACGACGCCGCGGTGCTCGGCGAGGCCCGCCTCGACCTTCTCGACCAGGGTGAGCACCTCGGCGGCGCTGCGGGCGAGGACGGCGCCGGCCTCGGTGACGCGGATGCCGCGGCCCTGCCGCTCGACGAGGTGCTGGCCGACCTCCCGCTCGAGGCGGGCGAGCTGCTGCGACACCGCGGACGTGGTGACGTGCAGGGCGGCCGCGGCGCCGCCGACGGACCCCGTGGTCCACACCGTGTGCAGGACACGGAGCCGTTCCAGGTTCAACACCGTAGCAATGCTACGCGATCGACTCAAGAACGTTTCACTTGTCCTAACCAATCGTGCGGACCAGGGTGGATCGCATGCAGACAACATTCGCCATCGGCGGTGACCTGCCGGTGCACCGGCTCGGGTTCGGCGCGATGCGGCTCACCGGTCCGCCCGCGTCCCCGGAGCGCGCCGCGGCGCTCGCCGTCGCCCGCCGGGCCGTCGAGCTCGGCGTCACGCTGATCGACACCGCCGACTCCTACGACTTCGGCGCCAACGAGGAACTCGTCGCGGAGGCGCTGCACCCGTACCGCGACGGCGTCGTCATCGCCACGAAGGGCGGCCAGGTCAACCTCGGCCGGGACTGGATCCCGCTGGGCCGCCCCGAGTACCTGCGCCAGCAGGCCGAGCTCAGCCTGCGCCGGCTCAGGGTCGAGCGCATCGACCTGTACCAGCTGCACCGCATCGATCCGAAGGTGCCCCTCGAAGACCAGATGGGGGCGCTGGCGCGGCTGCGCGACGAGGGCAAGGTGCGGCACGTCGGGCTGTCGGAGGTCACCGTCGAGCAGCTCGTCGCGGCGTCCGCGATCGTGCCGGTCGCCAGCGTGCAGAACCGGTACAACCTCACCGACCGCCGCTCGGAGGCCGTGCTCGAGCACTGCGAGCGGCACGGGATCGCGTTCCTGCCGTGGCTGCCGGTCGCGCCGATCGCCAGGGCCGGCACCACGGACGCGGTCTCCGCCCTCGCGGCCCGGCTCGGGGCGACGCGCACGCAGGTGGCGCTCGCCTGGCTGCTGCACCGCTCCCCCGTCGTCCTGCCGATCCCGGGCACGTCCCGGCTCGCGCACCTGGAGGAGAACGTCGCCGCCGCCGCTGTCACGTTGAGCGGGGCGGACCTCGCGGATCTGTAGGCTGCCCGGATGGTCAGGGTGGGGATAGCGGTGTTCGTGTTCCGCGACGGCAGGTTCCTGATGGCCCGCCGTCGCGGCGCGCACGGCGCCGGCACGTGGTCGGTGCCCGGCGGGCATCTCGAGTTCGGCGAGTCGTTCGAGGACACCGCCGTCCGCGAGGTCGCGGAGGAGACCGGCGTCCAGATCAGCGGCGTCCGCTTCGGCGCCGTCACCAACGACGTCTTCGCCGACGAGGACCGGCACTACGTCACCGTGTGGATGCTCAGCGACCACGTCGCGGGCGAGCCGGCGATCCTCGAGCCCGACAAGTGCACGGAGCTCGGCTGGCACGACTTCGACAGCCTCCCGGAGCCGCTCTTCCTGCCCTGGCGGCAGCTGCTGGCGTCGCCGCAGTTCGCCAAGATCCGCGAGTCCGCCGGTTTTTCTGCCGTGCCCGCGGCAGGCGCCGATAAGCCCCAGGAGTGTGCCCGATGACGTGACACCGCTCAGGAGGCTCGACGAATGAACACGCTCCGGCGGACCCGGGTCGCGACGCGGCTGGCGGTCGGCTTCCTGACCGTCTCGCTGTGCGTGGTGGCCATCTGGTTGACGGCGTTGTCGTCGGCGGAAGGCACCCGCACGACCGCCGCCAGCCTCTCCGCCGCCCAGGAGGAGCTGGACGCGGCGCAGCAGCTGAAGTTCCGCAGCACCGACGTGCTGGGCTGGCAGGCGGGCTACGCCTTCGACATCGTCCGCGGCGCCGCCGACGCGGCGGCCGACACGGCACCGTCCCGCTCGGCGTTCCTCGCCGCCGCGAAGGACTTCAGCCGCGAGATCGACGAGATGGCGGCGCTGCCGCTGACCGCGGGCCAGCACGAGGACGTGCGGTCGATCCGCACCGCCTGGGCCGGCTTCCTCGAGCTCGACGAGAAGGTCATCGCCGACTACCGGGCCGGCACCCCGGCGCAGACCTCCGCGGCGAACGACATCGTCGCCGGCGACGCCCTGGACGTGTACCAGACGATCGCCGACGGCGTCGACGACCTGGAGGCCGTCGCGCGGCAGAAGTGGGCGGCGGCGCAGAAGGCGGCGAACCGGTCGTCGAGCACCACGAACCGGGTGGCGACGCTCGCCGGCAGCGCCGCGCTGCTGCTGTCGATCGTGCTCGCCGTCGCGCTGTCGCTGTCCATCATCAGGCCGCTGCGCGCCATCGGCGAGCGGCTCGCCGACATCGCCGACGGCGACGGCGACCTGACCCGCCGCCTCGAGGACAGCGGCGACGACGAGTTCACGTCCGTCAGCCGGTCGTTCAACACGTTCGTCGGGAAGATCGGCGACACGATCCGCGCCATCGGCAGCTCGGCCGCGACCGTCGCCGACGCCAGCGCCAAGCTCACCGACACCTCGACCCACATCATGGCCGGAGCGCAGCAGACGTCGGACCGGTCGGAGCGGATCGTCACGTCGGCGGACGAGGTGTCGGACACGGTCCGTACCGTGGCGACCGGTGCCGAACAGATGAGCATCTCCATCCAGCAGATCGCCGGGACGGCCGCCGAGGCGGCCCGGATCGGCGGCCAGACCAACCAGCTGACGCAGGCGACGTTCGACCTGATCGGCCGGCTCGCCGACTCCAGCCGGGAGATCGGCGACGTGGTCAAGGCCATCACGGCGATCGCCGGGCAGACGAACCTCCTCGCCCTCAACGCCACCATCGAGGCGGCCCGCGCCGGCGAGGCGGGCAAGGGCTTCGCCGTGGTCGCCGGCGAGGTGAAGCAGCTGGCGCAGGAGACCGGCCGCGCCACCGAGGACATCACCGCGAAGGTGCAGAGCATCCAGCACGACACGGCCGCCGCCACCGACGCGATCAACCAGATCGTCGAGATCACCGGCCGGCTCGGCGACTACCAGACGACCATCGCCAGCGCCGTGGAGGAGCAGACCGCGACGACGGACGAGATCAGCCGCAACATCATGCACGCGGCGACGAGCTCGGCGGACATCGCGGCGAACATCGCCGGGATCTCCTCGGCGGCGCAGAGCACGACCGGCGGCGTGCAGGACACCCGCGCCGCCGCGCACGAGCTGTCCGCGATGAGCCAGGAGCTCCGGGTCCTCGTCGGTCAGTTCAGGGTCTGACCGGGGTCGTTCCCTGATGCCGCCGAAGGTCCCGCCGGCGCACGCTTGCAGTACAAGCGAAACCCGCGTGACAGGAGCGAGACGATGGAAACCGTGTACCGGTCGATGCGACAACAGGGCCTGGTCCGGCCGGCGCAGGGCAGGGTGCTCGGCGGTGTGTGCGCCGGGCTCGGGCGGCGCTTCGGGATCGACCCGTGGCCGGCGAGGCTGCTGTTCATCCTGATCCTGCTGCTGATCCCCGGCAGCCAGATCCTGATCTACCCGATCCTGTGGATCATCATGCCGGCCGAGCCGGTGACCGCGACGAACTGGGCCACCACGACTGACTAAGATCGGCCGGCATGTCTTCCGAATGGCGTGCCAGGCTCACCCCCGCGTTCGAGGCCATGCTGGGCGGCCCACTGGCCGAAGGTGGCACCTACGCGGTGTACGCGTGGGGCAACTTCCTCCACGAGGCCGAGCTCGACCGGCTGCCCGAATGGCTCGACCCCGCGGCCCTGCGTGGCGACACCGTCCTGGTGCACGAGCACCTGGCGATGACCGACGAAGGGCCGCTGCGGCTCGACGCCGCGGGCTCCCTGTTCGAGCTTCCCGGCGCCGACGAGCACGTCGAGGGCCGCGACCTGCCGCTGCCGCCGCCGGACGGCTGGCGCGTGGCGTACGTGCGGCTCGCCTCCGACGGCTCGCTGTTCGACGCGATGCGGGCCGCCACCCAGGTCGGTGACGGCCCCGAGGACCTGTTCGAGTACGAGTACGACGCCGACGAGGAGTGGGAGGCCACCCTCACCGACGCGGGCGTCGACGACGAGCTGCTCGCGCACCTGCGCTGGTGCGTCGCCGACGGCACCTCAGGCATGGTCTTCAACGGCCCCGCCCCGTGCGACGTCCCCCGCGGCACCGCCGTGGCGTCGTGGTCCGACGAGGCCGGCTTCCAGTGGGAGATCGCCGTCGTCAGGCTCTGACCTCAGTCGTTGCGGATGCTGTGCACCGGGTCGTCGGACCGCGGCTTGCGGTCGAACGGCAGCCCGGGCGCGTCGGCCTGCCCGCCGAAGCCCAGCGACGTCCTCGCCCCGTCGGCCGAGCCGTTGGGGCGGTCGGGGTCGTCGATCGCGTCGGCGCCCTCGGTGCCCGGCGTGCCGGTGGTGCCCATCGTGGCGTCTTCGTCCGTCCTGTCTTCGTCCGTCCTGTCTTCGCGCATGCCTCTCACGTACCCCGTTCACGGCCCCGATATCGGTCCCGCCGTACGAATTCGCGCCCTGGCTCGACCAGCCTGGCTCGCCGGGGACGGGCCCGGGTAGGCCGGCGGCGGGTCACCCGCCGGCGGCGGGTCACCCGCCGGCGGGCACCTGGTCCGTGACGTCGTCGTAGCCGGCCGGCTTCGGGGGCTCGGTGGGCGCGTAGATCACCCGGATGACGCCGGTCGGGAAGACCTCGGTCTTGGTGACCTTCAGGTGGATCGGGGCGTCGCCGTCGTCGAAGAGGCGGCGGCCCTTGCGCGCGGCGACCGGGTGGATGAGCAGGCGGACCTCGTCGACGAGCCCGGCGGCGAGCAGCTGCTGCACCACGGAGATCGAGCCGGGGATGAGGATGCCCTTGACGCCCGGGTCGGCCTTGAGCGCGGCGACGGCCTCGGCGAGGTCACCGGCGACGAGCTCGGAGTTGCGCCACGTGAACTCGAGCGGCTGCCGCGACACGACGACCTTGCGGGTGTCGCCGAGCTGCTTGGCGAAGCCCGCGTCCTCGCCGCCCGCCGCCTCGCGCCCGGGCCACGCGCCGGCGAAGCTGTCATAGGTCTCGCGGCCGATCAGCAGCACGTCCGAGGTCTCGTAGTCCTCGCCGACGCAGCGGCCCATGTTGTCGTCGAAGTACGGGAAGTGCCAGTCCGGGTCGATCTCGGCCACGCCGTCGGCGGAGATGAACAACGTGGAGATGACCTTCGCCATGTGCGGTGACCCCTTCGAGACGGCTACCCGGACCTGGTCAGCTTAGACCCGCCCCGAAGTTACCGTCCGGTAGAGCTGCATTGCGGCGGTGTCGCGCCGATCGCGAGATGTGTGACGGGTTTCAGGAATGTCCGGGTCGGGACGCGGCTGTTCGTCAGCGGCGTCGCGACGATGGTCCTGGTGCTCGGCGTCGCCGCGCTCGGCTACGGCGTCACCCTGAGCCAGCAGCGCAGGGCGGAGACGGCCGAGGACGCCCAGCTGGTGGTCGCCGCGGCGCTGCAGGTCAAGTTCCGCAGCGCCGACTTCAAGGGCTGGCAGACCGCCTACGCGTTCGACGTCGCCCGCGACGTGACCGACGCCGTCTCCGACACCACCGGCAGCCGCAAGGCGTTCCTCGACGCCGCCGCCGCGTTCGAGGGCGAGCTCGCCGAGCTGGCCACGGTGAGCACCGACCCGGCCATCGACGCGCACGTCACCCAGATGCGCGACAGCTTCGCCGAGTTCATGAGGATCGACGATCAGATCGTCGCGCTGTACCGGGCCGGCACCGCGCGGGCGCACGCCGAGGCGGACGGGCTCGTCCTCGGGTCCGAGGTCGAGCTGTCCGACCGGATCGCCGCGACGGGCGACGACACGGTCGCGATCGCTCGGGCGGACGCGCGGCGCAGCCACGACCGCATGGAGACCGCCGGGTCCACCGCCCGGCGCTGGATCGTCGCGATCAGCGCCCTCGCGCTCGCCCTCACCGTCGCCACCGGGTGGCTGCTGCGCGCCTCGATCCTGCCGCCGCTGCGGTCCGTCGCCGCGGTCCTCGCCGGGGTCGCCGACGGTGACCTCACCCGGACCGCCGCCGTCCTCGGACGCGACGAGTTCGGTGAGATGGCCGCCGGGCTCAACCGCGCCAACGAACGCACCCGCGCCGTCGTCACCGCGATGGCGGAGCACGCCCGGACGGTGGCCGCGAGCGCCGAGGAGCTGTCCGCGACGACCCAGCAGCTGGCCGCCGCGGCCGTCGAGGCGGGCGCCCAGTCCGACCTCGTCGCCGGGTCCGCGGAGGAGGTGTCCCGCAACGTACAGACGGTGGCGGCGGGCGCGGAGCAGATGAACATGTCGGTCCGGGAGATCGCCGCCAACGCCGCCCGGGCCGCCACGGTGTCCGGCACGGCCGTCGACTCGGCCCGCGCCGCGACCGGCACCGTCACCGCGCTCGGCGCCGCCTCCGACGAGATCGACGCGGTCCTGAAGGTGATCACGGCGATCGCGGAGCAGACCAACCTGCTCGCGCTCAACGCCACGATCGAGGCGGCCCGCGCGGGCTCGGCCGGCAAAGGGTTCGCGGTCGTCGCCGCTGAGGTCAAGGACCTCGCCGAGGAGACCGCGCGGGCGACCGGCGACATCGCCCGCCGCATCCAGGCGATCCAGTCCGGGGTCACCGACGCGACCGCGGCGATCGCCGGGATCGCCGGCGTCATCGACCAGGTCAACAGCTACCAGCAGACGATCGCCGCCGCCGTCGAGCAGCAGACCGGCACCACGCAGGAGATCGGCCGCGGCATCGCCGGGGCCGCCGAGGGCGCGGGCGTCATCGCCGGCAACGTCGGCAGCATCGCGGTCGCCGCCAACCAGACCAGCCGCGGCGTGACCCAGATCGGCATCGCCACGGACGACCTGGCCCACCTCGCCACGCAGCTGCAGAGCCTGGCCGGCCGGTTCCGCGTGTGAAAGCCCCTGTAGCGCGGTCGGGTCAGGCGACCGCCATCGGCCCGGTCGTGCCGGTGACCTGCCAGCCCTCGCCGCCGCGGTGCTGCACGACGTAGGTCAGCCAGGTCGCGCCGAGGCAGGCGACGAACCCCTCGACGCCGACCTCGACCCGCTTGCCGTCGCCCTTCGCGGGGCCGAGCGTGATCAGCACGGCGTCGTCCTTGACCTGCGCGCAGCCGTTCCTGGTCTCGACCACCGCCGACCGGTCGGCGACGAACTCGACCCGGGTCGCCGGGGCCAGCGCGGCGGTGATCCGCCGCCGGGTGTCCTCCGCGATCGGCACGCCGTCGCCGCGCTTCCCCGACGGGTCACCGGCCTCGGCGAACGCGCGGTCCATGACGTACACGACGGGGAACGCCCGCTCCGGGAACGAGTTCTCCGACGAGTTGCCCAGGTAGCGGCGCAGCACCTGGCTGTAGATGTCGACCTCCGGTGCGGGGGCTTCGCCGGACACCACCGGCGCCGGCACCGGCGGCGGCGCCGCGGCGGGCGCACCAGCGCACCCCGTCGTCACGAGGGCGGCCATCAGGACAGCGAACGTGCCGGCGATCCGTCTCATGGCACCTTCGACGCGGCACGGCACGCGACGGTTCCGTCAGTACGGGTCGCCGACCCCCGGCAGCCGGCCGCACAGCAGACCGCCGGGCCGGCCGGGCATCAGACGGCCGGCGGACATCGGCGGGCCGTCGGTGTGCGCCCCGGTGGCCATGCCGTCGACGAGCTCCCGCAGGGCGGTGACCGCGTCGACGGCCGGGTGCCAGCCCAGCTCCGCGGCGGCCCGTTCGCCGGACATGAGCGGCGCGCTCAGCGCCAGCCGCACCCAGCCGGCGTCGACGGGCTGCAGGCGCAGCCCCCAGCTGAGCCGGGCGCCGGCCCGCAGCAGCGGCGCGGGCACCGGCACGGTCCTGCCGTGGAAGAGTTCCGCCGCGACCCGCGGGGTGAGGACCGGCCCGGCGGCGATGTTGAACGCGCCCCGCACGTCGGAGGTGATCGCCCGGGCGTACGCGTCGGCGACGTCGTCCGCGTGCACCGCCTGCAGCTTCAGCCGCGGGTTGGCGGGCACGACCGGTACCCGGCCGAACCGCAGCAACCGGGTCGGCGCGAAGGGCCCGAGGAAGTAGCGGGCGATCTCGGTGCCGGCGTCCCGCTGGAAGATCAGCCCCGGCCGCAACCGGACGATCCGCAGCCCCGGGTGCGCCCGCTCGACGCTGTCGAGGATGCCTTCCACGACGACCTTGTCCCGGCTGTACGAGGACGCGGCCACCCCGGTCCTCGGCCAGTCCTCGCCGACGAGGCGGTCCTTCGGACCCGGCGCGTAGACCCCGACGGACGAGGCGACGACCAGCGCCGGCACCTTGGCCCGTGCGGCGGCGGTGATGACGGCCCGGCTGCCGTCGACGTTGGTGCGGCGCAGCCGCCCGCGGTCGTGGCTCGGCTGGATCTGCCAGGCGAGGTGCACGACCGCGTCGGCACCGGCGAACACCGCCTGGAGCCGGCCGTCCGCGCCGTGCTCACCGACGTCGCACGACCGCCACTCCACACCCGTGTACGGCGTCCCGGCCGCCGGTCCGGGCAGCCTGCGGGCCACCCCGACGAGCTCGTGCCGGCCGTCGTCGTGCAGCCGCCGCAGCAGCGCGGTCCCGGCGTTGCCCGTGGCGCCGACGATGACGATACGCATGCGGTGACCCCTTTACGGTCGGGCGGCCTCGAGCCGGCCGTCGCAGCGCGGTCGCCGCGTGCTCGGTCCCGGGCAGCAGGTCGAGCACGGCGGCGCTCAGCCACGCGCCGACCGGGAACTGCGCCATCGCCGGATGCATGACGCATGCCTGCCCCCATGCCCGGCCCCGACCCGCCGAAACACGCGCCTCACAGCAGCGACGGCGCCGGGACGAACGTGTAGCCCAGCTGCTGGATGCCTTCGACGAGCTGCGGAAGGTACTGCAGGCCGAGGAACGGGTGGTAGAAGAAGCCCGCGACGTTGTCGCGCACGACCAGCTGGCGGCGGGCGGAGGCGATCAGGTCCTCGGCGAGCCGGACGCCGTGCTGGTTGAAGCGCTGGGTGGCGACGTTGCCGAGGGTCTCGGGGATCACCGGGGTGCCGTAGGGGTCGTCGACGACGTACGGGAAGAACTGGCTCACCGACCGGTTGCCGGACGGCGTGCCGGACAGGACACCGGAGAAGTACAGGACCTGTTCGAAGCGGGCGCGGATGCCCGGCGCCGTCGCGATCGCCCGGTAGTCGGTGGCGCTGGCCGTGTAGTGCGGGAACTCCCAGATGTCCGGCGGGGTCAGCCCGGCGGCCGTCCACTCCTGGCGGGCCGCGGCGAGCCGGCCGAGCGCCCAGTCCGCCGAGTCGTCCGGGACCGCACCGTCCAGGGCGACCGAGCCGTCGGCGTCGACGTGCGCGCGGTAGAACTCGTAGTCCTCGGCGCTGACACCGTACGGGTTGCGGGCGCCCGCCATGCCGTGCGTGTAGCCGTGCATGAGCAGGGTGCCGCCGTGATCGGCCAGGTACCTGAGCGCGTCGACCACGGCGGGCGCGGCGCTGAGCGTCTTGTGCACGGGCACACCGCCCGAATAGACCCCGCCCGCGTCGTCGTACACCGGGAACACCGCGACGGAGAAGGGCACACCGCGGCCGGAGAGGTAGTCGGCGATGGCGCGCAGCTGCGCGGGGTCGGAGTGCGGGCCGACGTCCTCGATGCGCACCAGCGCCCGGTGCCGCCGCGGCGCGTCCGGGTCGAGCAGGGTGAACATGAGGTCGGCGAGGACGAGGTACCGGTCGTCGAACGTCACGTAGGTCAGCGGCACCTCGGTGACGTACGTGAGCGCGCCGGCCCGTACGGCGTAGGGGACGACGGTTCCGTCGGGCAGCACGGCGTCGGCGAGCGTCGCCACGTCGGCGCCGGGCGTGGCGCCGATCCGGACCATCGCGCCCGCCGCGGCGTTGCGGGTGAGGTCGGTGCCCTCGTACCGGACCGTGGTCACCGCCGCCTCGTCGATCGTCGCCGTCCGCAGCCCGGTCCCGCCGTACCGGCCGATGAGCTGCCAGATGTTGGCACCCATCCACAGCACGTGCGCGCCGCCGGCGACATCGGCGAGGAACGCGTCGGGCAGCGGCTCGTCGTAGGTCGACCCGATGTAGATCGTCAGCCGGTGCCGCGCGGCGCTGCCGGCCGTGTACCGCGACACTGGCAGCGCGTCCCACTCGCCGAAGTGGGACGCGAGGTTGCCGGCCTGCACCGCGTACAGCTCGCCCAGGTCGCCGAACTGTCCGGTGGTGTCGTACAGGACGAGCACGCCGGTGCCCTGCGGCTTGCGGGAGGGCTCGCCCGGCGTGGCCGGCGGGCCGCTGCTGCAGGCGGAGAGCACCACGATCGTCGCGACCACCGCGGCACAGATCCGGCGGCGCACCGCGTCTCGCATGCCCATCGTCTCGACGGTACCGGCCGGGACAGCGCTACACTGCCGCTTCTGCCGTTGGGGGGACGGGCATGCTCGAGGCGCTGCGCGTGCGGGACTTCAGGCTGCTGTGGGCGGGCCGGTCCGTCAGCCTTCTCGGCAGCTGGCTGCTCACCGTCGCCGTCCCCGCGCACGTGCTGCAGCTGACCGGTTCGCTCATGGCCACCGGCCTGACGCTCGCCGCGGAGTACCTGCCGGTGCTGCTGCTCGGCCCGCTCGCCGGGGCGCTGAGCGACCGCTGGGACCGCCGCCGGGTCATGCTCGCCACCGACGTGTTCCGCGCCGCCGCCGTCGCCGGGATGCTGTTCGTCGACTCCCCCGGCACCGTCTGGGTCGTCTGCGCCGCCCTCGCCGCGGAGAGCACCGGCTCGACCCTGTTCCGCCCGGCCGCGCAGGCCTACGTCCCCGCGATCGTCGGCACCGGCGGCCACCGACGGCACCGTGCGCCTCATCGGCGCCCCGCTCGGCGCGGTGCTGCTGCTCACGGCGGGCTTCCCGGCGCTCATCTGGATCGACGCCGCGACGTACCTCTGCTCGGCGCTCGCCATCTACCGCACCACCCGCCGCCCGGTCCCGGTGTCCGCCCGCCGCCGGCTCGGCGAGGACCTGCTGGACGGCCTGCGGGTCGCCGGCGGCTCGCGGCTGCCCCGGTGGCTGCTGATCGTCAGCACCACCTTCGCCCTCGCCAACGGCTCGCTCAGCGCCCTGCTCATCCCCTTGGGCGTCACGGAGCTCGGCGGCCCCCGCCAGGCCGGCCTGGTCGTCTCGGCCCTCGGCGCCGGTTTCCTGCTCGGGGCCCCACTGATCCGCCTGCTGATCGACCGGGTCCAGCCGCGGCAGCTGTACGCCGGAAGCCTGCTGTGCACGGCGGCGGGCTTCCTCGCGCTGTTCACCGCAGGTTCCTTGCCGGTCGCCCTGCCCGCCGCCGTCGGGATCGGTGTCTTCGGCTCGCTCACGTGGGCCGTGCCGCAGACGACGATCCAGCGTCACCTGCCGAACGCGGTCCTGGGCCGGGTCACCGCCGTCTTCCTCAGCGGCGAGGCCCTCGCCACCCTGACCGGCGCCGTCGCCGGCCCCGCCCTGGCCCAGGCCGGCGGGCTGACGACCCTGGCCCTGGCGGCGTGCACCGTCACCGGCGCCACCGCCGTGCTGGCCCTGGTCACGCTCCCGACCCTCGCCACCCTGCTGCCGGACCCGGCCGCCGCAGCGCGGCGCTGACGGCGGCCGGACGTCGAGGGGTCAGGCGGTCATCGCGTCGAGGGCCTTCTTCAGCGCCTTCGGCTGGGTCGGGGTGGTCGGCGCGCCGGGACGCAGCTCCTGCATGCGGGCGCCGATCTCCTGGAGCTGGTTGCGGCCGAGGCCCTCGCGGACCTTCGGGAACCACTCCTGCTCCTCCTCGTCGATGTGGTGGGTGACGCTCTCGATGAGGACGGTGACCTTGGCGTCGTAGTGCTCGTCGTCGGGGCTCATCGTGGCCAGCTCGAAGCACAGCACGTCGGCGACGTGGTGCTCCTCGTAGGACTCGAGCACGTCGTCTTCCAGGTCGGGCAGGAGCTTGCGGACCTCCGGATACATGATCTCGTTCTCGAGATACGTGTGGACGGTCAGCTCCCGCAGGATCTTGCCGACGATCTCCGCCTTGCGCTGCTTCGCGCCGTCACCCGTGGACTGGAACTCCTTGAACAGCCGCTTGACGGTCTTGTGGTCCTCTTTGAGCACAACGATCGCGTCGGTCGACACGAGGTCCTCCAAACCTGGAAATCCCTGCCTGTACGACCGTGTGGCTACCCGCCATTGCACCACGGCAAACAGTCAGAGGCGACGCAGGACACTGACGACACGGCCGAGGATGACGGCCTCGTCGCCGGGGATCACGTCATAGGACGGGTTGCGCGGGACCAGGTCGACGTGCCCGTCGTCGCGGCGGCGGTAGACCTTCACGGTCGCCTCGCCGTCGATCATCGCGGCCACGATGTCACCGTTGTCCGCGACCGGTTGGCGGCGGACCACGACGAAGTCACCGTCGCAGATGGCCGCCTCGATCATCGAGTCGCCCTTGACCCGCAGGGCGAAGAGGCTGCCGTGCCCGACGATCGACGACGGCAGGGTCAGCTCGTCCTCGGCCTGCTCCTCGGCGAGGATCGGCTGACCGGCGGCGATCGCACCGAGCACCGGCACGTTGACCCCGGCGTCCAGGTGCGCGGCGACCGCCGGCGGACCACCGCCGGCACCGCCGTGCGCGCCGGGCCTCCTGCCGGCCCGTTCGCCGCGGCGGCGGTCGCCCGGAACGCCCGCCCGGCTGTCGCACAGCCCGCCGTCGACGACGCCGAAACGGCCGGCGCCACGGAACCCGCCGGCGGCGTGACCGCCGGCCCGCGACCCGTCGGCGTCCTCGACGCGCGCGTCGCCCGGCAGCTGCGCGGCGGCACCGCGGCCGTCGGCGCCCGCGTCGGCACGGGCGTCCAGCGCCCGCGGCCGCAGCGAGTCGCGGCGCAGATAACCGAGCCGCTCCAAGGACTTCAGGTGATGCGCCACCGACGACGTCGAGACGAGCCCGACAGCCGCCCCGATCTCACGGACGGTGGGCGGATAGCCGTGCTCCTCGACCCAGCCGCGGATCACCGTCAGAACGCGCTGCTGCCGATCGCTGAGCTCACCGTCCGCCATGCCGATCACCATACGCCAAGATTCGATCATCTGTACGATTCTTCAGCCGTTCGATGATGCGGGCCGGACGGCGCCGTCGATGCCGGCGACGCCGCGCCGGTCACCCGCGCGGCGCGACGAACAGGCTCTGCGCGGAGCGGCCGATCGGGCCGTGCACGTCGTGCAGGGCGGTGTCGGCGAGGCCGATCCCGGCGGCGTCGATCGAGGTGGCCGAGCGCAGGCAGACCCATTCCCCGACGGGGTGGCGCAGCAGGTGCACGGTCAGGTCCGCGTTGACGAACAGGAAGCGGCTCAGCTCCAGCTCGTTGCTGATCCCGTTGCCGGAGTCGGCGGCGACGAGCACGCGGCTGAGCGGGCTCGGGTCCTCGCCGTCCACAAGGGACTCCCGCATGCGCAGCCAGGCGGTCGCGGGGCCGCGCTCCAGGAACGAGCCCTCGGAGAAGCGGAAGTCCATGGCGGTGTGGTAGCCGACGTCGTGCGCGGTCGGGTAGAGGGGTTTGACCGTGGCGCCGTCGAGGTGGACGGTGACGGGCGGGGTGGCGGCCGGCACGAGGTCCTCGCCGACCCGGATGAGCAGCGCGGTGCAGCGCATGAACGGCTCGATCGCGGCCTCGACGAGCGTGACGCCGCGCCCCTGCCGCAGGATCCGGGTGGTCACCTCGAGGACCGCGATCGGCACCGGCCGGGCGATCTCGTAGGTGAGCCGCGCGACCCGCAGGCCGGGCGGCGCAACGGATTCGACCGCGCGGCCGAGCAGCGCGGCGGGCGGTCCGGCGTGCTGGGAGCCCGCGTCCCACGGCCCGCGGGTGTGTGCCGTGGACTCGAAGCGGCCGGCGCCGAGCGGAAGATAGAACGCCATCGGGACATCGTAGGTCGACATCGGCCGATAGCCTTCGATCATGCCGGACCTGATCGCAGTCGGCCGGGCGGAGCCCGCGCCGGACGGGGTGCCGCTCGCCGCCCGGGGCAACCACCAGGACTGGCTGGTGTCGTGGCATCCGCCGGGCGACCGGCCGGTGGGCCGCGCGCACGGTGCGAGCGCGGTCTGTCTCGACGGCACCGACCTGGTCCTCGTCAGCCACGAGGGTGAGCACTTCGGCCTGCCGGGCGGGCGGCCGGAAGGCGACGAGACCGACCTGGAGACCCTCTGCCGCGAGATGCGCGAGGAGGCGTGCGTACGGGTGACCGAGGCCCGGCTGCTCGGCCACACCCGGTCGGAGTGCGTCGCCGGCCGCGAGCTCGGCGTGGTCCTGGTGCGCTCGTTCTGGCGGGCGGAGGTGCTGCTGGACCCGTGGGAGCCGAGGTTCGAGGTGCCGCACCGCCGGGTCGTGCCGGCGGCCGCCGCCGGCGACGAGGTGTGGGACGTCGCCGACGGCTCCGCGCGGATCATCGCCCGGGTGCTGTGGGAGGCCGGGCTCACTCGCTCCGGGCGGTCTCCGGGCCGGTGATGCGCCGCAGCAGCGGGAACGTCGCGGCGATGATGCCCAACGACAGCAGCAGCGCCCCGGCGACGATCGCGCTGTAGGCCGGTCCCGGCGGGTGCAGGGTGTAGCCCATCTGCGCGGTCAGGAACAGCTGCGCGCCCAGCAGCCCGGCGGCGATCGCGATGACGGCCGCGGCCACCAGGGGCACTGCGCTCTCCAGGGCCACGACGCGGCGCAGGACTCCCAGCTGCACACCCGTGAGCCGCAGCAGGCTGAACGGCCGCTTGCGGTCGGTGAGCCCGGCGATGACACTGACCGCGAGGCTGCATCCGGCGATCGGCAGGCTGGCGAAGATGACCACCGCCGCGAGCTGCTCGAAGCCGGCGAGCTGCGAGTTCTGGTCGTCGGCGCGGTCCCGGTCGGTGGCCGGCAGGACCCGCAGGTCGGGGAACGCCCGCTGGAGCGTGGTGCGGGCGCGTTCCAGGACCGCGGCGGATCCGTCGGTGCCGACGACGACGGAGATGACCGGTTGCGCGGCGGCTTCCGCCTCGGTGAAGGGTGCCGCCGGCCAGACCGTGCCGGCGCCGTGGGCCGTCCGGTAGCCCATGAGGTCGCCCCACGTGTAGGCGACGACGGCCCCGTCGGCGCAGCGACCGTATGCGGGATCGAGGTCGGCGCAGCGGACCAGACCGGAGTAGCCCGCGCCGGCGACGGAGCTGTCCCGCACGACCGTGACCGACCGGACCCCGGCGTCCGCGGTGAGGGCGCCGACAAGGGTGTCGGGGACGTTGTCGGGGTCCCGTTCGAACGTGGTGATCATCGTGCCGGCGGCGAGGGTGTCGACGTAGTTGCCGCGCTCCGCGGTGATGGTCTGGATGATGCCCACGGACGTGGTGGTGACGAAGAGGCCGAGGACGACGCCGCTGATCGCCCGGAACGCGGCCGCGGGGTTGTCCGCCATGCGGCGGGCCGCGATGAGGGTGGCGGGGCGCTGCGCCCGGCGGGCGAGCAGGCGGGCACCGACCATCGTCAGCCACGGCCCGGCGGTGACCAGGCCGGCCATGATGAGCAGCAGCCCGGGCAGGAACACCGCGACCTGTGCGGTGGAGCTCGACGGGACGCGGCCGATGAAGAACGCGAGCTCGGCGACGCCGACCAGGATCGGGATGGTGCGGAACCAGCGCGGGGGCTTCGGCGTGACCCGGCGCACCACGCCCAGCGGCGAGATGCGGACCCGGCGCAGCGCGACGCGGGCGGCGAGCGCCGCGCCGGCGGGCACGCCGAGCGCGACCGCGACCACCGCGAGCGGTTCGAGGCGGACGTCCTCGGGGTGGAACGGCAGGCCGGTGAACGGGATCGCGGCGAGCTTGACGCGGAACGCGGCGTAGAGCCCGAAGCCGGCGGCGGTGCCGAGCAGCGCGGCGACGGTCGACTCGACGGCGGCGACGACGGAGATCTGCCGCGGGGTGCCGCCGATGAGGCGCATGGCGGCGAAGCGCTGCTCCCGCCGGGCGGCGGTCAGCCTGGTCGCGGTGCCGATGAAGATGAGGACGGGGAAGAGCAGCCCACCGGCGACGACGGCCAGGATCAGGTCGAGCGCCGCCACGGGGATGCCCACCGCCTCGTTCGGGAACGCGCTGACGCGCTGGGCGTGGTACAGCTGGGAGACGAACTCGGGCGTGCCGCCGACGACGATCGTGAGGCTGCCGGGGGACGGCAGCGCGGCGTCGCCGATGATCCCGGCCTGCCGGCCGGGGAAGCGGTCGCCGAGCTCGGCGGCGGGGGTCGACGCGATCAGCTCCGCGAGGGCGGGCGAGACGTAGTACTCCCCCGGTGCGGGCAGCCGCGGCAGGCCCGGCGGGACCGGTGCGCGGTCGGCGAGGACGGCGGCGTCGTAGCGTTCGATGCTGCGGCCGGCGAAGTAGTCGCCGCGCTCGGCCCACCACAGTGGACCGTCCGCCGCGTGGGTCTGCGCGCCGAGCGCGGCGAGCCTGGCGAACTGGCCGTCGACGGCGCTGACGGCGGCGAGGGTGCTCAGCAGCAGCCATACGCCGAGGCCGACGGCGGCGGCCATGACGGCGAGCCGGACGGCGGCCTCGCGGCCGCCGGCGAGAGTGAGCCGGAGCCCGAACCGGATCATGACGTGCCCCTGGTGCCGGCGAGGGCGTGGACGCGGCCGTCGCGGACGACGACCTGCCGGTCCGCGTAGGCGGCGACGCGGGCCTCGTGGGTGACGACGACGACCGTGGTGCCCTGCTCGCGGGCGGAGTCGACCATGAGGTCCATGACCTGCTCGCCGGTGAGCGAGTCGAGGGATCCGGTCGGCTCGTCGGCGAACAGGACGCGCGGCCTGGCGACGAGCGCCCGGGCGAGCGCGACCCGCTGCGCCTCACCGCCGGACAGCTCGCCGGAGCGGCGCTGCTCCAGGCCGTCGAGGCCGAGCCTGGCGAACCAGGGCCGGGCCTGCGCGACCGCTCCGGCACGGCGGGCGCCGCCGAGCAGCAGCGGCAGGGCGACGTTGTCCTCGGCGGTCAGCTCCGGGACGAGCTGCCCGAACTGGAACACGAAACCGAACCTGTCGCGGCGCAGGATGCTGCGGCGGGTCTCGTCGAGCCGGTCGACGCGCTGCCCGTCGAAGACGATCTCGCCCTCGTCGGGGACGAGGATGCCGGCGAGGCAGTGCAGGAGTGTCGACTTGCCGGAGCCGCTGGGCCCCATGATGGCGACGATCTCGCCCTCCTGGACGGTCAGGGAGGCGCCCCGCAGCGCCGGGGTCTGGCCGAAGGACAGTTTGACGTTGCTGGCCTCGATCATCGGCGGATCTCCTTCGTCAGTGCGTCGAGCCGCGCCACGGTCGTCTCGATCCAGTGCAGGTCGGCCTCGAGGTGGAACAGGCCGTGGTCGGCGAGCATCGCGTCGACGAGGTTGCCGGCCCGCTTGACCTCGGTGAGCTGCTGCATGCGCCGCAGGTGCGCGCTGCGCTGCAGGTCGAGGTAGTCCTCGGCGGAGCGGCCGAGCATCAGCGACAGCACGACCTTGGCGAACAGCACCGTCTGCAGGTGCGGCTCCGGCTCGACCGGCTCGGTGAGCCAGGTGTCGACCTCGGTCGCGCCGGCGTCGGTGATGAGATACCGCTTCCGGTCGGGCCCTTCGCCCGGCTCGACGTCGCTGATGACGACCTTCCCGTCGCGGGCGAGCCGGCCGAGGGTCGCGTAGACCTGCCCGAAGGACAGCGGCTTGCCCCGGCCGAAGAAGGTGTCGTAGTCGCGCTTGAGGTCATAGCCGTGGCTCGGCTCCCGCTCGAGGAGCCCCAGCAGCGTGAGGGGAACGCTCATGCCGACACCATACGCTGAGGGTATACGCCGCGTATATACCCTGAGCGTATGCCGCTTCGATCGTGGCGTACCGTCACGAGCCGTATCCGCTGCGTCACGCTGCCGTTGGCCTGGGTAGGCGGCACAACGGAACGGGGATCAGCTTTGGACACGAACTACGCGCAGGTGTTCCAGCACGCCGGCGCGGTCGACAAGTACGAGCACGTCACCTACGCACCGGGCAGCTACGCCTCCCGGATCAACGAACGCCAGCGCGCCTACCTGCGCGCCCTGGTCCGCCGGGCATTCCCCGGCGACCGGCCGGTCCAGCACGACTTCGCCTGCGGCACGGGCCGGGCGATCCGCAGCCTGCACGGCCTCGTCCGGGAGGCGCACGGCTACGACACCTCCACCGACATGCTCGCCAAGGCCGCCTCCGTGGGCACCCGCGCCCACCTGCACACGGTCGCCGCCGACGGCCCCGTGCCGTGGCCGGCCTTCGCTCCGGACGGACCGGCGCTGGTCACCATGTTCCGGCTGCTGCTCAACGTCGACGACGCCGTCCGCGACCGGGCCCTCGCCTTCGCCGCGCGGGTCCTGCCCACGCCCGGCTCCGGGCTGCTCGTCATCGAGAACCACGGCAACGCCCGCTCACTGCGGCACCTGCGCGCCCGGCGGTTGCGGGGGCAGCGCTGGTTCGCCGAGCTGTCGCACGAGGACGTCGGCGACCTGCTGGCCCGGCACGGCTTCGAGATCGTGGAGCGGCGCGGCTTCTCGATGCTGACCCCGGGCTGGTACGAGCGCCGCGGCCTGGACCGGATCGCCCGCGGCGTCGACTCGGCGGCGAGCGTCCTGCCGGGCACCGACCGTTATGCCGTGAACGTCGTCTACGTCGCCCGGCGGCGCCTGGCCTGCGAGATGTGAGGCGGCGGGCGCCGTGCCACCGGCATCACCGGCACGGCGCCCGCCCACCGCGGTCCACCACACGCCTGGCACGGCGCCCGCCCCACCGACGTCCACCACACGCCTGGCACGGCGCCCGCCCACCGCGGCGGCAGCCACCGTCCACCACCACGCGCCCGGAACGGCCGTCGGCGCCGCCGGAGCACGTGCGCCGCGGCCCGGCCCACCCGGGTCGGTGCCGCCTACCCGGTCGCGTCGCGCGGCACGCCACCGGCGCGGCCGAGCTCGGCCGAGATGCGCGGCTGGTCCGCCGGGGCGGTGAGCAGCACGAGGACCGCCCGGCCCGGCGGGACCCCGCGGGCCGCCCGCTCGACGACGGCATCGGACAGCCCGGCGTCGTGGATCCCGGCCACGGCCGCGGCCGCGACGGCACCGACGGCCAGTCCGGTGATCGGCCACCCGGCGAGCGTGCCGATCACGATGCCCCACGCCGCCCCCGCGAGGGCACCGTCGAGGACGCCCAGGTCCCGGGTCTGCAGTTCGTGCAGCCGGTACGGACGGCCGGCCCCGGACCCGGCGTCGGACCAGGCGACCACGGCGTCGTCGAGCCGGATCCGCTGCTGCTCCCGCAGGTGCAGCACGAAGACCAGCGCGTCCTGTGCCTGCTGGGCCGTGGCGAAGGTGTAGAGCGCGGGCCGGTCGGTGCGTTGCGCGCCGGGCCGGCGCAGTCGCCCGGCGAGGGGCCGGTGCCGCAGCTGCCAGCCCGCCAGCAGCCCGATCAGGGTCGACAGCAGATGCCCGAGGCTGGTGAAGGTCCTGGCGTCGGCGAACGGGAGCACCACGAGGACCAGGACCGCGGGCACCAGCACCCGCCGGGCCCGCACCGGCAGACTGCAGGCCAGGGCCGCCGCCACGGCGTGCGCGCCGTAGCTGGTCCCCACGTCGGCGGCCCGGGCCACCTCCTGGCCGAGCCAGCCGTGGCGGAGACCGACCTGCAGCACCGCATAGACCAGGCAGCTGGCGATCACGTGGGTCAGCAGGAACACCTCGGCCAGCCGGCGCCGCCCCCACACCAGCTCGGCCGCCCCGGTGAGCAGCAGCAGCGTCAGGACCTGCACCGGCTCGATCGGGTCACTCAGCACGAACGCGCTGGTGAACAGGGTCCACACCCGGTGCTGCTGGAGGTTGGCCACGTTGGTGGAGTTCGCCGCGACGATCAGCGACCGGGCCTGCGCCCCGGCGAACCAGTCGATGCCGAGGCTGATCCCGACCACCGCCGCCACGTACAGCGGCGCCAGCCGCAGCCCGGCCACCGCCGCCAGTAGCACCCGCGCCTTCGCCGCCGGCCCCGCGGCCGCGGCGAGATCGGCGGCGAGGTCGGCACCGGGCAGGTACCGGGCCGGCACGAGGCCGGGCTGGTTCGTGTGCCGCCACGTCCGGTGGATCATGACCCCGCGCCGATACCCGGCCGCCGGGCCGTCAACCCTGTGCCCGCCCGGCCGCCGACCGCTACGGACCCGGGGCGACCGGCCGGCCGGCCAGGATGCCGGCGTACCGCCGGTCCAGGATCAGCGCCAGCACGACCCCGGTCACCGAGGCGACGAGATGCTCGCGGGACGCCAGCCCGCCCACGGCGGCTACCTCGGCGGCGTGGTACACCGGGAGCGCCGCCGCGAGCCACCCGATGCGCAGGCGGACCGCGGTGTACGCCAGCAACGCCACCACCGCGGCCGACGGGCCGGCGTCGGCGAGGTGACCGATCTGCGACCTGAGGCCCACCGGCGGCCCGGCCGCGACCCACAGCGCCGCGGACAGCGTGGCGGCGCTGTGCCCGGCGAACGCGACGGCCACGGCCCGCCCCGTGCCCAGCACCGCCTGGGTCAGGCTGAACACGAGCAGCACCTGCAGCACCGCGAACCAGAACGGCAGCAGCGCCGCCGGCGCGAACATCGACGTCGGCAGCCGCAGCACGACCGCCAGGAGCGGATCGTCGGGATGCGTGATGGCGTACCGCCTGATGACCACATGCCCGGGCTCGGTGCGGGCGGCGACGGCCAGGACCGTCACCAGCGCCGCGGCCGCCGGGCCCAGCCACAGCCGGCCGTAGTCGCGCCGCCGGACCGCCTCGCACAGCGGCCCGAACAGCGCCTGGCCCTGCGCGGTGAACCCGCGCGGGATCGGCTGGACGTCCGTCTCCATCCGGGCGAGCTACCCCGCCCGCCCGGCACACAACCCTCACCGCCGGCGGCTGTCACCGGCGCGGGACCGCTCAGCGCCGGTCCGGGCCACAACCCGGATTAGCATGGTGTTCGTGCACGTCGGTTCGTGGTCCTGGCTGGTCCGACCGACACCCCCGCCCCGATGGCTCGGGCTCTCGGTTGCCGCCCTGCTGATAGTGGTGGAAACCCTCCTGCTCTATCCGCTCCAGGAGGTGATGGCACCGTTCGACCCGGGCATGGTCTACATCATCGGTGTGCTGGTGGCCTCGATGACGTGGGGCATGTGGCTCGGTCTGGTCACCGCCGTGACCAGCACGGTGGCGTTCGTCTACTTCCACGTCCAGCCCGTCGGCAGGTTCGCCGTCTCCGACGTGCGGGAGGTCGTCGCGATGGCGCTCCTGCTCGTCGTCGCCGTGGCCACCAGCGCGGTGGCCGACCTGTCCCGGCTGCGCGCCGCTCAGGCCGAGGAGTCGGATCTCACCGCCGACATGGCCCGGCTGCTGCTGCACGCGGATGACATCGCCGCCGTGCTGCCCGCCGTCGCGACGCGCATCGCGCGGTCCCTCGACCTGCCCGGCGCGGTGATCCACCTCGCCGCCCCCGGCGACGACCGGCAGCCGGCGTTTCCGCTGCGCGCCGGCAATGCCCAGCTCGGGACCATCGTCGTGCCGGCCGGCATTCCCCCGCGGACGGAGCAGCGGCTGCGGGACCGGGTCGTGCCGCCACTGGCGTCGCTGCTGCACGCCGGCTGCGAACGTGCGGCGAGCCGGGAACACCTGCGCCGGCTCGCCGCCGAACAGACCGCGTTGGGCCGGGTGGCGACACTCGTGGCGTCCGGCAGCCGGCCGATCGAGGTCTTCGAGGCGATCACCACGGAGCTGCGCGGGCTGTTCGGTGAGTACAGCACGTGGCTGTGCCGCTTCGAGCCCGACGGCACCGCCTGCGTCGTCTCGACCAGTATGGCCGAGCTGGAGGAAGGCCAGGGGCACTGGCCGATCGAGGGTGAGAACGTCCTGGCGAAGGTGCGGGACACGGGACACGCGGCCAGGGTGGACAGTTTCCAGGACGCGGCCGGCCCTGTCGCCGCGTTGGCCCGCGAGCTGGGCATCAATTCCGTGGTCGGGGTGCCGATCGTGGTCGAGGGACGGCTGTGGGGAGTGGCCGGTGTCGCGTGGACCCGGACCGAGCCGCTGCCGCCCGACACCGAGACGCGCGTCGCGGCCTTCACCGACCTCGCCGCCATCGCCATCGCCAACGCCAACAGCCAGGCCGAGCTCGCCGCGTCCCGGGCCCGCCTGGTCGTCGCCGCGGACCAGGCCCGCCAGCGCATCGAACGGAACCTGCACGACAGCGCGCTGCAGCACTTCCTCGCCGTCGCCATGCAGCTCGGCATCACCCGGGCCGGCCTGCCGCCGGAGCTGCACGAGACCAGGGAGGAACTGTCACGCACCCTGAGCACCTTGAACAACGCCGTGGACAACCTGCGGGAGATCTCCCGGGGCATCCACCCGACGCTGCTCGCCGAGGGTGGCCTGCCGCCCGCGGTCAAGGCGCTCGCGCGCAGGTCCCCGGTGCCGGTCGAGGTCGACCTGCACACCTGCCGGCGCATGCCCACCCGGGTCGAGACGGCCGCGTATCACCTCGTGTCCGAGGCGCTGACCAACGCGGCCGGGCACGCCCACGCCACCGTCGTACACGTGCAGATCGCGACCCGGGACGACACCCTGCACGTCCTGATCCGCGACGACGGCGTCGGGGGCGCCGACCCGCGCCGCGGCACCGGGCTCACCGCGCTGCAGGACCGCGTCGAGGCGCTCGGCGGACACCTGACCATCAGCAGCCCCACCGGCGGCGGCACGCTGCTGCGGGCGGCCATCCCGGCCGCCGAGACCCTGACCGCCACGCAGGGCGAGCCCGAGGCGATCCGCTGATCAGGTCGTCCGCAAGGCGTCGGTCGGCGGGACGGCGGCGGCGCGCAGCGCCGGATACAGGCCGGCGAGCGCTCCCGCGACCAGCGAGACACCCAGGCTGCCCCACAGCGCCAAAGGTGGGACGAGGACGGTCCAGCCGCGGTCGACGGCGATCACGGCGGTGACCGCGACGCCGATCGCGACCCCGGCCAGGCCGCCGATCACGGACAGCATCAGGGACTCCGTCAGGAACTGGGCGGCGACGTGGCCGCGGGTCGCGCCGAGCGCGCGGCGCACCCCGATCTCGGTGCGGCGTTCCAGCACGGAGATGACCATGACGTTGGCGATGCCGATCGCCCCGACGAGCAGCGCGATGCCGCCGAGGCCCAGGAAGAGCCCGGCACCCGCCTGCTTGACGGCCAGCTCGGTGGTGAGCGCGTCGGAGGGGCGGCTCACCCGGACGCGTGAGGGCTGCTCCGGGTCGGACGCGCGGTGCAGGACCGCGGCGACGTCCAGCACATGGTCGGGGTCGGTCCGCACGTAGATGCGGCTCGGGGCGCCGTCGTAGCCGAGCAGGTCCGAGGCCGACGCGAACGACACCAGGGCCGAGCGGTCGATCTCCGGGGCGAGCGGCATCGGGTCGAGGATGCCGACGACGGTGAACCAGTGCCCGCCCAGCCAGATCCGGGGGCCGTCGGCGATGTCGTCGATGCCGAGGGTACCGGCGGCGCGCGAGCCGAGCACGGCGACGGGATAGCGGCCGTCGTCCAGGAACGTGCCGGTGTGCAGCGCGCCGTCGAGGGTGGCGAGCAGCGAGGCGTCGCACGCCCGCACGGACATCCCGCCGGTGCGGCCCTGCGGGACGTGGTCGTTGCGGTACACGTTGACCAGCTCCAGCTGCGCCGTCGGTGCGACCGACCGGACCGCCGGAAGCAGGCCGATCATCGGCGCCGCGGTGGCCCGCAACGGCTGCTCGAAACCGGCGGGATCCTCGCCGTTGGCGACGGTGAGGAGGTTGGTGCCGAGCCGGTCGATCTGGTCGAGGACGTGGGACTGGCTGGACCGGGTGACGCTGAGCACCGCGACGATCGAGGCGATGCCGATCGCGATGCCCAGCCCCGACAGCAGCGCGCGGACGGTCTGGGTGCGCAGCCCCAGCGTGCCCAGCGGCAGCAGGTCCGCGGCCCGCAGGGCGCTGCGCGGAAGGTCACGGGGTCGCACGCGGCACCCGCACCTGCTGGCCCTCGGTCAGGCCGGGCCCGTCGACCTCGACGAGCCCGGTCCGCTCGTCGAAGAGGCCGGTCCGCACGTCGACCCGGTGCGTCCCGCCGCCGTCGACGACCGCGACCTGGTACGTGCCGCCGGCCACCGGGTTCAGGGCGGTGACCGGCACGGTGAGCACGCCGGTGCGGGCCGCGACGGTGACCGCGACCTGGACCTGGGTCTGGTCCATGAAGCCGGTGATCGCACCGTCGACCCGGACGGTGACGGTCGCCGTCGGCTGGTTGTTGCCGCCGTTCGGTCCGGAGGTCTCGGTGGGCACCGTGACCGCGCCGATGCTGACGATCGTCCCGTCGCGGGTGGTGCCGTCGGGCAGCGTGACGGCGACCGGGTCACCGGCCTTGGCGGTCGGCAGCTGCCTGGGCACGAGCAGGAACGTGACGGCGGGTGCTCCGCCGGTACCACGGAGCACCACGCCACCCGGCTGCACCTGCGCACCCGGCACGAGCTCCGCACCGGCGACGCGGACCGCCTCCGGTGCGAACACCACCTGGCCGAGCGGCACCGAGCCGGTCACCGGCAGGCCCGAGGCGCGTTGCCAGCGCCGGACGGCCTGCGCGGTCGCCGCGCTGAAGTGCCGGTCGACGGTGACGCCGGCGCCGTGGCCGAGCTGGACGAGGTTCGACTCCAGCTGCTCGACGTCGGCGCCGTCGGTCATCCCCGCCTGCAGCTGCCGCCACGGCGGCAACCCCCCGTAGAGCAGGATGACCGGCAGCCCGTCGGCGTCGTAGACGGCCGCGCCACGGCCGACGGTCGAGCCGACCGCGGGCAGCCGGGTGAGCGTCCCCGCCCCCGGCGCGACGACGACGTGCTCCCCCGCATAGCCGAGCGTCCCGTTGACCCACCGCCGCTCGGCCACGTCGCCGCGGCGGACCTGCGCGGTCGTCGCCGACGCCGCCGCCTCCTGCGGTGTCGCGCCCGTCCCGCCTGGGCCGTCCAGCGCGACGAAGCCCGCCACGCTCGCGGCGCCGGCCACCCCGGCGGCGGTCACCGCCGACACGATTCTCGATCGCCTGCGACTCATGCCGACACGATGGCCGGTGCACCGGCGTGCGCGCCGCCCCGAAAGGTGGCCGACCCGCGCCGCTCGTCGAGGTGGGGCCGGCACCGCCGAAAGTGGGTGGGCGGGCACCCACCAACGGCCGTGCCGGGCGGCCCCCGCACCACCCGGGACATGCGTAGCCTGGAGCTGGTCTTCCCCGGAGGCGGCATGCTGTCCAGATTGGGCCTGCGCTCGCGCATGGCGGTGTCCTACGTGCTGGTGTCCGCCGTCGCCGTGCTCGTGGTGGAGGCCGTCGCGCTGGCGATCATGCTGCCGCGGGTGATGGCCGCCGGGGACAGCGTCGAGCAGGCCCGGCAGCGGCTCGCCGAGGCCGAGGCCGACGCGGTCCAGTCCAAGACCGCGCGGCAGGCGGTGGAGACCGCGACCGGCGTCGGCGACACCGTGGCCAAGGCCGCCGCGGCGCAGCCCGGCCGGTCGGACGCCGAGCTCCTCGCCGGCGGCGGCGCCCTGCTGACCGGGCACGGCGGCGGGCGGATCAGCGCCGACGCCGACCCGGTCGTCCTGCTGGCGCTGACGACGGTCGACGGCCGGGTGCTCGGCAGCACCTCCGAGACCGTCCTGCCGACCGGTTCCACGGTGAAGGACGCGGCGGGGGCGCTGACGGGCCGCGGCGGCCGGGTCTCGGTCGGCGGGCACGCCGGAGCGTGGGCGACGAGCCCGGTGCGGATCACCGACCCGGCCGGCGCGGAGCGGGTGGTCGGCGTCGTCTACGTGCGGATGCTCGTCGACAAGGACGCGCTCGCGCGGAAGGACGGCTCGCCGGAGACCCCCGGACCGGCGGACCCGGTCACCGGGCTCGGCGGGCTGCTCCTCCCCGGCGGCGTCGTGCTGCTCATGCTGATCCCGGTCGGCGCGCTGTTCGGGCTGCTCAGCACCGGCCCGCTGATCCGCCGGATCCGGCGGCTGGCCCAGGGCACGGCGGCGATGGCCGACGGCGACCTGCGCACCCGGCTGCCGGTCACCGGCGACGACGAGGTGGCGCTGCTGGAGCGGTCGTTCAACGCCATGGCCGAACGCCTCGAGGCCGCCGTCGCCGCGGAACGCGCCGCGGCGGGGGCCGAGGCCCGGCGGGCGGAGCGGACCCGGATCACCCGGGAGCTGCACGACTCGATCTCCCAGGACCTGTTCTCCGCCAGCCTGCTCGCCGGTGGCCTGCGCAAGGCGCTGCCGGACGGCTCCGCGCTGCGGCACCAGGCGGCGTCGCTGGAGCAGTCGCTGGAGCGCACCAAACGGGAGATGCGGGCCATGCTGCTGGAGCTGCGCCCGGTGGCGCTGGAGGACGCCGGCCTGGCCGAGGCGCTCGCCGGGCTGTGCCAGGGCTACCAGGAGCGGCTCGGGGTCACCGTCACCGCGCACCTGGAGGCGGAGCGGCTCGGCCCGCCCGTCGAGCACACGGTCCTGCGGGTCGTGCAGGAGGCGCTGAGCAACGCGGTTCGCCACGGGCGGCCGGACAGCGTCGAGCTGCGGGTGACCCGGGTCGGCGAACGGCTGACGATCACGGTCCACGACGACGGCCGCGGCTTCGACCCCGCCTCGGCCGGCGACCGTCAGGGCATGGGCCTGCGGCTGATGCGTGACCGGGTCGGCGAGCTCGGCGGCACGGTCGACGTCGTCAGCGCCCCGGACCGCGGCACGACGGTGCGGGTGCTGCTGCCGGTGGGTGCCGCATGATCCGGGTGCTCGTCGTCGACGACCACGAGGTCGTCCGCCAGGGACTGCGGTTCGCGCTGGAGCAGGAGGCCGACGTGACGGTGGTCGGCGAGTGCGCGGACGGCGCCGCCGCCCTCGCCGACATCGACCGGCTGCGGCCCGACGTGGTGCTGCTGGACATGGTGATGCCGGGCCTCGACGGCCTGGGCGTGCTGCACGCGCTGCGCGAACGCGGCGATCCGGCGGCGGTCGTGGTACTGACGTCGTACCCGGCCGAGGACCGGGCGCTGGACGCGGTGCGGGCCGGCGCCGTGTCCTACCTGTCCAAGAGCACCGCCGTGGACCGGGTCGTCGAGGCGGTGCGGGCGGCGGTGACCGGCGGCAGCGTGCTGGACCCGGATGTGGCCGCGCTGCTCGTACGGGGTGTGCGGGCCGGCGACCAGGGACCGCTGGCGCGGCTGTCGGCCCGCGAGCGTGACGTGCTGGCGCTGCTGTCCCGCGGCCGGTCCAACCGCGAGATCGCCAAGGCGCTGTCGCTCGGCGAGCTGACCGTGAAGTCGTACGTGTCGAGCGTGCTGACCAAGCTCGGGCTGCAGGACCGCACCCAGGCGGCGATCTTCGGCCTGCAGCAGGGCCTCGTGCCGCTGGGCGAGGCGCTGGACTGACCCGCCTTTCGGGGTGTCCGCGGCCCGCCATTTTCGGGTGTCGACCGGCCACTTTTCGACGAAGTCACCGGGCGGCGGATCCGGGATGGTCGGGTCATGACTCCTCGGAACCTCGCCGCTCTCCGGAGCCTCGCCCTGCTCTCGGTCGTGGCCGTCGCCGGCTGTACCGACGCCGCGGGCGGAACACCGGGTGCCGTGCCGTCGCCGTCACGGGCCTCCAACCAGGCCGCCGCCGTCGCGCTGGCGGAGTGCCAGCGGGCGAACGGCTTTCCGCAGTTCCCCGACCCCGTGCAGGACGACCAGGGCCGCTGGAACTTCCCGACCGACACGATCGGCGACTGGCTGCCGGCCGAGGCGTGCCGGCCGCTGGTCCACGACTGGAAGATCGCGTTCAGCGACGCGAAACCATTGACGGCCGAGGCCATGACGAAGCTGCGGGCCTTCGCGGCCTGCATGCGCGAGCACGGCCTGCCGGACTTCCCCGACCCGGACGAGCACGGCGACGTCAACCTGCCGGAGCGGATCCAGGTCCTCGCCGACAACCGCGACCCGGCCTACGCCACCGCGGACCAGGCCTGCGGCCAGCTGCGCCCGCCGAAGCCGGCCAAGGGCTGATCCCTGTGCGGCACGTTCTGGAACTGCGCGACGTCCGCAAGACCTACCCCGGCGAGCCGCCCGTCGAGTCCGTCCGCGGCGTCGACCTGTCGGTCGAGGCCGGCGACATGCTTGCCATCCGCGGGCCGTCCGGCTCCGGCAAGTCCACCCTGCTCAACCTGATGGCCACCCTCGACCGGCCCACGGCGGGCTCGATCGCCGTCGACGGGCTCGCCGTCGAGCACCTGTCGGACCGCGAGCTGGCCGGCGTCCGCGCCCACCGCATCGGCGTGGTCTTCCAGCAGTTCTTCCTGCTCGAGTCGCTCGACGCCGTCGACAACGTGGCCAACGGCCTGCTCTACCGTGCGGTCCCCACCGCCGGGCGCCGGGCCGCCGCACGGGAGGCCCTGCAACGGGTCGGCCTGGGCCACCGCCTGCACCACCGGGTCACCAAGCTGTCCGGCGGTGAGCGGCAGCGGGTCGCCGTCGCCCGGGCCATCGTCGGGCGCCCGGCCATCGTCTTCGCCGACGAGCCGACGGGCAACCTCGACTCGGCCACCAGCGCCGAGATCATGGCGCTGCTGACCGAGCTCAACACCGCCGGGACCACCATGGTCATCATCACCCACGAGCAGGCCGTCGCCGACGCCTGCCGCCGCCGGTTCCTCATGAGCGACGGCCGGCTGATCACCTGACCTCACGCCGTCGGGCCGCTCAGTGCCTTCTGGATGCTGTTCAGTGCTTTCGGGACCTGGCGCGGAGCAGTTCGACGGCGATCGGCAGCACCGACAGCACGACGATGCCGATCAGGATCAGCTCGATGTTGGACTTCACGAACGCGACCTGGCCGAGGAAGTAGCCGAGGACCGTCACGCCGGTCCCCCACAGCGTGCCGCCGATGATGTTGTACAGCACGAACGTGCGGTAGTGCATGCCGCTGGCACCGGCGACGATCGGGGTGAACGTCCGCACCACCGGCACGAACCGGGCCAGCACGATCGACCGGGCGCCGTACCTGGCGAAGAACCGCCGCGCCCTGGCCAGATGCTCCTGCCGGAACAGCCGTGCGTCGGGCCGCCGGAACAGTGCCGGGCCGACCCGCCGGCCGAACAGGTAGCCGAACTGGTCACCGGCGACGGCGGCGACGGACACCAGCAGGCACACCAGCCACAGCGGCTGGTGCAGGTACTTGCCGTCGGCGACGAGCAGCCCGGTGGTGAACAGCAGCGAGTCGCCGGGCAGGAAGAAGCCGATCAGCAGGCCCGACTCGGCGAAGACGATCGCCAGGATGCCGAGCATCCCGAACGTGGAGATGAGCCACTCCGGGTCCAGGAACTTCACGCGGGCTTCCTCACGGTCGGGGCGGCCGGGGTACTGGCGACAAGGGCGACCGCGGCGACCGCGATGCCGAGAGCGGCGAGGATGTCGCCCGGGTAGTGCACGCCGACCCAGATCCGGGCCAGCCCGACGGCCGCGGCGGCAACCAGCAGGACCATGCCCCAGGCGCGGTCCAGGAACACCCCCACGGCCAAAGCGATCGCGAACGCGGCGGTGGCGTGGTCGCTGGGCAGCGACACCCCGCCGGCGTGCGCGACGAGCTGGTGCACGTGGTGCGACTGGAACGGGCGGAGCTGACCGTTGAGGTGGTTCAGCAGCTGCGCGCCCAGGAACGCCACCAGCAGCGCGGCGAACGCGTACGCGACCTGGCCCCGCTGCCCGCGCCGCAGGGCTCGTACCACGACGACGGCGAACGCCGCGAAGACGCCGTAGACGAACGGCCCGGCGAGGAACTCCATGACGTCGTCGACCCGGTCGACCCGGCCGGCGTGGTCGTTGATCAGCTGGAACAGACGGTAGTTCACCCTGGTCACCTCCATGCGTGCCCAAGGTAGGCAGGCGAACCTGAGAAACCGTTGAAAACCGGCTGTCGCGGTCCCGCGACGCCGGCGGGCCCGGCCTCGGTAGGGTCGGACCGGGCGCGGTGTTGCCGCTCGCGCCGGCGCCGCCCGTAGGAGGCCAGAATGCGGTTGCTGCTGGTCGAGGACGAGGTCGGGCTGGCCGAGACGATCCGGGACGGGCTGCGCACCGAAGGGTTCACCACCGACCTGATCTTCAACGGCGTCGACGGGCTGTGGGCGGCGACCGAGTCACCCAACGGCGCCTACGACGCGATCGTCCTGGACATCATGCTGCCCGGGCTGAGCGGCTACGAGGTGTGCCGGCAGCTGCGGCAGCGCGACGTGTGGACGCCGGTGCTGATGCTGACCGCGAAGGACGGCGACCACGACGAGGCCGACGGGCTCGACCTCGGCGCCGACGACTACCTCACGAAACCGTTCTCGTTCGTGGTGCTCGTCGCCCGGCTCCGCGCCCTGATCCGCCGCGGCGCGCCGCAACGGCCGGTCGTGCTCGGCGCCGGCGACCTGCGCCTGGACCCGGCGCGCCGCCGGGTGACCCGCGGCGACGACGAGATCGCGGTGACGCCGCGGGAGTTCGCGCTGCTGGAGTTCATGCTGCGGCACGCCGGTGACGTGGTCACCAAGACCGCCATCATCGAGAACGTCTGGGACGCCGCGTTCGACGGCGACCCGAACATCGTCGAGGTCTACGTCGGCTACATCCGCAAGAAGATCGACCATCCGTACGGGCGGACCGCGATCCGCACCGTCCGCGGCGTCGGCTACCGCATGGACCCGGACGGCGGCTGATGCGCAGGTTCCCGGTGCGCGGCTTTCCGGTGCGCGGCTTTCCGGTGCGCGGCTTTCCGGTGCGCGGCTTTCCGGTGCGCGGCTTTCCGGTGCGCGGCTTTCCGGTGTTCGGCGCCGCCGCGCTGGGCGTGCTCACCGTGCTCGTCGTCGTCCGGTTCGCCCCGCTCATCCACCTCGACACCATGATCAGCGACGCTGCCCGCCGCGCCGCGCCACGGCACGACGGCTGGCGCTCGGCGATGTCGGTGATCACGCACAGCGCCGACAACCGCGTGCTGCTGCCGGTCGTGCTGCTGCTGGCCGCGGCCCTGCTGTGGCGGCGGTGGCGCACGGGCCTGTGGTTCCTGCTCGGTACCGCGGTGACCGCGACCGCCGTCCGGCTCACCCTGCTCGCCCTGGTGCACCGCCCGCGGCCGGCGGGCCCGCTCACCGCGACCTCCGGCTGGGCGTTCCCGTCCGGGCACACCACGTCCTCGGCGGTGACCGCCGGCGTCCTCATCGTGCTCGGCCGCGCGGTCCTGACCGGCCGGTGGCAACGCCGGGTCCTGGTCGCGGTGGCAGGCACCTGGGCCGTGCTCGTCGGCGTCAGCCGGGTCGCGCTGCTCGCCCACTGGCCCAGCGACGTCCTCGGCGGATGGCTCCTCGCCACCACCGTCACGGTCGCCTTCGCAAACGGTCTGCGGATCCGGCGGCACGCGGACTGACCGCTGGTTGTGCGCCTGAAGGCAATACACCTTTATGCAGTACGCCTTAGCCTCGGGATTTCACCAGGCTAGGGCCGACACGGGTGGCGGATAGACGGAAGTGCCTGTCCGGCAAGGGAAACTTGGGATTGCGACGTCTCAAGTTCTCCGAGCGGAAAGGCACTCCGTAGGTGAAGGGTAGCTTCTGCCGCGGTCTGGTTCTGGATTCAGGCCGCGAGTCGCTGGTGTCGTCTTCGGGTGGGTTGCTGCTGCAGCGCACGATCCGGCTGGCTGGGCTGGACCAGTTGTTGCCGGCCGGGCTGGCCCGGTGGCGGGGCGCCCGGGCCGAGCACGACCCGGGCAAGGTGCTGCTGGACCTCGCGACCGCGGTCGCGTTGGGCGGGGACTGCGCCGCCGACCTGGCCGTGGTCCGTGCGCAGCCGGAGGTGTTCGGACCGGTGGCCAGCGACGCGACGGTGTCCCGCCTGATCGCTGCGCTCGCCGCCGACATCGACATGGCGTTGCCAGCGATCCGGGCCGCTCACGCAGCCGCCCGGCAGCGGGTCTGGACCCGGCGACGGCCTCTGGCCGGGACCGCGGGGAGCCGCGACGGCGGCATGGTCGTGGTGGACATCGACTCCACCATCGTGGCCGCCCACTCCGACAAAGAGGGCGCGCAGCCGACGTTCAAACGGACGTTCGGGTTCGTGCCGATGTGCGCGTTCGTCGACCACGGCGAGCACGGCACCGGCGAAACGCTGCTGATCCAGTTGCGGGCCGGGAAGGCATCACCATGGTCGAAGACCGACCACATCGCCGCCCTGGACGCCGCCCTGGCGCAGCTCCCCGAAATGGAACGGGCGCAGGTGCTGGTCCGCGCCGACTCCGCGGCCTGCTCGAAACTGTTCCTGCACCACATCACCAACGCCGGCCTCGAGTACTCGATCGGGTTCCCGGCCCACGAAACCGTCCGCGCCGCCATCAACCTGATCCCGGCCCAGGCGTGGCGCGCCGCGGTCGACGCCGACGGCCACGACCGTGACAGCGCCCAGGTCGCCGAACTCACCGCATGGATGCCCGAACCGGTCCGGGCCACCCGCCCCGGCCCGCAGGACTGGCCGGCCGGGATGCGCGTCATCGCCCGCCGCGAACGGCCGCATCCCGGCGCGCAGCTGCACCTCACCGACGTTGACGGATGGCGGATCACCTGCTTCGCCACCAACACCCACGGACCGGGCTGGACCCTGACCAGCCTGGAAACCCGGCACCGGCTGCGCGCCCGCGCCGAGGACCGCATCCGCGCGCTGAAAGACACCGGCATGCGGAACCTGCCCTACCACCACTTCGACCGCAACCAGATCTGGCTGCAGATCGTCGCGCTCGCCGCTGACCTGCTCGCATGGACCCAGACCCTGGCCTGGCCACCGACCGAACCAGCCCGCCGCTGGGGAACCCAAACGACTCCGGCTACGCATCCTCGCCGTCGCCGGCCGGATCATCCACACCAGCCGGCAACGACGACTCCGCCTACCCCGCCACTGGCCATGGAACACACTCATCGACACCGGCTGGACCGCCCTGCAACACACCTGAACAGCCCACCCGTCCCGACAAGCAGCCGGAACCACCGGCCCGGAGGAACCGGCGAAATCAACGCCGGCGCATCCCCACGCCCACCATCAGCCAACTCCGCATGACCAGCAACCGACCGACGAACAACCCTGACCTGCAAGATCGAGGTTAGTGCGTCACGCCTTGTCGCATCGTGTCATTGGAGCCTCGCGCCGGGGGCCACCCGGCGTCGAACGTCGTGCGGACCGGCGCGGCGCAGACGTCGCGCTGACCCCCGGCCGGTCAGTCAGGCGTCAGGGGCAGCCGGATCCGCAGCAGCGCACCGCCGGCCGGGGACTCCTCGACGGTGAGGGTGCCGCCGTGCGCGGCGACGACGTCGCGGGCGATCGGCAGTCCCAGGCCGGTGCCGCCGGCCTGCCGGGAGCGGTCGTCGTCGAGGCGCACGAACCGGCCGAAGACCCGCTCCCGTTCGGCGGCCGGGATGCCGGGGCCGTCGTCGGCGACGGTGAGCTCGGCCGTGCCGCCGGCGACGGTGAGGTCGATCCCGACGCGGCCCCGGGCGTGCCGGGCCGCGTTGTCGAGCAGGTTGCGCAGGACCCGCTGCAGGTGGTGCGGGTCGCCGTCGACGCGGGCGGGGACGACCCGCGCCTCGACGCGCAGGCCTGGCCGGCCCGCGGCGAGGCGGTCGCGTTCGGTGTAGACGATGTCGTCGAGGTCGACGTCCTCCCGGCGCAGCCGCGGACCGGACTCGTCGATGCGGGCGAGCAGCAGCAGGTCGGCGATGAGCCGCGCCATCCGGGCGCTCTCGTGCCGCATCCGCGTGACGTGGGTGCCCGCGGCCGGCGGCAGGTCGGCGGCGGCGAGCAGGTCGAGCCCGGCGTGGATGGTCGACAGCGGGCTGCGCAGCTCGTGGCTGGCGTCGGCGACGAAGCGCCGCTGGGCGTCCGCGGCGGACTCGATCCGGTCGAGCATCGTGTTCATCGTCGTGGCGAGCGCGGCGATCTCGTCGGCGGTGCCCGGCACGGGCAGCCGGGTGTGCAGGTTCCGGGCGGTGATCGTGTCGGCCTGGCGGCGCATCGCGTCGACCGGGCGGAGCGTACGCCCGACGAACAGGAACGTCGCCGCCCCGACGACGAGGGTGAGCAGCGGCATCCCCACGGCGAGCGCGCCGAGGACCGCCTCGGTCCCGTCGTCCACCTCGTCGAGGGACTGCGCCGCCAGGACGGTCCGCGGCCCGTCCGGGGTACCGACACCGACGGCGACGACCAGGAAGTCCTCGTCGTGGGCGGTGCCGAGGCCGCGCCGCTCGCGGAGCGTCTGCCCGGGCCGGGGCCGCAGCGGGGAGATCGCGGCGGCCCCGGCGACGGCGGCGGACGCCGCGACGACCCGGCCGTCGCCGTCGACGACCTGCACGACGGTGCGGTCCCGCGCCGACGGGCGCAGCGTGGCGGCGAGCCCGGCACCGTCACCGGCCCCGAGCGACGCGGCGACCTGGGCGGCCCGCTGCCCGAGAGACTGGTCGATGTTGTCGGTGAGGATGTAGCGGGCCGCGACGACGAGCACCACCCCGCTGACGAGCGCGGCGACCGCGACGACGACCGCGGCGGCGAGCGCGGACCGCATCCGCACCCCGAACCGCCCCGTCACCCGCCGCCACCATTCGCCCATGCACCGAACCTAGCGGCGCCGACCTGAACCACCGCTGAAGAACACCGCGACCACCCGCGGCACACCGCGGGAACTCCTGCGCCGGCTTCGCGGCGACCGTCGCTGGCTCGGACTGTGCCCGGCACAGCTCGCGACGGCCCGGTGACGCGGACCCGCCGCACACCGCAACCGCCGGCGATGACGAAGAACGCCGTGGTCTCGACGGTGGGGTCGGGGCGGGCCGCCGCAACCGCCTGCTGGATCCCCCGGGTGACTTCGTCACCTGCACGCCGCCGCGACGGGCCGGGCCGGATCGTGACGCCGGTATGGACCATCGCACCGACCGGGCCGCCACGCCACGCCACGCCACGCCACGCCACGCCACGCCACGCCGATGATCGCGAAGCCGGCGAGGACGTCGCCGGCCTGCCACCCGGAAACCGGGCGTCTGCCGCCCGGAAGCGAGACGTCCTGCCGCCCGGGAGCGAGTCGGCAGCACGGCGTCCGCCGGTAGGCACCCGCGGGTGGTCAGCGGCGCCGGGACAGTGCGCGGTGCACGGCCGCGGCGGCCGTCAGGGACGCGGCGGTCACGCCCAGCAGGCGGGCGGACAGCACCGCCGGGCGGGGCATCGGAGGCAGGAACGGCACGATCCGGTCGCGCATCGCCGGCGCCCGGAACGCGGCCGCCGTGCCCGCCGCGCCGACCGCCGCGGCCGTGCCCCAGAACAGCGCCGGGCGGCGGGGGACCCGCGGCGCCGGGCCGTGCCACGCGGTGAGCCGCCGGCGGCGGCCGATCCGGGCGGACATCGCCAGCCAGCCGGCCGCGCCGGCGGCGCTGGACGCGAGGTGCAGCGGCATCCACGCCGGCACCCCGGGCAGCACCTCGCGGCCGAGCCGGGGGATCCCGACCTTCGTGCCCTCCACGGACGCGTGGGTGACGTGGTCCCACGCGACGTGGCTCACCGCACCGAGCAGCGCGGAGCCGGCCGTGACCCACCAGGGGTGCCGGACGCCGCCGAGCGCGCCGTAGTCGCGGACGTTGAACGGGCCGAGGCGGGGCAGGTGCGCGGCGACCTCGGGTGCGGCCCGGCGCACCAGCACGGTGGCGGCCGTGGTGGCCGACACGGACGCCAGGACTCCCCACCAGGTGTGGCCGCAGGTGTACGGCGGCCGGCCGCTGCCCATCGCATAGGGCAGGTCGGGCGCGGCGGCGCCGATGACCAGCGCGACCCCGTCGAACCAGGTGGGCTTCCACAGCTTCAGCGGCAGGACCGCGGCGGCGTGCGAGGGGAAGGTCGCCGGCAGCGTCAGGCTCCACACTTGGCCAGGCCGGCGCGCAGCTTGGCGCGCACGACCCGGGTCGCGGACTCGGTCACCCGGGCGGCGAACGCCGGGTCGGCCTTCGCCTCGGCCAGCAGCGCGTCGGTCCAGGGGCCGGCGTCGGACAGCTTCACCGACAGCGCGACGTCGCCGCCGGCCTTGATGAAGCGCACCGCGCGCTGCCCGAGCGGGACGGCGTTGACGGCGACCGCGGCGCCCAGGTCGTCGGAGAGCACCAGGCCGTCGAAGCCGAGTTTCTGGCGCAGCAGGCCGGTGACGATCGGCGCGGAGAACGCGGCGACGTTCGCGGCGTCCAGCTTCGGATAGGTCGCCGAAGAGATCATGACGGCGGCCGTGCCGGCGGCGATGCCGCTGACGAACGGCTGCAGCGCGGGGTCGTCGGCGGTCGTCACGTCGTCCCGGGCGCCGGTGGACGTGTCGGTGTTGACGCGCACGCGGCCGAGGCCCGGGAAGTGCTTGACCGTGGCGAGGACCCCGGCGCCCTGGATCGCGACCACGACGGTGGCGACGTCCGCGGCGACCGGCTCGGGGGTGGCGCCGAACTGCCGGTCGAAGCCGCCGATCGGCGGGTTGGCCTTGCCGACGCTCGCCGGGACCACGTCGGCGACGGGGGCGAGGTCGATGGTCACGCCGATGGCCTTGAGCCGGCCGGCCCACTCCGCGGTGCGCGACTTCAGCGTCGCGTCGTCGAGTTTGCCCTGGTTGACCGCCGACGGGATGAGCGGGAAGTCGGCGCCCTTGAGGGTCTGCACCTGGCCGCCTTCCTGGTCGACACCGATCTGCAGGCCCAGGCCGGACGACTTGGCCGCGGCCGCCTGCAGCTGGCCGATCGACTGCCGCAGTGTCGCCGCCGGCGCCGTGCTGCGGCCCGCGAGGAAGATGCCGCCCAGCTGGTACCGCTGGATCGCCTGCACGGCGTTGAGCGGCGTCCCGATCGGGGTGCCGATCATGACCAGCTGCCCGACCTGCTGCTCCGGGGTCAGCTTCGCGGCGAGGGTCGCGGCGCAGTCGGCGCTCGGCGACGCCGACGGCGAACCTGCCGCGGACGAGCCGGGCGCGGCGCCGGACGGGCGCGCGCCAGGGGTGGACGTCTCGCGGCCGGCCGCGACGAACCACAGCGCCGCGCCGCCGGCGACCAGCAGCACCGCGGCGACGGCGACGACCCATCTGGGGAACGGGCCGATCCGGCCACGATGGCGAGCCATGGTCCGCTCCGTCCGTGGGGTTCGCTGGATGACCGACCCGATGGACGGTACCCGGGCCGCGCCCACCGGTGGACGGCAGACCGGACCGCGCTCGCCATCCGGACGGCGGAGCAGACCGGACCGCGCTCGCCATCCGGACGGCGGAGCGGACCGGACCGGGCCGTCAGCCGGCGGCGGAGCGGGGCGCCCGGTGGTCGGGCAGCTGGTGCAGCCACAGCGCCAGGGCCCGGACGGTCTCGCGTTCGAAGGCGGCCTTGGCCCCGGTGACGTCGTCGGTGAGCGCGTGCATCCGCACCCGGGTGGCGGTGAGCCCGTTGCGCACGAACGTCTCGAACGTCGCCTCCTCGGCGGTCTGCACCGCCAGCATCCCGCGGACGTAGACGTCCTGGACGCTGACGTCCGCGGCGAACTCGCACAGCCAGGCCCGCTGCCGCTGCCGGCCGGCGGCCGTGAGCGTGCAGGTGCGCCGGTTGCCGCTGGCCATGCGTGCCGGTACAGCGGCATCCACGCGGAGGAAGCCGCCGCGCTCCAACCGGGTCACCGCCGCCATCACCCGGACGATGTCCATCCGGTGGGCCCCGCCGAAGAGCTCGTCGTGGCGCTGCATCAGCTCCCACGCGCTGCCGTCCCGGCCGCCGAGCAGGGCGAGGAGGATGTCGTCCAGCACCAACGCCAGGCACCTCCCGCAGAACTTCTACAAGACGTAGAAGCTAGCAGAACCCGGACAGGACCGCGGAACGGCGACGGGGGCGGCCAGTGGGCCTAGTCCTCGGGGTGCTCCCGCAGCAGCGCCCGCAGGGTCTCCTCGTCGCTGTCGTCGAGGGTGCCGACGAACCTGCGCAGCACCGTCGCCCGGTCGGGCTCATCGGTGAGCAACCGGCTCATCCGCTCCGCGACCAGACCCGCCGCGTCGCGCAGCGCCCCGTAGCGGAACGCCCGGCCGTCGCGGTGCCGGGTGACCGAACCCTTCTCGTGCAACCGGGTCAGGGTCGTCACGACGGCGCTGTATGACAGCGCGCCGGTCGGGTCCAGCAGGTCGCGGACCTCGCCCGGCGTCAACGGCCCGGCCGCCTCGCCGAGGACCGTGACCACCTGCGCCTCGAGCTGCCCGGGCCGGCGGCGGTCTGGTGTGCTCACCGGCGCAACTCTATCCAGCCTCCGGCGGCCGCCACGGACCCGGCTGGATAGAGTCCTTCGCAGGCACGCCGGGACGGAGGTCACGTGTTCGATCATTTCGTGTGGTCGGTGGTCGTGGTGCCGCCGCTGGTCGTGCTCGTGGTGCGGCTCCTCGCCGACCGGCTCCCGCCGGCGACCGCGGCCCGCGCCGTCGCCTGGTCCGCGGCCGTGGTCGCCGCCGCCAGCACGGTCAACCTGCTGCTGTTCGCGTTGAAGGCGGTCGCGCAGGTCCCGGCCGTCGCGCACGCGGCCGGCTGGTCGGCCTCGGTCGTCACCGCCGACACCGCCGCCGAGCCGTGGGTGCCGTGGCTCAGCGTCGCGCTGTTCGCCGCCGTCGCCGTCTCCGTCACCCTGCGCTGGCACCGGCACCGCGACGTCCTCGCCCTGGGCCGCTCCGCCGACCCCGGCCCGCTCGTCGTCCTGACCGACCCGGAGGCCAAGGCGTTCGCGGTCCCCGGCAGGCCCGGCTACGTCGTGGTCACCACCGGTATGCGGTCGCTGCTCACCGACCGGCAGTTCGACGCGCTCCTCGCCCACGAGCACGCCCACCTCACCGGCCGGCACCACCTCCTGGCCCGCCTCTCGGGCCTGGCGGCCGCCGCCCACCCGGCACTGTGGTGGGTGGCCCGGCACGTCGACTACCTCCTGGAGCGCGCCGCCGACGAGCAGGCCGCCGCGGAGGTCGGCAGCCGCCGTACGGTCGCCCACGCCATCGGCGCCGCCGCCCTCGCCACCGCGGGCACCGGCGCGTCGGCGGCCGGCACGGGCTGGTCGATGCTGCACGTCGCCATCCCGGCGGGGATCGTCCCGCGCCGCGTCTCGCTGCTGCTGACCCCCCGCACCTGGCGCGGCGCCCGGCTGCTCCACCTGCTCCCCGCGGGCCTCGCGGCGTTCTCGGTCGCCTGGTCCGTCGAGGCCGCCCTGGACTTCGTCGAGCTGTTGACGGCCGCGCACAACACCCGCTGACCCTCGCGTCGGTTGACATCCGTGCGGCACGCGCTGCGGCTGGGGTTGCTGGAGCCCGGGGACAAGCTGCCGACCGCGAAAGAGGTCGTGGCGAAGCTCGCCGTCAACCCCAACACGGTGCTGAAGGCGTATCGCGAGCTGGAGCGCGAAGGGCTCCTCATCGTCCGGCAGGGGCTCGGCACGTTCGTCCGGGCGTCGCTGGGCCCGAAGGGCCTGGCCGAGCAGGCCGAGCAGGACGAGCTGCGGCAGCGGCTGGCCGACTGGGTGCGCGCGGCGCGCCGGGCCGGCCTCGTCGAGGACGACATCGAGGCCATGTACCGCGCAGCTGTGCGGCAGGAGATCCCAGCGACCCACACGGAGGGGTGACGGTGGTGCTGTCCTCGCACCTGCTCGCCGACGTCGAGAAGACGTGCGAGTTCCTGGTGCTGCTGGCCACCTCGCACGTGCAGCTCGCCGACGACACCGAGACGCTGCTGGCGCAGCACCGGATGGTGACCGGCCCGAGGGCCGCCGCGCCGGTTTCGCGGTACTGACACGGCAGGCGATGACCGCGTTCATGCACGACTCCGGGTTCGACGCGTGCCTCGCGGGCGGCGGGGACTGCGGCAACCTGACGCAGGCGTTCGACATGCGCTTCGACACCGTGACCACCGTCGTGAAGCGGGCGGGCCGCTCATCGCCCGCGAGCTGGAGCAGGGCACCCACCGGCTGGTCTGGACGCAGTCGCACGGGCGCGGCCGGTGGCTCGCCGCGCGGCTCGGCGTGCACCTGGCCGGCGCCCCCGCCGGCGCGGCGGCGTTCACCCAGCTGATGACGTGGTGGTTCGCGCCGATCGAGCGGCTGCGGGCCGGGGGCACCGTCCTGTACGGGCGGCTCGACCCCAACGTCTTCGACTTCCGGGGGATCGTCCCGGTCGCCTACGCCGTGTTCGCGTTCGCCGTCGGCACCGCGGCCGGGGCGCTGCTGCGCCGGACCGTCCCCGCGATGGCCGTCACCCTGGTCGTGTACCTGGTGACGACGGTGCTCGTGCGGGTCTGGCGGGAGCACTTCATGGCGCCGCTGCGGTCGACGTACGCGTTCGGCGGCACCGACCCGCGCGCCGGCAAGGGCGACTGGGTCCTCGCCCACGACACCGTCGACCCGACCGGCGCCCTGACCACGCTCGCCGAGGTGCCCGCCGCGTGCCGGGCGCAGGCCGACCACGCCGCCACCGACGCGTGCCTCGGTGGCCTCGGCTACCAGTGGGCGGACACGTACCAGCCGATCGAGCGCTTCTGGACGTTCCAGCTCATCGAGACGGGCATCTTCGCCGGGCTGGCCGCCGCGGCGCTCGGGCTCGCCGCCTGGTGGGTGGTTCGGAAGCTGGCCTAACCAACCAAGATGTCCTACCATCCAAATGTCCTACATTTGGAGGTCGGGTGCTGGAGAGTCCTCGCCGGAGCGTGCCGCTCGCCGTGCAGGTCGCCGGTCAGTTCAAGGCGCTGATCGCGGCCGGTGACTGGGCGGTCGGGTCCCGGATCCCGCCCGAGCACCGGCTCACCGAGGAACTCGGCGTCAGCCGCAACACCGTCCGTGAGGCGTTGAGCGCGCTCGTACATCTCGGGCTGCTCGAAGCGCGGCCGGGCGACGGCACCTACGTGCGGGCCGACAGCGAGCTGCAGGTCTCGCTCGGCCGGCGGGTCGCCGAGGCCGACCCCGACGACGCCTTCGAGGTGCGGGCGCTGTTCGAGCACCGGGGCGCCCGCCGCGCCGCCACCCACGCCACCGGCGAGGACGTGGCGCGGCTGCGGGAGCTCCTCGAGCATCGCGACGCGGCCCGCGCCGCCGGTGACCTGCCCGGGTTCGTCGAGGCCGACTTCGCGTTCCACCGCGCGGTCGTCATCGCCGGCGGCAACCCGCTGCTCGCCGAGCTGTATCAGCACCTGAGCCCCGTCATCACCCAGACCATCAGCGACACGGCCGCCCTGCACGAGGACCGTGCCGTCCACGACCTGCACCACCGGCTCGTCGACGCGATCGCCGCCGGCGACCCCGCCGCCGCCGAGGCGTGCAGCGTCGCCCTCGTCGAAGAAGGCCGCGACATCCTGCACGGGAGTGCCTCATGACCGCCACCCTCGCCACGCCTGTCCGGGCCCGCACCGGGCTCCTCGTCGTCGGCGTCCTGCTCATCGCCACCAACCTGCGGGCGGCGCTGACGTCCGTCGGGCCGGTGCTCGACGACGTCCGTGCCGACCTCGGGCTCACCGCCACCGCCGCCGGGGTGCTGACGGCGCTGCCACTCCTGGCGTTCGCCGGCTTCTCCCCCGTCGCGCCGCTGGTCGCCCGCCGGCTCGGCCTGGAGCGCACCATCGGCCTCGGTCTCGCGGTGCTCGCCGCCGGGATCGTCCTGCGGTCGCTGCCGGTCGCCGGCGGGATCTGGGTAGGGACCGTCGCGATCGGCGCGTCGATCGCGTTCTTCAACGTCCTGCTGCCCAGTCTCGTCAAGCGCGACTTCCCGGACCGCGTCGCGCAGCTGTCCGGCGCGTACTCCGCGACGCAGAGCATCGTCGCGGCCATCGCGTCCGGCGTGGCGGTGCCGATCGCGGGCCAGTCGACGGCCGGCTGGCGGATCGCGCTCGGCTGCTGGGTCGGCCTCACCGTCATCGCCGCCGCCGTGTGGCTGCCCCGGCTGCGCACCCGCCCGCCCGGCGCGGACGGCGCCGCCGGGACGACGGCCGCGCACCGCTCACCGTGGGGCAGCGCGACCGGCTGGCAGGTGACGCTGTTCATGGGCCTGCAGTCGCTGGTCTTCTACGTCATGGTCGCCTGGCTGCCCACCATCGAGCAGGACCATGGCGTCTCCGCCACCACCGCCGGCTGGCACCTGTTCGTCTACCTGATCGCCGCGGTCGCCGCGAACCTCGCCGCCCCGCACCTGATGCGGCGCCTGCGGGACCAGCGGCTCGTCGCCCTGGTGTGCGCCGCGCTCATCCTGCTCGGCGCGGGCGGCCTGCTGCTCGCGCCGGGCCTGTCGGTCGTGTGGCTGTGCAGTGCGGGCCTCGGCGCCGGCATGTCCCTGGTCCTGTGCCTGTCGCTGTTCAGCATGCGCGCCGTCGACCACCGCCAGGCCGCCGCCCTGTCCGGCATGGCCCAGTCGATCGGCTACCTTCTCGCCGCCTGCGGTCCCGTCCTGATCGGCGCGCTGCGCGACGCCAGCGGCTCCTGGACGCTGCCCCTCGCGACCATCTGCGCACTGACCGCGGTCATGGGCGTGTTCGCGGTCCTCGCCGGCCGCGACCGGGTCATCGGCTGACCGGGGCGGCGGGTCAGGTTCACCCGCGGATCGACTGGTGCGGATGCGGGGCGGGCGCTAGCGTCACAGCGATGAGCATCCAGCGCGCTCTTGTCCTCGCCGCCGTGACCGTGCTGGCGCTGGCAGGCTGCGACGGCTCGCCCGCACCGGCGCCGACGGGGCAGGCGGCCACCGCGTGCGGCGGGGCGGTCGCGGCGGAGGTCCAGCAGCGCCTCGCGCGGCCCGGGGTGCAGAGCGTGACGGTGGACAAGGACTGCGTGACCCTGGTCGTCGCGACCACGTTGTCCGACGGTGACGCGGAGGCCGCCCGGCAGCTGTGCGACCTGGCCGCCACGACGGCGTATGCGGGCGGCGTCATCCACGTCAGGGTCGACAGCGGCACGAGCAAGGAGCTGGCCAGGGGCGTCAAAGGGTCGAAGTGCGGCTGATGGTGTCCTCGAAGCGCCTGACGCTGCCCGCCCGGGTCAAGGCCCTCACGGTGCCGCTGCCCGCGGGCCGGCACATCCGGCCCGACCTCGACGACGACGAGCCCGCGGTGCTCTGGCTGAGCAAGACGTCCCCGCCGCCGGGGCTGTGGGAGGAGCTGCGCGCCGCGCACGCCGGCACCGGGCTGTGGCCGCTGCTGCTGACCCACCTCGACGGCGACCCGGCCCGCCCGTGGATCGAGGGCGAGCTGATCCCCGACGACATGTCCGACCCCGCCACCCACGACCCGGCGGCGCTGCTGTCGGCGTGGTGGGCGGCGTCGGCGACCGGCCAGGAGGACTGGCCCGGCCTCGCGCCCGCCGTCGCGGCCGTCCACCCGGCCGAGGCCGACGCGACCGCGGACCGGGAGGCGGCGGCGCTGCTCGCGTCGCGGCGGCCGTGGCGGCTCGGCCTCGCCGCCGCCGGTCGGGGCGCCGACACCCTCGCCGTCATCGGCTGGGACGGGCCCGCCAACCACGCCGGGGACACCGCCCACATCAGCGCGGTGCTGCGCAGCTGGGAGGAGCGCTTCGGGGTCCGGGTCGTCGGGGTCGGCTTCGCCGAGCTGTTCCTGAGCGTCGCCGCGCCACCGTCCACCGTGGACGAAGCGGTCGCGGTGGCCGCCGAGCACTTCGCGTTCTGCCCCGACAACGTGTGGGAGCACGACGGCCTGTCCGGCTACGCGGCGACCCTCGTCGGCGCGCCCGCCTGGCACTTCTGGTGGGACTGACGCATGCGGCGGATCGTCGACGGGGTGTGGGAGATCGCCACCGGCTTCGTCCACGCGCACCTCGTCGAGGCCGGCGACGGCCTGGTCCTCGTCGACACCGGCCTGCCGCACAGGGCCGGCAGGCTGGCCCACGCCGTCCGCGCGACCGGCCACGACCTCGCCGACGTTCACACGATCCTGATGACGCACCAGCACGCCGACCACGCCGGGTCGCTCGCCGAGCTGCGGCGGCGCACGGGCGCACAGGTCGTCGCGCACCGCTGGGACGCGCCGGTCATCACCGGGGAGCAGGCGGCACCCGTGCACCACTGGCTGCTGAAACTGTCGGCGCGGTTCCTGCGCGCGGATCCGGCGCCGGTGGACCGGATCCTCGACGGGGACGGCCCGACCGGGATCCCCGGGATCACCGCCGTGCACACGCCCGGGCACCCGCCGGGTCACGTGTCGTTCCTGCTCGACCGCGGCGGCGGGGTCCTGTTCGCCGGGGACGCGGCGACCGCGAGGTTCGGCCGGGTCCGCGCGTCGCCGAAGGTGACCAACGCCGACCAGTCCGTCGCCGTGCGCAGCGCCGCCCGCCTCGCCGACCTCGACTTCCAGGTCGCGGTGTTCGGCCACGGCGCCGCGGTCACCGGCGACGCCGTGTCCAAATTCCGCGACTACGCGTCCCGGCTGCGATAGGCGTCAGACGAAGGTGGGCGTCAGACGAAGGAGTCCAGGGCGGCGCGGATCAGGCCGCGCATGGTGTCGCTGCCGGTGTGGCCCGAGTCCTCGACGATGGTGAGGGCGGCGTCCGGCCAGCGCTGCGCGAGGTGCCAGGCCGTCTCGAGGGGGCTGCTGATGTCGAAGCGGCCGTGCAGCAGGACCCCGCGGATCCCGGCGAGCCGGCCGGCGTCGCGCAGCAGGACGCCCTCCTCCAGCCAGGCGGCGTTGGCGAAGTAGTGGGTGCAGATGCGGACCATGGCCAGTCTCGCGTCGTCGGGGCGGCCACTGTACGCATCGGGCACGCCGTTCGGCTCGAGGGAGATCACGGCGTCCTCCCACGTGCACCACGCCTCGGCGGCCGCGGCGCGCACCGACGCGTCGGGTGACTCCATCAGCCGGGCATAGGCCGCGACGACGTCGCCGTCCGCGGCGGCCGCGTGGTCGCGGAACGCGGCCCACTGCGCGGGGAAGAACCGGCCGACCCCCTCATACAGCCAGGCGATCTCGCGGCGGCGGCCGGCGGTGACGCCGTCGATGACGATGCCGGCGACGCGCCGCGGGTGGGTCTGCGCATACGCGAGGATCAGCGTCGAGCCCCACGAGCCGCCGAACAGCACCCACCGGTCGATCCCGAGGTGCTCCCGCAGCCGCTCCATGTCGGCGATCAGGTGCGCCGTCGTGTTGTGCCGCAGGTCGGCGTCCGGGGTGGCCGCGTGCGGGGTGCTGCGGCCGCAGTTGCGCTGGTCGAACTGGACGATCCGGTAGCGGTCCGGGTCGAAGTAACGCCGGGTGCCGGGGGTGCAGCCGGAGCCGGGCCCGCCGTGCACGACGAGCGCGGGCAGGCCGCCGGGGTTGCCGGCGACGTCCCAGTGCACGAGGTTGCCGTCGCCGACGTCGAGCATGCCATCGTCGTACGGGTCGATGAGCGGATACATGCCCGACACGATACAACAGCGCTGTTATATTAGTGCTGTGACATTCCTCGGCAGCCGGCTCCGGCACCTCCTCGAACTGCTCGACGGCGACGTCGCCGCCGTCTACGCCGACCTCGGGCTGCCCGAGGTGCGGCCCAGGTTCGCCCCGGTCATGCGCGTCCTCACCCAGCGGGGTCCGGCGACGATCCGCGACCTGGCCGCCGCGGTCGGCGTCACCCACTCCGCGGCGAGCCAGACCGTCGCGGAGATGGCCCGGCAGGACCTCGTCCGCCTCGAGGCCGGCGACGACGCCCGGCAGCGGATCGTGCACCTCACCGACCGGGCGGCCCGGCTCATGCCGGCGATCGAGGCGGAGATGGCGGCGACCGTCGCGGCCGCCGGCGAGCTCGACGCCGAGCTGCCGTATCCGCTGAGCCGCCTCGTCGAGGAGGCCGTCGCCGCCCTCGAGATCCGCCCGATGCGGGTTAGGATCGGCGAGGTCGTGGTAGGCGGGGAGACGTGACAGCCGACTACCCGAAGACGATCGTGCCGGTCGACCACACCGAGCCGGTGCCGCGCCGGATCCGCGCCGTGCTGGGCGGCCGGACCGTCCTTTCCACCACCCGTGCCGTGTATCTGTGGGAGTCGCCGGCCTACCCGCAGTATTACGTCCCGGCCGAGGACCTCGACCCGGCGGCCGTCGTCGACGAGGACCACGTGCAGCGGCTCAAGCACGGCAGCGCCCGCCGCATCGGCCTGCGGGCCGGCGACGTGGACCGCCCCGGCGCCGGGCGGATCTACACCGACGGGCCCGTCGCCGGCCTCGCCCGCCTCGAGTGGGACTCCCTCGACGCGTGGTTCGAGGAGGACGAGCAGGTGTTCGTGCACCCGCGCAGTCCGTACAGCCGTGTCGACGCCCTGCGGTCCACCCGCGCCGTGCGGGTCTCACTCGACGGGGTGGTCCTGGCCGAGACGTCGTCGCCGGTGCTGGTGTTCGAGACCGGCCTGCCGACCCGGTACTACCTGAACCGGACCGACGTCGACTTCACCCGCCTGGAGCCGTCACCGACCCGCACGTCGTGCCCGTACAAGGGACGCACCACCGGCTACTGGTCGGCCCGGATCGGCACGACGGCGCATGAGGACATCGCGTGGGCCTACGACTTCCCGACGGCGGCGCTGACCCCGATCGCGGGACTCGTCGCCTTCTACAACGAGAAGGTCGACATCCACCTCGACGGGCGCGCCCTCGACCGGCCCTCAGCCGCCGCCTGATGACGCGGCGGCCGCGGACTGGGCCTGCCACATGGACACGATGACGCCGAGGACGAAGACCTGCACCGGCAGCGGCACCCCGGGCAGGTCGACGGCGACGTCGTTGCCCCAGAAGCTGAGCTTGCGCACCGAGCCGACCTTCGAGCCACCCGCATACAGATCCTGCGCCTGGCTCCACATCGAGGCGCGGCGGAACTCGTAGACGAGGCCGCCGGCGGTCACCGTCCACTGCTTGCGGCCGACCCGGTCGGCGGCGGCCACCGTCCCGCCCGCCTTGTCGAGCATGGCGAACTTGTTGCCCCACATGTTGCCGCGGACCTGGAAGGACTGGCCGGCCACGGCGAGATCGCCGCCGCTGCGCCACACCGCGCCCTCCCACGCGGCGACCTGCCGGCCGTTGTCGGTCACCGTGTATCGGGAGCGCCACACACTGGTCCGCTTCGCGATCAGCATGGCTTCGAGCCTAACCCCGCGGGGCAAACCCGACCGGCTGCGGCGGCGGCGCCGGTGCCTCCTCGACGGGTGGCGCCACCGTCGATCCGAGCACGCTCAGCAGCGCCGGCGCGAGCAGCGAGCGGACGACGAAGGCGTCGATGAGCACCCCGACCGCGAGGGCGAAGGCCAGCTCCTGGAAGGGCCGCAGCGGCACGATCAGCAGCAGGCCGAAGCTCACCGCGAGGGTGAACGCCGCGGTACGGATCGCGCGCGCCGAATGTGGCAGCGTCATCGCGAGGGCCTCCCGCAGCGGGCGCGACCGCGCCTCCCGCCACGCGGGCCCGATGCCGAAGATGTTGTAGTCGGAGCCGAGCGCGACGAGCAGCACCGCCGCCGCGAAGGGCACGTAGAAGGTCAGCCCGTCGCCGCCGAGCCGGTCCTGGAAGACCCAGGTCGTCAGGCCCAGCGTGGCGCCGATCGCGAGGACGCTGCAGGCGAGCAGCCCGACCGGCGCGATGAGCGCCCGCAGGAACAGCACCAGGAACAGCAGGTTCGCCAGCAGCGCGGCGATGGCGATGCGGCCGAGGTCGTGCACGGTCTGGTCGACGATCACGTGCGCGACGGCGGTGTCGCCGCCGAGGGTGGCCGTGGCGCCGTCGAGACCGGCGGCGGCGAGCAGGCCCGGCAGGTCCCGCTGGATCCGGCCCGCGGTGTCGACGGCGCGGGCGCCGAGCGGTTCGTCGGCGAGGATGAGCAGGAAGCGGGCGGCGGCGCCGTCGCGGGCCTGGAAGACGCTGAAGCCTTCCGGCAGGCCCTTGGTGCCGGGGCCGAGGACCGCGGCGATGCCGGCCTCCTTGGCCAGGGCCTGCTGGAGCCGGTCGAGCTCCGCCTGCTTCCCGGCGACGCCGGCGCCCTCGATGAGGACCTCGGTCGGTGACAGGATGCCGTCGGCGAACCCGGTCTGGGCGGCGTCCGCGGCGACCCGCGTCGGGTGGCCGGCCGGCAGCGCCTCGACGAACGACACCCCGAGCCGGATGTGCTGCAGCGGCAGCGCGGCGACGACCAGCCCGCCGACGCACAGCAGCAGCATCGGCAGCGCGAACCAGCGCCGGGTGAGCAGCCTCGCCCACCAGCGCCCGCCGGTCGGGGCCGGCTCCGCGCCACGCGTGCCGAGGGGCCGGCGCAGCAGGGACCAGAAGGTGACCCGGCCGAGGATCGCCAGCATCGCCGGGACGAGTGTGACGGCGACGAGCACGCCGATGAGGATGGCCAGGGCCATGCCGGGGCCGAACGCCCGGAAGGTGGGCGCGTCGGCGACGATGAGCGCGCCGGTACCGGCGGCGGCGGTCGCCCCCGCGACGGCGATGATCGGGGTGAAGCGGGCGGTGGCGTGCCGGGCCGCGTCCAGCCGTGACTCACCGGCGGCGAGCTGGCGGCGCGCGGCGGACAGGTAGAACACGACGTAGTCGGTGACGACGCCGAGCAGCAGCGCCACCAGCAGCGGCTGGGTCTCCTGCGGGACGGGCACCCCGAGCCGCGCCGCGAGCGCGCCGCCGACGTAGATGGTCAGCAGCGTGGCGATGCCGGCGGCGGCGAGGGCGAGCAGCGGCGCGATCAGCGACCGGAAGGCGAAGGCGACGATGAGGAACACCGCGCCGACGGTGATCAGCTCCAGGGTCGGCACCTTCGACTGCAGGATGCGGGTCTGCTCGACGCGGGCCGGCACGGAGCCGGTGATCCCCACGACGGCGTCGTCCGCGTCGTAGTGCAGCTTCACGAACTGCTCCGCGGCGGCGACCTGCCCGCCGAAGGTGACCGACGGGTCGGTGAACAGCAGCGTGACGATCGTCGTGCCGTCCTCGGCGGAGCCCGGGAAGAGCCCGAGGGTGTTCATGACCGGGACCGCCGCCTTGATGGGGCCGACGTCGGTGTACGTGCCGTCGCTGACCGACCGGGCGCGTTCGACCGCCTCCTCCTGGGTGGCCTGCGACAGGCCGTCGGCCTTGCGCTGCACCACGGCGACGCGGCTCAGCAGCGGGAAGCCGAACTTCTCGAACGAGCGGACCTCGCTGGCGACGGCCGGGTTGTTCGCCGACACCAGCTGCTCCAGGTCGGCGCCGCCCTGCGGGGCCGGCAGGTACATCACGGACGCGGCGGCCGCGGCGACCCAGCCGGCGAGGATGAACCAGCGCAGCCACACCACGAGGGCGGCGTATCCGCGCAGCAGTGCGCTGGGGCGCCAGCGGCTGCGGGGTTCCACGACATCGGTCACGGCCCGGTCCCTTCCCGAGGTCTGATGTGGCTCGCCAGTACCCGCCGGGCCGGGCCGGAAAACGGTGCCGCTCGATCGGGCGACGGGCAGGGGTGCGAGGCGCCCGGTGTCAGCCGGGCCAGCGGCCGGTGGCTCTGCGCACGCCGACGGCGCCCGCCCGGTCGACGGTCGCCTTCACCACGGCGAAGATCGCGCCCTGCAGGGCGGCGGCGACGAGGATCTCGCCCCAGCCGCGGTCCTCGTCGGTGGCGTTCGGCGCGTCGTCGTCGTTGGCGACGACCTTCCACACCTGTTTGAAGACCAGCCCCGCGACGAGGCCGGCGCCCGCGCCGAGCAGGAGCCCGACCGGCTTGTACGCGATCTTCGCGCCCAGGCGGCCCATCATCGCCCCCTGCGGCGCACGACGACGGCGACGACCGCGGCGAGGATCAGCGCGGCGCCGATCACGGCCACCGGCACCGGCCTGCGCCGCACGACGACCGCCTTGTCCGACACCGTGCCGGCGAGCCCGGCGGCCTGCCCCTGGATGGCGACCTTCGCCTTGCCGGCGGCGTCCAGCGTCGCGTCTTTCGCCTTGCCGGCCGCGTCTCTGGCCTTGCCGGCGGCGTCCGCCGCGGCACCCTTGGCGCGGTCCGCGGCCTGCGCGGCGGCGTCCTTCGCGCGGGCCTTCACGTCGGTCTTCGCGGCGAGGGCCTCGACGGTGTGACCGAGCTCCGCACGGGTCCTCGCGATCTGCGCCCGCAGCTCCTGCGGGTCCTGGGGAACGTCCGAACTGCCCACGACGCCCGTCCTTCCCGGACCACGGTCCGCACCGCGTCCACGTCCACGTCCGCGGTGACACCGGCCACCGGCTGCAGCGGTCATTCCCTTGTCCTCCGGCAACCAAACACGTCGTCGATGGTTCGGCCCTCGACCGCGGGGAATGGCAGCACGTGAGGGCAACGGTCAGGGAGGTCGGCATGGCAACAGGCACGGACGGGCACGAGACAGACGAGGTCGGCCGCACCGCCGCGGACGAGCCGGACCGGCTCCCCCGCCAGCCGACCGCCGAGAAGGGCCCCAGCAGGATCAGCGGCCTGCCGAAGCAGTCGTACCCGAAGGTGCTGCGGCGCACCGTCAAGGAGTTCACCGACGACAACATCACCGTCTGGGCGGCGGCGCTGACCTACTACGGCGTCCTGTCGATCTTCCCGGGGCTGCTGCTGCTCGTGACCGGGCTGCGCCTGTTCGGCAAGGACACCGTGCAGCGGGTCATCGACAACGTCGGCGGGATCGCCCCCGGATCCGTGTCGGAGATCCTCGGCGACGCCGCCAGGAACCTGCAGGAGGGCCAGCAGGGCACCGCCGGCATCCTGGCCGTCGTCAGCCTCGGCGCGGCGCTGTGGTCGGCGTCCGGCTACGTCGGCGTGTTCATGCAGGCGTCCAACGCCATCTACGACGTGCCCGAGGGCCGGCCGATCTGGAAGACGCTGCCGATCCGCCTCGGCGTCACCGTCGTCACCGGCGTCCTGCTGACCGTCGCGGCGCTGCTCGTGGTCTTCACCGGGCCGCTCGCCGAGCAGGCGGGCCGGGCCATCGGCGCCGGCGGCGGCGCGGTCGCGACGTGGAACATCGCGAAATGGCCGGTCCTCGTGCTGATCGTCGTGCTGCTGTTCGCCATCCTGTACTGGGCCTCCCCGAACGCCAGGCACGGCGGGTTCCGCTGGGTCAGCCCCGGCAGCGTCCTGGCTGTCGTGCTGTGGCTGGTGGCGTCTGCCGGGTTCGGGTTCTACGTGGCGAACTTCGGCTCGTACAACAAGACGTACGGCAGCCTCGCCACCGTCATCGTCTTCCTGGTCTGGCTGTGGATCAGCAACATCGCGATCCTGCTCGGCGCCGAGCTCGACGCCGAGCTGCAGCGCAGCCGCGCGATCCAGGCCGGGCACCCGGAGGCCGAGGAGCCGTACGTGCAGCTGCGCGACACCCGCAAGCTGGACACCGCCGCGAGGTCAGACGCCGGCCGGTCCGCGTGACCGTCTCGCCTCCTGCCAGATCAGGCGGGCGATGCCCGGTCGCACCTCGGTGGTGATGACCGCCATCGCCCGCCGGACGAACCGTTCGCCGTCCAGCTGCGCGAGCATGGCCGCGGCGAGGTCGGAGCGGGCGGTGAAGAGCCCGTCCGCCACGTCCGGGGCGGTCTGGAAGCGGGTGACGGCCGGGTGGTCGAACAGGCCGGACGGGCGGGCGAGGGTCCAGTCCAGGTCGCTGTCGCGGACCAGAGCCTCCATCCGGCGCATGTCGTCGTGGGCGGTACCCGCGATCCTGCGGTTGACCAGCGGGTCCATGACCAGGTTGAAGAAGTGCTCGCCGGTGGGCCGCCAGGCGGGGTCCATCACGCTGGAGCTCACCGCGACGAGCCGCTTGACGCCGTGCCGGTGCATCGCCGCGACGATGCTCGCCGCGCCCCGCGAGTAGACGCTGACCGGCCGCCGGGTCGGTGGCACGCCGAGGCTGGACAGGACGGCGTCGCTGCCGGCGACGGCCCGGTCCACCGCGCCGGGGTCGAGGACGTCGCCGGTGACGACGGCGAGCCCGGCGCGGGTCGCACCGGAAGGGGTGGGGCCGGCCGGGACCGGGCGGCGGGTGACGGCGGTGACCTCGTGGCCGGCCGCGAGGGCCTGGTCGACGAGCCGGCGGCCGGTGGGGCCGGTGGCCCCGAAGACGGTGAGTCGCATGCGTTGACGGTGCCTCGCCCGCGGCGCAGTATTCAACCGTGCTGAATAAAACCCGGGGCCGCCCGCGGGGGCATCCGGACACCAAGGCCCGTATCGCCGCCGCCGCGCGCGAGCTGTTCCTGACGAAGGGCTACCGGGGCACGACGGTCCGGGCGGTCGCCGCGGCGGCCGGCGTCGACCAGGCGCTCATCAGCTACCACTTCGGCTCCAAGCAGGGCCTGTTCGGGCAGTCCCTCGACCTGCTGTGCCTCGGCTCGACGGCCCTCGACGAGGCGCTGCGCGGCGACCAGGCGGGCCTCGCCGACCGGTTGCTGACGGCGGTCACCGGCCTGTGGGACGCCGCCGACCCGGCCGGGCACCGGATCGCCGGGCAGGACGACGACACGATGCGCGTGTTCCGCGACTACCTGGAATGTGAGCTCCGTGTCCGCATCGCTGAATTTCTCGGCGGGCCCGGAGCGTCCGACCGGGCCACCGCCGCCGTCGGCGTCATCGGCGGGCTCGTCTTCACCCGGTATCTGCACCCGATCGGCTCGATCGCCCGGCTGCCGGCGCCGGAGGTCGTGCGCGTGTTCGGCCCGGCACTGCGGGCCGCCCTTCACCCGCCCAGGAGGAGGCCGTGACGGGGTGGCGCCGGGGCTGCGTCGATTTGCGATGGTCGGGTCCGTGCGGGGTACCAGGAACGGGTGACGAAGACCGTGCTCGTGACCGGGGCCTCCGGGTTCATCGGGTCGCACCTGGCCCGCGCGCTCGCCGACGAGGGATACGACGTCCGGGCGATGACCCGCCACCCCGACCGCTACGACGGCGCCGGCACCCCCGTGCGTGGTGACGTGTTCGACCCGGACAGCCTCGGCGCGGCCCTCGACGGCGCCGGGGCCGCCTACTACCTCGTGCACTCGCTGGACTCCGCCGACTTCGAGGAGAAGGACGCCGAGGCGGCCCGTACCTTCGCGGCAGCGGCGGGAAAGGCCGGCCTGGAGCGGATCGTCTACCTCGGCGGGCTCGGCGACGACGACAGCGAGCTGTCCCCGCACCTGCGCTCGCGGCGCGCCGTCGAACGCATCCTGCGGGAGGGCCCGGTGCCGGTCACCGCGCTGCGGGCTGCGGTCGTCATCGGCGACGGCGGGATCAGCTGGGAGATCACCAGGCAGCTCGTCGACCGGCTCCCGGCGCTGCTCACCCCGAAGTGGGTACAGACGCGGACCCAGCCGATCGCGTTGCCGGACGTCATCCGGTACCTCGTCGGCGTCCTGGAACCGGTCGAGGCCCGCGGCAAGGTCTACGAGATCGGCGGCCCCGAGGTGCTGCGCTACATCGACATGCTGACCCGCGCGGCGCAGGTCCAGGGCGACCACCTCGCCAACGTGACGGTGCCGCTGCTCACGCCGCGGCTGTCGTCGTCGTGGCTGGTGCTCGTCACCGACGTCGATTTCACGACCGCGCGGAACCTCGTCGACTCCCTCAGCAACGAGGTCGTCGTCCACGACCGCAGCATCGAGGAGGTCGTGCCCGGCCCGACGATCGGCTACGACGAGGCGGTCCGGCTCGCGCTGCGGGACCGCGCGGCATGAGACGGTTCGTGAGGGCCGCGTTCATCGACCGCGTGCCCCGCGACCACACGCAGCCGGACGCGCAGTTCCGCCGCCGGCGGGTCGTGTCCGCGGTGACGCTCGTCGTGGGCGCGCTGCTGCTCGGGCTGTCGCTGTCGATCCGCCCCGGCGACGCGCTGTTCTACCCGATGACCCTGGCCGTCGCCGCCACCTGGGTCGCCGGGGCGTTCCTGTCCGGCCCGCTGCACCTCGGCCGGATCCTGTTCCGCGACACGCTGCGCCGGCCCGTCGTCACCCCGATCCTGACCGGGCTGCTCGCCGGGGCGGTGTTCATCGCCGGTTCGCTCATCGTTCGGGAGATCCCGCCGCTGCGCGCCTCCACCGAGGACGTGCTCGACCACGCCAGGTACGGCTCGATCGTCCTCATCACCGTCGTCACCCTCGCCAACGGCGCCGCCGAGGAGCTGTTCTTCCGCGGCGCGCTCTTCGCCGCCATCGGCCGCACCCTGCCGGTGACGATCTCCACCGCCGTCTACGCGCTCGCGACCGTCGCCACCGGCAACCCGATGCTCGTCTTCGCCGCCGTCGTCCTCGGCACGGTGCTCGCCCTGCAGCGCCGCGCGTCCGGCGGGGTCCTCGCCCCGGTGCTCACGCACGTCACGTGGTCGATGGTCATGCTGTTCGCGCTGCCGCCGCTGATCGCCGGCTGAGCACGCCCTAGCCCTCCAGCAGCGGCCACACCTCGACGACGCCCTGCGCGACGGCGCACGGGGTGCGCGAGACCATCTCCACGGCCTCCTCGATGCTGCCGGCCTCGATGATCCCGAACCCGGCGAGCGGCAGACCGGCGGACAGGAACGCCCCTTCCCGCACGGTCACCCCCGCGCCGTCGTGGTTGCGCACCTGCACCGGGGTGCCGGCCCGGCCGGCGCTCGCGCCGCCCGCGAGGAGCTTCGCGTCGTGCGCGTGCGCCTCGTCCCGGACCGCGGGGTCGGTGCGGTCGTACCCGGCCTGGTCGCCATATCCGATCGTCACGAACCGTGCCATGATGACCTCCTTCGCCTCGATGGTATGTCCGCCGTGCCGGTTTCGCCGGGTTCACCGGGTTCACCGGCCGAAGGTCAGGTCCGCCTCGATGCCGTAGTGGTCGGACAGGAACAGCTCGCGGCCGTCCGCGACCCGGACCGCGTCCTGCAGGACGGTGCGGGCCCGCGCGGTCAGCGGCCGGTCCCGGCCCGGACGGACGAGGACCTGGTCGAGCGCCGGCGGGGAGGGCCAGCGCGGTGTCGGCCGGTAGGTCGTGGCCGTGTCCCCGGCCAGGACGTCGCGCAGCCCGGCCGCGGCGGCGAACCTCGTGAACACGGGCGCGTCCCGGGGCACGTTGAAGTCGCCGGCCACGACCGCGGGCAGCGCCGGCTCGAACCCGGCGACGACGCGCGCCAGCTGCGCCAGCTCGCCGTCGATGATCCGCGTGTACCGGTTGCCCTCCGACCAGTCGTCGTCCCGGTTGGCGGTGAGGTGGGTGTTGACGACGACGAGCGGGCCGGCCGGCGTCTCCACGACGGCCAGCTGCGCGCCCTTGCGCATGAGCAGCTCGGTGCGGCGCGGCCCGGTCATGGGGTACCGCGCGAACCGGTACCGCAGGACCGGCCACCGCGACAGGATCAGCAGCCCACCGGCGGGCAGCACGCCCCAGCTCACGGCCCGGTGCGGGTAGCCGGACACCCGGCGCAGCAGCCGGACGCTCCCGCCGTGCAGGACCTCCTGCAGGCACACGATGTCGTACCCGGAGCGCTCCAGGACGGGGCCGAGCGCCCGCAGCCGGGCCGGCACGTCGTCCCGCATCAGGGCGTTGAACGTCAGCAGCCGAACATCGATCATCGACGCATTCCACCATCCGCCCGCCCGGCGGCGCCACGAGGAATCCCCGGCCCGCCCGCCCGCGCCGGGCCGCCGGCCGTCGCGGGAGGACGGCCGGCGGCACGGGTGCCGGGTCAGGTGCAGGTGGTGCCGTTGACGGTGAAGGCCGCCGGGGCGGCGTTGGTGCCGGTGTACGTGGCGTTGAAGCCGAGGCTGACCGTGCCGCCGGCGGGGACCGCGCCGTTCCAGGCCTCGTTGGTGACGGTGACCGCCGCGCCGGTCTGCGTCCAGCGGCCGGACCAGCCCTGGGTGACGCGCTGGTCGCCGGGGAACGCGAAGGCCATCGTCCACGACGTCCACGCGGCCGGGCCGTTGTTGGTGATCGTGACGCTGCCGGTGAAGCCGGTGCCCCAGCCGTTCACCGAGTACACCACCTTGCACCCGCCGGTCGGTGCCGGCGGCGTCCGTACCGTCACCGGCGCCGACAGCAAGGAGAACTGCCCGGCGGTGTCCTTCGCCCGGACCATCAGGACGTATTCGGTGTTCGCCGTGAGGCCGGTCAGCGCCACCGCCGGCCCGGTGCTGGTGGCCAGCACCGACAGCGCGTCGCCCTGCCGGCGGTGGATCTCGTAGCCGGTGACGCCGTTGTCGTCGGTGGACGCCGGCCAGGTCAGCGTGAAGCCCGTCGAGGTCACGGCCGAGGCGACCGGCAGGCCGGGGGTCGTCGGGCGGGCGTCCGCCGGCGGGTCGGCGGTGGTGACGGTGACCGGCGCGGACGCGGCGGACGTGAGCCCGGCGCCGTTACGGGCCGCCACCACGTACGTGTACACGGTGGCCGGGGTCAGGCCGGTCAGCGACACCGACGCGGTGGTGGTGGTCGCGACGACCGTCGACGTGCCGCCCGAGACGCGACGCACCTCGTAGCCGGTGACGCCGCTCTCCGGGTCGGTGGACGCCGCCCAGGTCAGGCGCAGCCAGGTGGCGGTGACGTCGGACGCGACCGGCGTGCCCGGCACGGTCGGCGGGGTCGTGTCCTGCGGCAGGACCGTGCCGGTGTGATCCGCGGCCCAGCTCGCCAGGGACGCCAGCGCCGAGTTCCAGTTGATCGCGACCTCGTTGACCGAGTAGGCGCCGATGTCGTCGACGAAGCACTTCTGCGCCTTGCACCCGCCGAGCTGCGCCTGCGCGACCGGGTCCTGCAGGCCGCTGTTCGGGCCGCCGGACAGCGACCCGGGCGGCGCGGTCGGCAGCGACGCGTCGGACTGGTTGGCCCAGAACCGGTGGTGCACGTTGCGGACGGCCTTCTCGCCGTAGCCGGCGATGTACGACTGGTTCAGCGGGTTGCGGCCCAGCAGGTAGTCCAGCGTCTGGAACACCCCGGTGCGGTACTTCGCGAGGCCGGTGAAGTCGTGCGCGAGGCCGAGGACGGCGGCGTTGTTGGCGATCTGCCCGTCGGAGCCCCAGTTGTAGGTGGTGCCCCCGTTCGGCGCCGGGTAGCCCTGCGCCGCCATCTGGCTCAGCAGGCCGTCGGCGAACGTCGCGAACTTCGCCCGGGTCGCGGCGACGTCGGCGGCGGGCAGGCCGTTGGGGACGAGCGCGAGGGTGGTGTCGCCGAGGCCGCCGACCCAGCCCCAGTCGTAGCCGCGCTGGTTGAAGCTCGCGCCCTTGTACAGCGGGGATCCGGTCACGTCGGTGCGGTAGGACGCGCCGCCGGTGGTGGTGAACAGCTCCGCCGCGGCCCAGTAGAACTCGTCGCTGACGTTGCTGTCGTCGTACGCGCCGCCGCCGGTGCTGTCGGTGCCGCTCGCCAGCCGGTTCGGGTTGGCCTTCGCCGCGGCGTACGCCTTCTCCGCGGCGGCGAGCGCCCGGGCGGAGAACGCGGGGTCGAGCGTGCGCCAGATCCGGGCCGCCTGCGCGGCGACGGCGGCGAGGTTGAGCGTCGCGGCGGTGCTCACCGGCGACAGCAGGCGCCGCTGCGGGTCGGCCTCCGGGCGCATCGGCAGGCCGGTCCAGTTCTCGTCGTGGATCTTGTGATGGACCATGCCGGCGTCGGTGCGGCCGTCCGGGACCTGCATCCGCAGCAGGAACTCGACCTCCCAGCGGGCCTCGTCGAGCACGTCGGGGACGCCGTTCGCGCGTTCCGGGATGGCGAGGGTACCGTCGCCGAGCGCGGCCCGGTCGCTGCCGGCGACGTTCGCGGCCCGCTCGTAGATGTTGAGCAGCTGCCACGCGGCGATGCCCCCGTTGACGACGTATTTGCCCTGGTCGCCGGCGTCGTACCAGCCGCCGCGCACGTCCAGGGAGTAGCCGCAGGTCGCCCGGCACGGCACGGACGTGTCGCCCTGGTTCGGCGCGACGCCCACGTGCCCCGCGGGTCGGGCGTAGCGGCTGCCGACGTACTGCGACTCGATCGCGATGCCGCTGCGCTGGTGGTAGAAGAACGCGAGGGAGTCGTAGCGCAGCTGCTTCACCGGCGCGGCGGAGATGTCGAAGGGGTAGCTGTCCGACCCGCCGGCCGACAGCACGTAGCCGCTGCCCGGGGTGTCGTAGGCGGAGAAGTCGGCGATGTGGACGGTGTCGCCGGACAGGGCGTCGGCGCCCTTCACCGTCGTCTGTCCACTGGCGACGGTCGCGCCGGCGGCGTTGCGCAGCGTCCAGCCGATCGGCGCGGCGGCCGAGCTGACGACGGTGGCCTGCTTGGTCAGGCCCGGCACGTACGCCACCTGGTTGACCTTGACCGGCGACCCTGGGTCCGGCGCGGCGGCCGCGGGCGGCGCACCCACGGTCAGCGCCAGCAGTGCGCTCGCCGCGGCGATCGCCACGGTACGGCTTCTCATTGTCGGGAGTCCTCCTGCGGCAAAGGGTGCCGGCACTGGCGGGCGCCGGCGTGCCGGACCGTATGGGGGACCTCGACGCGCTGTAAAGCTCTGCCGGAAAGGCGGACGATCCTGCGGCGTCGCCGATGTAACTTACGGTCGGGGGGAACACATGCGGATCGCCGGCTACAACGTCGAGAACCTGTTCAACCGCGCCAAGGCCCTCGACCAGCGCACGTGGGCGGCGGGCCGGCCGGTCCTGGAGGCGTACCAGCGGGTGTGCGAGCTGCTCGAGGAGCCCGTCTACACCGGCGAGGTCAAGCACGACATCCTGCGCGAGCTGGGGAAGCTCGGGCTGCGCGGCGGCGACACGGCGAAGTTCGCCCGGCTGCGGCAGAACCGGGGACGCCTCCTCGTGCGCCGCCGGACCGGCGTGGTCGAGGTCGTCGCCGGCGGCCGCGCCGACTGGATCGGCTGGGTGGAGCTGACCACCGACCGGGTCGACGAGCTCGCCCTGCTCAACACCGCCCGGGTCATCCTCGACGTGCGCGCCGACATCCTCGGCGTGATCGAGGCGGAGAGCCGCCTGGCGCTGAAACGCTTCGCCGACGGCGGCCTCAACGGCATGTACGAGCACTTCATGGTCGTGGACGGCAACGACGAGCGCGGCATCGACGTCGGCGTCATGTCCACTCCCGGCTTCCCGCCGGTGGGCCAGCGCACCCACGTCGACGACGCCGACGACCGCGGCCGGATCTTCAGCCGCGACTGCCCCGAGTACCACTTCCGGCTGCCCGGCGGGCAGATCCTGGTGATGCTGGTCAACCACCTCAAGAGCAAGGGCTACGGCGGGAAGGTCGCCTCCGACGCGCGCCGCCGCCGGCAGGCCGCCCGGGTCGCGGACATCTACCGCGCCCTGGACACGCCGCTCGTCGCCGTCGTCGGCGACCTCAACGACACCCCGGCCAGCGAGCCCCTGGCCCCGCTGCTGCGCGACACCGACCTGCGCGACGTCGGCACCCACCCCGGCTTCGAGGACGGCGGGCGGCCCGGCACGTACGGCTACTGCACCGCCCCCAACAAGCTCGACTACGTCCTGCTCTCCCCCGCCCTCTACGCCGCGACGACCGGCGGCGGCATCCTGCGCAAGGGCGTGTGGGGCGGCCGCCGCGGCACCCTGTGGCCCATCTACGACACGATGACCCAGCCGGTGCACGCCGGCTCCGACCACGCCGCCATCTACGCCGACATCGACCTGTCCCGCTTGTAACTTCCACACCGGGGCACACCGGGGCGGCAGATCAGCGGCCCTGCGCCGGGCGCGTCGTTGACGGCGGGCGCGGCGGCTGCGGAGCCTCTGCGCATGCGTCTGCGGCGGTGGTTGATGGTGCTGGCGGTCGGGATCGGGACCCTGGCGGTCCCCGTGGCGCCGGCCGGCACGGCGGCGGCCGCGACGACCGGCTGGCTGGAGGTCTCGGCGGGCACCATCCACTCGTGCGCGATCCGGTCCGACCACACGCTGTGGTGCTGGGGCCGCAACGACTCCGGCCAGCTCGGCGTCGGCGACCTCACCGAGCGGCCGCTGCCGACCCAGGTGGGCAGCCAGGCGAACTGGCAGACCGTCGAGACCGGCCTGCAGCACACCTGCGCGGTCAAGACCGACGGCGACCGGTACTGCTGGGGCCGCAACACCGACGGCGAGCTGGGCCTGGGCGACACCACCAACCGCACCGCACCGCGCCGGATCATCGACGAGGGCGCCTGGCGGTCGGTGTCCGCCGGCACCTACTTCAGCTGCGGCATCCGGGCCGGGAACACCCTGTGGTGCTGGGGCCGCAACAGCGACGGGCAGCTCGGCGTCGGCGACACCACGGGCCGGTCCCGCCCGGTCCAGGTGGGCAGCCAGGCGAACTGGGACATGGTGGCGACCGCCAGCGGGTTCGTCTGCGCGCTCAAGACCGACGGCACCCGGTACTGCTGGGGGCGCAACGACACGGGCCAGCTCGGGCTCGGCGACACCACCACCAGGACCGCGCCCCGCCGGGTCATCGGCGAGCCCGGGTGGCGGACGGTCACCGCGGGAGCGTGGTCGGCGTGCGGCATCCGCACTGAGGGGACACTGTGGTGCTGGGGCGACAACGACACCCACCAGCTCGGCATCGGCGAGGACCACACCGAGCACCCCTCACCGGTCCTGGTGAGCAGCCGCAGCAGCTGGACCCGGGTCACCATGGCGACCACCGGCCTGTTCGCCTGTGGCCAGGCGGCCGGGGTGCGCTACTGCTGGGGATCGGGCGCGCTCGGCGTCGGCGACCACGCCCTGCGCGATACGCCGGCCGCCGTGTTCGACGGACCTTGGACCGGTCTGTCCGCCGGTGGCGCCCACACCTGCGGCCTGCGCAACACCCACCTGTACTGCTGGGGCGACGCCCGCTCCGCCGGCGCCGGCGGCACCGAGGAGATCCTGGAGCCGCTGCTGATCGCCGCGTGACATTGTCCTGACAGAGCGCATCGGCCCAGCCGATCGGATGATGTCATGACATGCCCGATCCCCATAGATTGCTGACGCGGTGATCGGCCGCCATCAATCACGGGGGGACCGGGATGACCAGGATCGTCGGCGTGCACGGGGTGGGCAACTTCGACAGGTATCCGTCGGCGCACGACGCCGCGGTGGACCTGGCCTGGATCTGGCAGCAGGCGCTGACCGACCACGTGCCGGCCGAGACGGTCGACCTGCGGATGGCCTACTACGCCGACCAGGTGCGCCCGACGCCGAGCCTCGCGGCCGCGGTCGGCCAGCAGCTCAGCGGCGCCAACTTCGGTCAGCTGGCGGCCTGGGCCGACGCGCTCGGCGCGCCCAGCGACGCCGGGCGCGGGCACGCGGCGCTGCCGCCGTTCGTCGACTGGCTGGCCAAGCGCAAGGACCTCGACAACGCGCTCGTCCGCTCCTTCGTCACCACGTTCATCGGCGAGGTGGACCGCTACCTGGGCGGGCCGGCGACCCGTCTCGCCGTGCGCCGCACGGTCGAGGCGCAGGTGGAGCAGCACCGCCCGGACGTGCTGATCGCGCACTCGCTCGGCTCGGTCGTCGCCTACGAGGCGCTCGTCGCCCGGCCCGACCTGCACGTCGACCTGTTCATCACCATCGGCTCGCCGCTCGCCCTCGACACCGTCGTCTACGACCGGCTGCCGCACGACGGCGCGGACACCCCGTCGCGCCGACCGAACGTCGGCCGGTGGGTCGACGTCGCCGACGCCAAGGACCTGGCGGCGGTGCCGCGCAGCCTCGCGGCCCGCTTCGACGTCGACACCGAGCACCGGGAGGACCTCGGGCTCACCGCGCTGCCCAGCGCCGTGGACTACCTCCGGACCCGCGCGGTCGGCGAGCTCCTGGCGGCGGCCTGAGTCCGTTCACCGGTTCGAGCGACCAACAACCGGTGAAAAATCCACGAACTCTACGCTCTGGGTAGCGGATCCATAGCTTTCCGTGACAACCTGAAAGCCGCGAAGATCAATGGGGGTCGACGAACTGCGGCGCGAGGGAGGAGCGGGAGATGACCGCGACTGCGGCCGCGATGAGTCTTGCCTCCGGAGAACCGCCGATCAACTTCGCCGCACACCAGCTGCGGGCCGGCAACATCGCGGGCGCCCGCGACGACTTCGAGCAGATGCTGGCGATGCTGCTCGCCGCGATCTACCCCGGCGCCCGGGCGATCACCGCCAACCCCGGCGACTGGGGCATCGACATCCTCCTCGGCGAGCTGTCGGGGCTCGTCATCATCTGGCAGTCGAAGTACTTCTGGCCCGTCGTCGGCCGCGGCCAGCAGGGCCAGATCCGCGAGTCGTTCGACTCCGCGGTCGCCTCGGCCGCCCGTAACGGCTACCGGCTCAGCCAGTGGGTCCTGTGCGTGCCGGCGAGCATGGACGCGCAGACCGCGCAGTGGTGGGACAACTGGCGGGCCAGGCGGCAGCGGGACACCGGCGTCTCGATCGAGCTGTGGCACGAGAACGTGCTGCGCGGCCACCTCGTGCGGCCGGACTGCGCGCACGTGCGGCGGCACTTCTACGACCCGTACGTGCCGGCGCAGACCCCGCGGGCGCCGGTGCGGGACCTCGACCCCGACGACGACGCCGGCCTCGACCGGGCGCTGTTCGTGCGCCAGCTGCGCGCCGCCGGGCACGTCGAGCTCGGCGCGGCGAAACGGGAGTACTTCAACGCCGAGCTCCTCGCCCGGGACGTCCTCGACAAGCGGATCCCGTCGGAGGTCGAGGCGCTCAGCGAGGCCGACGGGATGGTGCACGGCATCTGGGAGGCGTCCTTCAACGCCAAGGCGGTCACCGGCGATCCGCGCCTGCCCGGGCTGCACGCCGAGGTCATGCACGAGATCCGGGAGTCCGGCGCGTTCCCGTCGCAGCTGCGGGCCGGTCCGGTGCACCGCTGCGGCCTGATGCACCGCGTCGTCGAGGACCGTCGCGCGGGCTGGGTCCGGCACTGGCGGGACATCGCATGACCCCCGAGGAGATCTCCGTCTTCCGCCAGGCGAGGCTGCTCCTCGCGCTGGAGTGCGCCGGCGAGCCCCTCGACGCCGAACGCCTCGGCGTCTACGACTTCCTGGCCACCCACCCGCTCCTGCTGGCCCGCGGCGACGACGACCCGGAACGCACCGCGCTGCGCCTGGCCGGCTTCGACGACCGCGCCACGGAGTACGCCAGCCCCGCGCAGCGGTTCGTCACCGCCCAGCTGCACCTGCCCCGCGACCTCGCCGCCCTCGTCGGGCGCGGCCTGATCGAGGTCACGGCCACCGGACGGGTGACCTACCGGCTCACCCAGGAGGGCGCGAGCATGGCCGCTCGATTCACCGCGATGTATGCTCAGCTGTACCGCACAGCGGCGCGCATCGTCATCCGCCGCCTCCGTCGCCTGAGCACCCGGAGGCTGCGCGAAGGCCTACGGCAGTGGCTCCTTCCGGTTCCTTCTTCCGCGGTGAAGGACCTGACATGATCGGTCTGCGAGCACACGGCATCCGGCTCAGGCGGCTGCGCCTGCACAGCGGCGACCGCACCTATGACGTCGACTTCCGCGCGCCCGACGACTCCCCACGGCCGCTGTCCGTGCTCGCCGGCGCGTTCAGCACCGGCAAGACCACCGTCCTGGAGTTCGTCGACTACTGCCTCGGCGCGTCCGACCACCCGCGCCACCCGGAGATCATGCCGAAGGTCCGCGCGGCGACCCTCGAGGTGGAGCTGTCCGGCACGCCGTATCTCATCGAGCGGGCCGTCGGCGAGCCGTCGATGTTCGCCTACGTGCGGGCCGGGCGCCTCGACGAGCCGGGCGCGGCCCCTCCGGTGCGCCGGCCGCTGCGCCCGGCGAGCCACCCGGAGAGCCTGTCGTCGCTGCTGCTGTCGCACTGCAAGCTCGAGGGTGTCCGGCTGCGCGACAGCGGCGTCGACACCGACCCGCTGAGCTTCCGAGACCTCATGTGGCTGTGCTTCCTGCCCAACGAACGCCTCGACGACAAGGACCTGCTCTTCCGCAGCGTGCCGATGAAGCACCTCAAGCTGCGGCAGGTCGTCGACGTCGTCTTCGACGTCCACGACGACCACTCCGTGGAGATCGGCCGCCGGATCCGCGCGGTGGAGGCCGAGCTGTCCGCGGCGCGGGCCGCCTACCGCGCGGCGGAGCAGATCGTCGACGAGCAGCACGCCGGCGACCGCGACGACCTCGAGGCGCTGCACCGCGGCGCGAAGGACGAGCTCGCCGCGTGCGCCCAGGCCCTCGCGGCGCTGGACGCGCAGGGCCGCGCCGGCACGATGTTCGCCGAGGAGCTGCGCGAGCGGCACCGCGCCGCGGCCGTCGAGGCCCGCCGGGCCGCCGAGGAGCTGCGCGACCGGGAGACCTCGCTGCGGCGGATGGCGGAGCTGCACGGCAGCTACGCCGACGACGTCGCGAAGTGGACGATGCTCGCCGAGGCCGACCACCTCTTCGAGCCGATGCGCGTGTCGGCGTGCCCGTCGTGCCTGGCACCCCTCGCGGGCGGCGAGGACCGGTGCCCCGAGTGCCGGCTGCCGATCACCGACGGCGGTTCCGTCGACGTGACCGCCGAGCTGCGCTCCGCGAAGACCCGCCTCGCCGAGCTCAACCGGTACACCGACGAGCTGCAGGAGCGGCTGCCCCGCCTGCGGGACGCGGCGGAGCGCGCCCAGCGCGCCGAGGCCCGCGCCGCGGCGGAGGTCGACGAGGCGACGGCGCACACGATCACACCGTTTCTCGCCCAGCGCGACGCCCTCGCCCGGCGCCGGGAGGAGGCCGCCGCGACCCTCCAGCGGGCGCTGAGCGGGCTGCGGCTGGTGCAGAGCCTGGAGCGGCGGGCCGCCGGCATCCTGCACCAGATGGACCAGGTCGCCGCGTACCGCGAGGAGCTGGCCGCCGCCGGCCCGCAGGCGCGGCGCGCGGACCGGTCCGCGGTCGTGCGCCGGGTCGGCGAACGCTACCGGGAGATCCTGCAGGAGTGGCGCTACCCGAAGGTCGCCGACGCCTACCTCGCCGAGGACCTGACCCCGTACATGCGCGGCGAGCCCTACACGGCCGCGTCCTCGGGCGGCCGGACCCTGATCGCCCTCGCCTGGCAGCTGGCGCTGTTCGAGGTCGCGTGGGAGTCCCGCTCGTCGCATCCGGGCTTCCTGATGCTCGACAGCCCGCAGAAGAACCTCGGCGTCGCCGACGACCTCGCCGACGGCGTCACCATCGAGCGCATCTACCAGCACCTGGAGCGCTGGCTGGCCGGCCGCGGCGTCGGCGCGCAGATCGTCGTCGCCGACAACGCGCCACCACCCGCCGCGGCCGACGACGTCATCGTCCGCTTCACCCGCCGGCCGGACCAGCCGCCCTACGGCCTCATCGACGACGAGACAGGGTGACCCGACGACCGGTCAGCGCGCGGCCACCTCGTCCACGCGCCCCGGCACCCACCCGAGCCGCGTCGACAGCCGCGCGGTCGTCTCGAGCAACGCGTCGCGGCAGGCGTCGAACTCGGCCTCGAACCGCTCCTTGGGCCCGCAGACGCTGATGACGGCCGCGACCTTGCCGTTGTGGTCGAAGACCGGGGCGGCGACCGATGCCGCACCGCTGCGACGCTCGCCGATGGATCGCGCCCAGCCCTGCTCGCGCACGGCCCTGAGCTCCTTGAGCAGCGCCGCCGTGTCGGTGATCGTGCCGTCGGTCACCGCCTCGAGCGCGCTGTCGAGGTAGCGGTCGACCTCCTCCTCCGTGAAGAAGGCGAGGAACGCCTTGGACGACCCGCCGGCGTGCAGCGGGTAGGGGATGCCCAGGCTCACCGACATGATGACCTCGCGCCGCGGCACCACCTCGTCGACGTAGATGCGCCGGCGCTGGTCGACCCGGACCGACAGGGTCGCCGTCTCGTTCGTCCGGTTGGACAGCCGGACGAGCTCCGGGTGCGCCATTCGACGGATGTCGATCTGATCCATGTAGGCGAGGCCGAGCTGCATGATCCCGATGCCGAGGGTGTACCTGCGGGTGGTCTCGTCGAGCTCGATCAGGCCGCGCACGCGCAGCGACGCGAGCATGCGGTGCGTAGCCGCCTTCGACATCCCGAGCCCGTCGGCGATCTCACTGACGCCGAGGTCACGGGTCGGGGCGTCCTTGAAGTACATCAACAGATCCACGGCCCGCACGACCGTCGCGATGGTGGCGCTCGAGACCTTGGCTCCTCCTAGTTGGAGCTCGAGGTCATCCAGCTGCGTGCCCTGAGACAACGTGTCCATCCCTTCCCAAGTCGTGCCCCTCGGCCGCGTCAGTGGCATCGAGCACGGTGCCGGTCCAGCCCGTCGTGGTGGGTCGCGAGGCTACTCATCGAGCCTGACCCATCCGCCGGTCCGCGCGGAGGTATACCAGAGATCTACGAGACGCACGGCGGCCAGTCCTTCGTCCCCCCGCACGGGGAACGGGTCCCCCGACCCGACGGCACGGTCGGCTGCACGAAAGTACTCCAGATGGCCTGCGCCGTAAAGGAGGTCCGCGCCATCGGCCTCCGGTTCCGGCGGGATCATCCCCACGGGGGATGAGACTACCTGAGCACCTTCGATGACCACGTTGCCCTGATCGGCGAAGAGGGTCATCCGCACCCCGGCGCCGCGGGCCGCGACGGCCGCCACCGACACCGCCGCGCTGACGTCGCCGGGCAGCCCGATCAGTGCCGTCGCGACCTCGTCGGACGGTCCGGTCACGTGGCCCACGAGCCGCTCCGGCAGGCCGAGCCACCAGACGAGCAGGTCGAGGTAGTGGACCCCGACGGTGCGCAGGAGGCCGCCGCCGGCCCGTGCCCGGTCCGACTGCCAACCGGGCACCTGGACGGGCGCCGGTAGGTTGACCTCGACGACGACGCTGCGCACCCGCAGCGTGCCGTCGGCGATGACCTGCCTGACCCAGCGCAGGTGAGCGTAGGCCCGGTAGTTCATCAGGCAGCCGAGCTCGACACCGGCGGCTTCGGCGGTGGACACCATCCGGCCCGCCTCTTCCGCGTCGCGTGCGAGCGGCTTCTCCACGAGGACGGCGAGCCCCTTGGCCGCTGCCACCTCGACCGTCCACTCGTGCAGGTCGTGCGGCAGCGCCACCGAGATCGCGTCGGGGCGCTCCCGCTCGATCGCCGCCTCGAGGTCGCCGTAGACGGTGTAACCGGCGGCGGATGCCTTCTCGCGAGCCTCCGGAACGGAGTCGACGATGCCCGCGACGACGGCCGACGGGACGCGCGACAGCGCGGCCGCGTGCACCTCACCGGCCCGGCCGTAGCCGACGATCAGCCACCGGCTCATCGCGGACCTCCGGCCCGCGTCCGGAACCACTCCGCGACGAACGCCCAGTCCTTCTCGGCGGCCGTGCCGTCGACCCCCTCGCCGAGCGCGCCGGCGATGACGTCGCCGAGGGGCAGGTGTCCCCCGTGCTGCCGGGCTTCCGCCCGGGCGAGGTCGACGTCCTTCTTCCCCAGCCGCATCGTGAACGCGACCGGCTCGTAGCGTTGCTCGCTGACCATCTGACCGTAGGAGCGATGGATCAGTCCGGAGAACAGCCGCTCGGTGAGGACGTCGAGCAGCCGGCCCGGCTCGAGCCCGCCGCGTTCGGCGATCCCGGCCACCTCGCCGAGCGAGCCGGCCGTCACCGAGATCAGGTAGTTGCCCAGGATCTTGACGAGATTGGCCTGCGCCGCCTCGGGGAAGGTGTGGACGCTGACCGCCAGGTCGTGCAGGACCGGGCGGATCAGATCCACCGGCTCGGCGTCGCCACCCGCGACGATGGTGAGCTGACCCCCGGACGCGGCCGCGGACCGGCCGAACGCCGGCGCCGAGACGTAGTGGGCGCGCCGGGAGCGGTAGAGACCGTCGAGCTCGCGCGAGAGACCGGGTGAGATCGTCGCGCAGTTGACGTGGACGCTGCCCGGCGTGACGGCCCCGAGGACCGTGGCGCCGGCGAGCACCTCCCGCACGGCGTCGTCGTTCGGCAGCATGCTCAGGACGATGTCGCACGAGGCGGCCGCGGAGATGTCGGACGTGACGGTGACGCCGTGCGCGGCCGCGCCGGCCGCGCGTGCCGCGCCCCGGTTCCAGCCCAGGACCGGACGGCCCCGGTCGACGAGCCTCGTGGCCATGGCCATGCCCATGGCACCCAGCCCCAGCCACCCGATGGCCGGCTCCGCGCGGGCTCCCGGTGCCGCGCCGCCCGTCGTCACGACCACTGCCAGGTCGAGCCGCGCCGCAGGAAGCTGTCGCAGCCGGTCTCCTCGAACAGTTCGAGCTGGACCTCGTTCGCGCGGCGCACGGCCTCCTTGAGATCGACCTGGACCGGCTGCCCTCGGAGCATCACGGTGCGGCCGCGCACGACGACCCGGTCGATGGAGTCGGGGGCGGGCCCGCCGGACCAGACGAGGTTGGCCAGCAGCGCCCCCTCGGGGGCGGCGGTCGGCTCGGCCGACAGGTCGATGACGAGCAGATCGGCCTCCTTGCCCACCTCCAGCGACCCGATCCGGTCGCCGAGGCCGAGCGCCCGCGCACCGCCGATGGTGCCGAGCTCGAGCGCCTGCTCCGCGGTGCCGAACAGCAGTTCGTCGCCGAAGTGGCCCTTGTCGCCCCGGACGAGCTTGCGCGCGCTGTCGCCGATTCGCTGGGCCATCAGGTACGACCGCATCCCGAGCCAGAAGTTGTGGCCGTAGGAGACGACCGGGCCGTCGAGGCCGAGACCGACGGTGACCCCGGCGTCCAGGTACTGCCGCGAGTCGAAGGTGACCATGCCGAGGATGAGCTCCATGTCCGGCACCAGGGAGACGCTGGCGCCGGCGCGGGCCAGCAGCTCGGCCTCGCCCGGGCGGATGTTCTGCGCGTGGATGCCGATGACGTGCTTGTCGAGCATGCCCTCCGAGTGCAGCCACTCGAAGGAGCCGCCGTCCCAGCCGCGCACGTCCTTGAGGTAGGCGCCGTCCATCATCGAGGGCGCGTGGATGTCGAACTGCTTGCGGTTGTCCAGCGTCCACTGGTAGAGCGCACGCAGGTCGGACTCGCTGACGTAGGTGATGCCGATGGTGCTGGCCGTCACCGACATCGTCGCCGAGTCGTAGGCCGCGGCGAGCCGGTCGGTCTCGCTGAGCGCCGTCTCGACGTCCTCGCGCAGCTCCTCCGGCACCGCGAGCGGGTCGTTGATGAGCAGGCGCGCGGCACGGGCGCGGATGCCCGCGTCGGTCAGGGCGCGCAGCACGCCGTCCATCGAGCGCTTGTTCGCGTGGGTGAAGTGGTCGTCGGTCGTCGTGGTCACGCCCGAACGCAGCAGGTCGAGCGTCGGCGTCATCGCCGACCAGTAGGACCGCTCCTCGTCGCAGGCACCGGTCATCGGGTAGTAGAACCCGAAGAGCCGCTCCTGGAACCTGGTCCCCTCGGCCATGCTGCGGATGCAGCCCTGGACGAGGTGCGTGTGCGTGTTGACGAGGCCCGGCATGATGAGGTGGCCGTCGCCGCCCCAGGTGTCGCGCGGCTGATAGGGGGCCGGCCCGGTGCCGACACCGACGATGGCGCCGTCGGTGACGGCGACCCAGCCGTCGGAAAGTACGCGCCGGTCGGCGTCCATGGTGATGATCCGGCCCCGGATCAGGACGTCACACGGTGTTGGCTCGTTCATGTGGAGACCTTCCTCTGGCGCCGCGGCGGTGCCGTCCGGTGACGGATGACGCGATCCGCGGTCGCAGGACGGGAATCAGGCTTGGTCGAACTGTCCTGGGTAGTGGCACGCGACGAGCAGGCCGTCCCGCCGGGGCGTCAGGCGCAGCTCGTCGGTGCGGCAGTCGGGCCGCGCGATCGGGCAACGCGGCGCGAAGCCGCAGGCGGACGCCGGGTCGACGTCGCCGGCGTCCCCGCGCAGCGGGATCTCGGGGCGACGCTCTTCGGTGTCCAGTTGCGGGACGGCGCTGAGCAGGGCCGCCGTGTAGGGGTGCAGGGGGTCGGTGAGCAGGCTGCTCGCCGGCCCGGCTTCGACGACGCGGCCGAGGTACATCACGGCGACGCGGTCGCAGAGGTGCCGGATGACGCTGATGTCGTGGGAGACGAGCACGGCCGTCAGCCCGAGATCCTTCTTCAGGTCCTGCAGCAGGTTGATGATCTGCGCCTGGACCGACAGGTCGAGACCGGACATCGGCTCGTCCATGACGACGACCTTGGGCTGGACGACGAGCGCCCGGCAGATGCCGACCCGCTGCCGCTGCCCGCCGGACAGTTCGTGCGGGTAGCGGGACTCGATGCTCGGCATCAGGCCGCACTCGGCCATGTACTCGCGGATCCGCTTGGCACGCTGAGCTTTCGAAAGATCGGTGAGCCGCTTGAGCGGCTCCTCGATGATCTGCCAGACGGTGCGCCGGGGGTTGAGCGAACCGAACGTGTCCTGGAAGACGTACTGGACGAAGGTGTGGTCGACGCGGCCCCGCCGGTGCGTGAGCTCCCTGCCGTCGGCGTAGCGGATGAGGCCGTCGGACGGCTGGTCGAGCCCGGCGAGGATCCGTGCCGTCGTCGACTTGCCGCAGCCGGACTCGCCGACGATGCCGAGGGTCTCGCCGAACGCGAGCTGCAGGTCGACGCCGTCGACCGCCTTGGTGATGTGCCCGCCGCCGGCGAACACGCGGCGCAGCCCCTCGACGCGGATGGCCGGGACGCCGGGCTCGGCCGGGGCCGGGGGCAGTGAGATCGACACGCCGGCCGACCGGACGGGTTCGCCCGGCGCCGGCGAGGCGTAGGGGTGGATGCAGCGCGCGAGGCGGTCCCCGGTCGCCTTCGGCGGCGGCAGCAGCGCCGGGTTGGCCTCGCCGCACTCGGCCGTCGCGACCGCGCAACGCGGCTGGAACCGGCAGCCGACGGGGAACTTGAACAGCTCCGGCGGCCCGCCCGAGATCGCGTTGAGTTTCATGCCGGGGCGGCCGTTCTCCGGCCGCGCGTCGAGCAGTGCCCGGGTGTAGGGGTGCGCCGGATCGGCGAGGACCTCCTGCGTGGGTCCGCTCTCCACGACGTTGCCGGCGTACATGACGACGACGCGGTCGCTGTACCCGGCCACGACACCCAGATCGTGGGTGATCAGCAGCACGCCCATGCCCCATGACACGGCGGCCTCGCGGACGAGGCGCAGGATCTGGGCCTGGACGGTCACGTCGAGCCCGGTCGTCGGCTCGTCCGCGATGAGCAGCTTGGGCTCGTTGGCCAGCGCCATCGCGATCATGACCCGCTGCTGGGTGCCGCCGGACAGCTCGTGGGGGTACTGGTCGATCCGCTGCCTGGGGTTGACGATGCCGACGTCGCCGAGCAGGCGCAGGGTCCGCTCCCGCACGGCTTCCCTGGACAGCTTGCGGTGCACCGTCATGGCCTCGCCGATCTGCTGACCGACGGTGTGGAACGGGTTGAGCGCGGTCATCGGGTCCTGGAAGATCATCCCGATCTCGCCGCCACGCACCCGGCGCAGGTCGGCGGGCTTGAGGGCGGTGAGGTCCTCCCCCGCGAGCCGCACGCTGCCGCGGGTGAGCCGCACGGGGTTACGGATCAGCTGGAGCACCGACAGGGCCGACAGGGACTTGCCCGACCCTGTCTCGCCGACGATGGCCACGATCTCTCCGGCGGCGACGTCGAAGTCGATGCCCGTGACGGCGTCGGTCTGGCGCTTGCCCTTGGCGATCGTCACGGTGACGTCGCGCACCGCGAGCAGGGGCGCGTTCGGGGTGGCAGTCATCGGGTCCTCGGGTTCAGCGTCGTGCGGAGCGTCCGGCCCAGCACGGTCGCGCAGAGCACCGTGACGGTGATGGCGACGGCGGGCATGAACGCGTACCACGGGTTCTGGATGAGGAAGGCCCGCCCGGAGGCGAACAGCTGGCCCCAGTCGGAGGCCGGGGGCTGCACGCCCAGGCCGAGGAAGCTGAGGCCGCTCACGAGCAGCAGCACCGTCGCGACCGCGAACGTCCACAGGACGAGCACGGACGACATGACGTTGGGCAGGATGTGCTGGAAGGTGATGGTGAGGGTCGACCCTCCGCTGCCGCGCGCCGCGAGCACGAAGTCGGCCTGCCGGAGGGTGAGCACCGCGCTGCGCACGACGCGGGCGAAGTGCACCCATCCGAAGATCGACAGGACGACCAGCAACGAGCTGATGCTGTTGCCCTGCGACGTGATGACGACGAGGGCGAGGACGATGTTGGGGAACGCGAGCTGCACGTCGCAGAGCCAGTCGACGACCGGCCCGACCCATCGGCGGTTCATGCCGCCGACGAGCCCGAGCACGGTGCCGACGACGGCACTGATCGTGGCGGCGCCGAAGGCGAGGGCGAGCGCGGTCCGGGCGCCGAAGATGAGCCGCGAGAGCAGGTCCCGGCCGAGCTCGTCGGTGCCGAGCAGATGGTCGCCGCTGCCGCCGGCCCACACCGGCTTGAGCAGTGACTTCGCGGGGTTCAGCTCGCCGGGGTCGTAGGGCGCGACCCGGTCGGCAAGCAGGGTGACGACGACGATGCCGAGCAGCACGACGAGGCTGAGCACGCCGGCCTTGGAGCGCAGGAACGAGCGCACCAGTGTCCGCGACGGGTCGCGGCGCTCGGGAACGGCCGGACCGGCGGGCGTCGTCGCGGCCGTCGGGATCTCGGCCGCGACCGTGTCGATCCGGTCGGCCGGGCCCGGCACGCCGGCCGGTGGCAGTGGCTGAGCCATGGTCAGCGCCCCTTTCGGATCCGCGGGTCGAGCTGGCGATAGGCGATGTCGATGATGAGGTTGACGAGCACGACGAGGACGGCCGCGACGAAGGTCGCCGCGCCGACGATGGGGTAGTCGCGGTTGGAGACGCCGGAGATGAGCACGTGCCCGAGACCGGGCCAGACGAAGATGAACTCGACGACGACGCCTCCGGAGAGCATCCCGGCGAAGTCGACGCCGAGGACGGTGATGAGGCTGTTGAGCACCGGGCGGATCGCATGACGGGTCACCAGCCGGGCCGGCGGCACGCCCTTGGACAGCGCGGTGCGGACGAAGTCCTCCTGCATGCTGTCGGCCAGGCCCGCCCGGGTCACCTCGAGGATCCGCGAGATGGGATGGATGGCCAGGACGAGGATCGGCAGGATGATCGCCCGTGGGTCCGAGGCGAAGCCGGCCGTCGCCAAGGTGGGCACCCAGTGCAGCTGGACGCCGAACAGGTAGACGAGCAGGACTGCGACGGCGAAGACCGGGATGGCCTGGCCGCCCACGACGATGACGTCCATCGCCTTGTCGTAGACCTTGCTGCGGGCGAGTGCGGCGATCATGCCGAGCGGTATGCCGATGAGCGGCGCGAGCGCGAGCGCGGCCAGGATGAGCCCGAGGGTGGCCGGCAGCCGGTGCAGCACCTCCGCCATCGCGTCGGAGTTGAGCCGGTAGGAGTCGCCGAAGTCGAACAGGAACGCCCGGGTGACGAACTCCCAGTACTGCGTCATGATCGGCCGGTCGAGCCCGAGGTCGGCGCGGATCCGCAGGAGGTCGGCGGGTGTCGCGTCCTGCCCTGCCAGGGCCTTGGCCGGGTCGCCGGCCATCCGGAGCAGGACGAACAGCAGCGTGAGGACGCCGACGATGACCAGGACGAGCCGCACGACACTGCGCACCGCGAAGCGGACGACGCCATGCGAGATGAGACGGGACCAGAGCGGGGCCTGCGGCCCCCGGTCGTCGCCACGGGTCGTCGCGGGGGCGGTGCCCATGGGCGCGACGTTCAGAGTCATGCGATCAGCCTTTCCGTCGCTACGGGCACGGGCGTCGAGGGTCGTCGGTGGGTTCCGCGGACAGGCGGACGAGCAGCTTCGCGAGCCAGTCGGGCCGCGCGATCATCAGGTCGTGAGGGCTGTCGACGACGTGCTCGGACCACCCGCCGCCGGACCGGACACGGGAGAGGTAGGGGCGGTCGGCGACCTCACCTGACCGGCCGCACAGGACGTAGTCCTTGGGCAGGTCGAGCGGCCAGCCACCGGGCAGGCTGACCGGGTCGGTCACGCACCGCAAGGGCTGGGGGGTGACGTTGCCGGCGATCCAGGCGTTGTCCGCCGGGGGAAGGCGGTCATCGGGCCCACCGGCGATCGGGATGATGTCGGTGTCCCCCTGCCGCCGCGCCCGGGCCCGGAGCGCGGCGCCGTGCGGGTGCACGTCCGCCCCGCTCTCGCCGTCCTCGACGACGGGACCGTCGAGGAGCACAACCCGCGCGACCTGCTCGGGCATGGCCCCGACGACGCCCGCGACGACGACCGCGCCGTAGCTGTGGCCGACGAGGCACACCGGGGCCGGAGCCCGCCGGGCCAGGACCGCGCAGACGTCGTCGACGTGCGTCCGCAGGCCGACCTCGGGACCGAGCAGGTGCGCGCGGTCCGCGAGCCCGGTCAGCGTCGGCGCTTCCCATTCCACCCCCGCCGCGTCGAGCAGCGGGGTCAGCCGCTGCCAGCACCAGGCACCCCGGCCGGCGCCGTGGACGAGCACAACGCTCAGGTTGTTCACGGCACCTCCCATCAGTCGGAACAGCGTTCCGCACAACGTAATCCAGCCCTACTGGGTGGTCAATGCTTTTCGGCACTCTCGGTTGCGGCGATCAGCTGGGCGACCGCGGCCGGCCGCTCGACGTGCGGCCAGTGCCCGCAGCCCGCCAGATGGACCCGCCGGGCGCCGCCGCCCTCCCGGATACCTTGACCTTCGACGCAGCTCACTGCCTCCCAGCCGGGATCGCCGAAGATCCCGAGCCGGTGCAGCGGCGAGTCCCGGGAGGGGACCCTGGACCACTCCAGCACCGAGGACAGCGCCTCGGCCAGGGCCGCGGGGTCGAGCTGTCCGGTCACCGCGGACAGACCCAGTCGCTCCCGCTTCTTGTTCACGTTTTCGGACCGGCGTTCCGCATCAGCGAGATCGATGGGCCCCACATGCGCCGGGACCCAGGCCCACGACGTCTCCACGGTCACGACACGGGTGACGAGCGCCGGTTCGAGCCGGGCCGCGGCGAGCGCGACCGCGCCACCGAGGCTGTGGCCGACGAGGAGGGCCGGCCCGCGTTCCAGTGCGCGCACGAGGTCGAGCACGCACCGCGCCATCGCCTCGACCCCGTAGGCCGGGCCGAACGCCGCCCCCGTGCGCGGATGGCCCGGCAGCCCGGGGACGACGACGTCGAACCGGCCCGCGAGCTCGAGGGCGAGCGGCCGCAGGTCCTCCCCGGCGCAGGCCCAGCCGTGCAGCAGCACCGCGAGCGGCCCCCCTCCGGGGTACCGGTCGTACGCGAGTACCGCGGACACGGCGCTCGTCAGTGCCCGGCCGGTCGCGCCGGCGGCAGGTCGACGTAGACCTGCATCGAGGCGTTGACGCGACAGACCATGCAGTAGAAGGAGGTGAGGATGATGAGCTCGGCGGTCCGCCTGACCCCGAGGCGCGACTGGCACTCCCGCACGAGCGGCTCCGGCGCCCCGCCGACGACGACCGCCGCGGCGAGGTCGCAGGCGAGACGCTGGTCGGCGTCGAGCCCGTCCGTCTCGCCGGAGGCCGCCGCGCGGAGCGCCCGCTCGGCCACCCCGGCAGCGGCGGCCAGCCGCTCGTGCGACGCGGCCACCCGGCCGTTGCCGTGCAGCCGCGCGACGGTGATGATCGCCGGCTCCGTGAGCCGCGGTTCGACCGCCAGCTCACGGCGCAACCGGCGGAGCATGTCGACCCAGCCCGACAGGGCCGTCGGCGCGTTCGCGAGGACGGAGAACAGCTCGGAGACATGTCCGAACAGCTCGCGGGACTTCGCGTAGGCCTCCATCGTCTCCGGGTCCTGGGTGGACTCGGGAACCGGAGCGAACAACGCCGGCGACCCGCCGGACGGCATCGTCGTCATGCCGTGATGTAGAGCCGGTCGTAGTACTGCTCGGTCTGCACGTCGCACTGGACCAGGCCCTTGAGGTTCTTCGCCGCGGCGTCCACCCACACGTCGCCGCAGGCGAACAGGAAGCAGGACTCCTCGTGGAAGACCTCGGTCGCCTTGGCGAGGATCGCCTGGCGCTTGGTCGGGTCCTGCTCGCCGAGCTGCTGCTTGTAGAGCTGGTCGAACTCGGGGTTGTTCATGTGGTACGAGCCGCTGTCGGAGACGAACCGGCTGTAGGCCCGCGCGGCGTCCATGTAGGGGCGGGTGAACAGACCGAAGTGGTAGATGTCGGGGCGCTGCTTGGTGTTGTAGAAGTACTCGAGCTGCAGCGCGGTGTCGGTCAGCGCGGTGAACTCGACCTTGATGCCGAGCTTGCTGATCGACGACTGCATCCACTCGCCGATGAGCCGGCGCACCGAGCCGGTGCCCGCGAAGGCGGAGGCCATCGTGATGGTGAAGCGCGTGCCGTCGGCCTTCACGGGGTAGCCGGCCTCGTCGAGCATGGCCTTGGCCTTCGCGACGTCGTACGGGTAGTCCTTCACGGTGTCCGTGTAGCCCGGCAGGCCCTTGCCGATGAGCTGACCGTCGTCGGCGACGGTGCGGTCCTGCAGCACGGCCTTGACGAGCTCTTCCTTGTTGAGCGCGTGCTGGATCGCCTGGCGGACCCGCTTGTCACCCATCGGCCCGGTCTTGGGCTTGCCCTTGTTGTCGACCGAGTCCATGAAGGCGCCGAGGTCGTTGCCCTTGGTCAGCTGGACGAGCGTCGCGCCCGCGTTCTTGAGGGTCGGCAGGTTGTTGAGCGGCTGGATGTTGATGTAGTGCACGTCCCCGGCGAGCAGCGAGTTCAGCTGCGTGCCGGCGTCGGTGACCTGCAGGAAGGTGATCTTCTCGAGGGTCGGCTTACGCCACGTCGTGTCGCCGGCCTTCTTCACGACGGCCTTGTCCGAGGCGTACGACTCGAACTTGTAGGGGCCGGTGCCGATCGGAGCCTTGGCGAAGGCGGCGTCACGCGTCTTCTGGTCCGTGCCGAGGCCTTCGTAGTACTTCTTCGGCAGGATGGCGACCTGGGCGAGGCGCTTGAGGATGAGCACGTCCGGGGTCTTGGTGACCAGCTCGACGGTCTTGTCGTCGACGATGCGCGCGCTCGCCATCGTCGAGAAGTGCGTGGCGATGCCGTAGCCCTGGGTCGCGGCCCGCTGGAAGCTGAAGACGACGTCCTCGGCCGTCATCGGCGTGCCGTCGTGGAACTTGACGCCCTGCCGCAGCGTGAACTGCCAGGTCTTGTCGTCGACCTGCTTCCACTCCGTGGCGAGGAACGGCCGCGGCTCGCCGGTGCTGGGGTGGGTGTCGACGAGCGCTTCGTAGATGTCGAAGCGCCGGGCGCCGCCACTGACGACGACCATGGGGTCGATGGAGGAGGCCAGGTTCGACACGGCGATGGTGGCGACCTGTGAGGCGGCCAGTTTCACGCCGGCCGGCGGCGTGTCGCCCGGCGCGCCGTTGGGCGAGAGCGCGTCGGTGCTGTCACCGGCGGCCGAGGTGGTGTCGTCGACGCCGCCGCACGCGGCGAGGCCGAAGGCCGCCGCGCCGCCCAGCCCTAAGAGCAGCGCGCTCCTTCGGCTGAGCCGGGCCGCCGAGGGGAAGTCGTTCATGATGTCCTCCGATGAGGAGAGGCCCGGTTTAGCAGCCGGGAAGGAAGGTGTTGTAAGGACTGCGAAAGCCGGTCGCGGTAGCGCCGTCCCAGGTCCATCGGACGGGGAGTCGACCGCCAAGTTTCACCTATCGGAACTGTTTTCCTCTAGGTGAGAGTATGAAGCCGCTGAAGCGATGTCAACGGCCGTCAAGACCGTGGTTGAAGTGCGTCGGCCATCCCCTCGGGAGGTGCTGTCGGCACCTCCCGAGGCGGCCGTCCGGGCCTCAGCCGACCGGCTGCACACCGTTGTGCAGGCGGGCTCGAATAAGGTCGAACGCGTATGTTGTGGGATCAACCACCCAGCTGCCGGACCACGGCGAAGGGCCGGTCGCGACAGCGCTGCACCCGTTGAGCACGATGGTGACGCCGGCCCGGGCGCGCTCGTCCACGACCCGGCCCAAGGCGGTCGTCCATTCCCCGTGGTGGACCACCTTTTCAACTTCGAGGTTGAGAACGTCGGTCCCTCTGAACTGCTCGGCGAGGCCGTAGCCCCGCAGTCGCGCCTCGAGCTCGCCGGCGATCGCCGCGCTGCGGGTCACCGCCGAGAACGGCCTGCCGAGCCCGTGCAGACCCGCCGCGATGAGGCGGAGCAGGCCGAGGACGGGGATCCCGCTGTCGGCGCCGGTCTCCACGCCGGGGTCGAGGACGCAGTCCGGCACGACGACGTCATAGCGCGCCGGGTCCAGACTCGCCGCCACGGCGGTGATGTGCGCCGTCGCGGCCTCGATGTCCTCCGGCCGGTCGAGCGCGCGTGGCGCCTCGGGAGGCAGGCCGACGAGATCCACGTCGAGGTCCGACCCGCCGAGCTTGCGCAACCGCTCCGCCCGGGCCGCGGTGACCTGCTCGGGCAGGTGGATCGGCGAGATCATGCAGATGCGCAGCGGCACCGCTCCGGCCTGCTCCATCACAGCTCCAGGACCGACGGGACGCCCGCGACGACCAGGGCCGCGACCTCGCCCCGGTTGATCTTCGCGCTCGAGTTGCGGGGCATCTCGTCGATGAGCAGCAGCCGCGTCAGCTCGGCCGGGAACTGCGCGACCGCGGCCCCGATGGCCTCCCGCTGCTCGGCGGCGTCGCCCTTGAAGTGGACGACGACGGCCATGAAATCCGCGGGAAGCTCGCCGCCGGCGGGCTGTCCGTCCGTACGCAGGCCGATCACGACGGAGTCGAGCACCCCCGGGATCTCACCGAGGATCCCCTCGATCTCGTACGGGTAGACGTACGTGCCGTTGAGGACGAAGGCGTCCTTCCAGCGACCGAGGATCTGCAGGTTGCCCCGCTCGTCCCAGCGACCGACGTCACCGGTGTAGAACCACCCGTCGCCCGCCGCGCCGACGTTGGACGTGGCCGTCTGGTGGAGCTCGGACGCCAGGACGTAGCCGGGCGAGATGCCCGGGCCGCTCGCCCGGACCTCCCCGGCGCCGCGCGTGTCGCCGCGGGCGTCCTGCCGGGGCGCGATGTCGACGGTGCTCAGCGGTGCGGGACGCCCGACCGAGGACGAGTCGCCGTACTCCGGCATCGAGGACGTGAGGATCGCGAGCGTGCTGGTCTCGGTGAGGCCGTAGCTGTTGACGACCTCACCCCGTCCCGCCGCGAGCTCGCCGAGGCGGCGCAGCGTCGCGCGCGGCGTCCGCTGCCCCGTCGCGACGAGGACCCGCAGGCCCTTGTCGAGCAGGCGCTCGGCCGTGCCGGAGTCGAGCATCGCCCGCCAGGCGGGCGCCTGCAGCGGCAGGACGGTGACGCCGTCCTCGCTGTTGCGCTCGATCGAGGCGATGGAGACGTCGTCGAGGGCGATCGTCGTGCCACCCATGAGCGTCATGCCCCGCAGGGCACCGACGGAGACGTTGATGTTCGTCGGGCTGGCGGCGAGCCACCGCTCCGAGTGGCGCAGCCGCATGCACAGTGAGCGGTTGACCGCGTCCCAGTAGTCCGCCCCGACGGAGCGGACCATCCCCTTGGGCACGCCCGTCGTACCCGTCGAGTACTGGATCCCGGACACCGTGTCGGGCGCCCGGAGGCCGACCCACTCGGTGTCGCCGTCCGGCCGCGCGACCTCGTCGTAGGTGTCGGTGCCGGGCTCGGTGAACCAGACGGGCGCCGAACCCATCGCCCGCCGGGCCGCCTCCAGCAGCTCCGGACCGGTGAACAGCTCCTTGAGATCGAGGGCGCGCGCGGCGGCGTCGAGGTGGTTGTTCAGCGTGATGCCGAGCAGCACCGGCTGCAGGCCCGCCGCCTGCGCGGCGAGGTAGAGCTCGAGGCCGAACGTGCCCTGGTAGTGGGCGATGCCGATGCGGTCGCCGGGCTTTCGGCCCCGCTCCCGGAAGCCGCCGACGAGACCGTCGAGACGGGTCCCGAGTTCTCCCCACGTCAGGGTGCGGCGCGACGCGGTCGTCACGTCGCCGACGATGGCGGGGTTGCCGGACAGCAGGTTGATGTTCTGCCTGACCTTGAGAAGCAGATCGGTCATGGATCGCCTCCTGGATGCGCTGAGGGTGATCGGAAAGGCCGGGCCGACGGACTAGGCGAGCGGCCGCGTGCGGTTGATGCTCGGTAGGACCTCGGCGATGACGCCCGCGTCGATCGCCGACTCCCAGATCGACGTGAGGGCGGCCTCCGCACGGGCGCGGACGCCGTTGAGGTCGATGCCGACGAAGGTGCCGTCCTCGATGAGGACCCGGCCGTCGACCATCTCGAACTGGACGTCGCGGCCGTTGCCGTAGTAGACGAGCGACTGGACGACGTCGAGCGCCGGGGCGATCGACGGGTCGGTGATGGCGACGCCGATGAGGTCGGCTCGCGCGCCCTCCTTGATGGCGCCGAGGTCGGGCCGGCGCAGGATCGCGGCGGCCCGGCTCGTCGCGAGGTCCACGACCTCGGCGGCGGTCGGCCGGTGCGACTGGGCGACGCCGATCTTGCCGAGCATCGCGGCGAACTTCAGCTCCTCGACCATGTCGCAGTTGAACCCGTCGGTGCCGAGCGCGACGGAGATGCCCGAGTCCATGAAGGACACCGACGGTGAGATGACGGCCTCCTTCGCCTTGCGCGAGGCGCAGTGGACGATGGTGATGCCGGTGTCGGCCGCGAGCCGGCGGTCCTCGTCCGGCAGGTACGTGCCGTGCGCGGCGATGAGCCGCTCGTTGGCCAGCTCGGCCCGCTGCAGGACCCGCAGCGGGGTCGTGCCGAACCGCTGCTGCGTCGCGGCGAGCTCGCTCGGCGCCTGGCACAGGTGGGTCGTGACGAGGCAGTCGAGCCGCTTCGCCGCCACCCCGACCCCGGCCAGCACGCTGAACTCGTCGGTGTGCACCGCGGCCGGCCCGAGGACCATCGTGATCCGCCCGCCCGCGGCACCGTCCCACTCCCCGAACATCCGCTCGAGCTCCTCGAGCTCGGCCAGCTGGGTCTCCTCCGAGGTGGTCTGCTTGCGGTCCTCCCGCCCACCGGAGAGCTGGCCCAGGCGGGCGGTGACGTCGAGCGGGATCGTCGGGCCGGCGAAGGTCCGCACCCCGACGCGCTCGGCGATGTGCAGGTAGCCCTCGATGTCGGTCGACGCGTGGTTGAGGATCGTCGTCGTCCCGGTCCGCATCATGCCCAGGACGTCCCACTCGATGACCGCGCGGAACTGCTCCCGCAGCTCTTCACGGTAGGCGTGCCGCCACAGCCGCGACAGCGGCACGTAGAACGGCATGCCCGTCGGCAGCTCGTAGTCCTCTGACACGGCTCGGCCGACGGGGCCGGCACCCGCGTGGGTGTGCATGTTGACCAACCCCGGCAGCAGGACCTTGTCGGCCAGCTCGATCCGCCGGGCGTCGATGCCCTCGGCCTGGGCGGCCGGCACGACCCCGGCGATCCGGTCGCCCTCGACGACCACCGCCGCGCCCGTGCGTACCTCACCGCCGCCGAGGTACACCCAGCGAGGGAGAATGACCGAACGTTCCACCATCGTCAACCGCCTTCCGGCCCCGTCGTGAGTTTTCGTTGCTGCTGATGCGCGCCCGCCGGTGTGCCGGCGGGCGCGACGATGGCTGCGCTCAGCCCTTTTCCTGCCGCAGGACGAACACGTTGCCGTCCGGGTCCTTGAAGGTCGCCCACCAGCCGAAGCCGGCCAGGAACGGCTCGGAGACGAACTCGACGCCCTTGGCCTTGAGCTCCTCGTAGGTCGTGTGGATGTCGTCGCAGGTGAAGGTGATGCCCGAGTAGAACTCCACCTCGTCGAAGACCGGCCAGTGCAGGATCATCAACGAGTTGCGCGACGTGGGGGCCGTCTCCAACCAGCGACGCGGGGCGAAGTCGGGCATGACGACGTCGCTGACGACCTCCAGGCCGACCTGGTCGGTCCAGAAGCTCGCCGCCCGATCCTGGTCACGAACCTTGATGTTCACACCGCGGATTCCGGTGATCATGCGTGTTCCCTTCCGTTGTCGACCGATTCGGATGCCCGTCGCCCGCTGGGCGCCGGGTCGCGTGGGCGAGGGTGCCCACGAAGCACTTCGAAGACGACGGCCGTGTCGCTGGCCACGAGACCGTCGGACAGGCCGTCGCGGTAGATGGCCCGGGCGGCGTCGAACAGCGGCGTCACGGTGCCCGCCTCGGCCGCGGCCGACCCGATGATCTCGAGGTCCTTGGCGAAGACGTCCATGCGGATGCTCGCCGGCTCATAGCGCCCCTGCACCATGGCGGGGCCGCGGACACCGAGCATCCGCGAGGCTCCCGCCCCGTCCCCGACGGCGGCGAGCACCTGCCACAGGTCGAGACCGAGGTCCTGGGCGAACCCGAGCGCCTCGGCGGCGGCGACGTTGTGCACCGCGACAAGGTGGTTCGCCACCAGCTTCATCAGGGTGCCGTTGCCGACCTTGCCGAGCTCGAAATGGGCGCGTGTGAAGGCCTCGACGAGGCTCCTGGCCCGTCCGACCGGTTCCGGTGCGCCGCTCACGTAGGCGACGAGGTCGCCGGCCCGGGCCTGGGCACCGGTCCCGCTCAACGGGCAGTCGAGCATCTCGACGCCCACCCGGGCGAGGCGGGTCGCCCCGTCGAGCTTGGTACGCAGATCCAGCGTGCTCGTCTCGACGACGACCGTCCCCGGGCGCGCGGCCTCGACGAGTCCACTGAGGACGGACTCGAAGGCCGCCGCGCTCGGCAGGGAGGTGAGCACGAGGTCGCAGGCGGCGACGAGCGAAGCGAGGTCGTCGTGCACCGTGCCGCCGGCGTCGGCGAACGCCCGGCGCCGGTCGGTGTCGATGTCGTGGCCGTGGACCTCGAAGGCCCCGCCGGCGAGGACGTTGCCCGCCATGGCCGAGCCCATGACCCCGAGCCCGACGAAGCCGGCGCGTGGCCGTCCGGTCGCGTTCATCCCCGGCTCCCCTCGTCCGGGCTGTCATTCCCCGGTCGCACCCAGTTGCGCACGAGCCGCGCGAAGGGCTCGGCGAACTCGAGCGCACTGGCGTGCCGGGCCCCGGCGATGACGGCGCGGTGGGAGCCCGGGATCGACCAGGCGAGACGGGCGGCGCCGTCGTGGAACATCGGTGCGTCGAGCTCGCCGTCGACGAGCAGGGTCGGCGCCGTGATCGTGCCGAGCCGCGAGGAGACGTCGGCCTCCGCGAGCGCCAGGCACGCGAGGGCGTAGCCGCGCGGGTCGATGTCCGCGAGGGTGCGCTTCACGTAGGCGACCTCGGCCCCGTCGGCTTCGAGGGCCGCGGGGGTGAGCCACAGCTGCAACGTGGGCTCGACGAACGGCATCACGCCCAGGCGTGCGGCGTCGGCGGCCCGGACCCGCCACCGCTCGCGCCAGTCCTCCGGGTAGAACGGCACGGTGGCCGCCACGACGAGGCTGGAGACGAGCCCGGGATCGTGCGCCGCGAGCTCGAGGGCGACGAGGCCGCCGAGGGACAGCCCCACGACGTGCACACCCTGGTGACCGAGGCCGCGCAGGTGTTTCGCGAGCGCGACCGCGACGTCCGCCGTGCCGTAGGGGGCGCCGGGGACGGGGCAGCCGCCGTGCCCCGGGAGGTCGACGCAGTACACGCCGAGACCGTCGAGCGACTCGGCGGCCCGCTCCCAGAAGCCGGCGCTCGCGCCGAGCGGGTGCAGCAGCACGACGGTCGGGCCGTGGCTCTCCCGCAGGGCGCGCCCGCGGACCACCACCCCGCTCACGGCGCGCTCATCTCGACGGGCGGGCTGAGCGCGCCGGCGTCGGTCCGGGTCGCGTTCATCACCATGGCGAGGGTCGTGTAGTAGCCCGCACAGACGATGACGTCGATGAGGCCCTCCTCGCCGAGCACGTCGAGCGCCCGGTCGTAGAGTTCGTCGGTGATGTCGTTGTCGGCGAGGACGTCCGCGACGACCGCGTAGCCCGTCGCCAGCGGCTCCGCCAGCGGACCCGGCTCCCGGCCGGCCGCGATGTCCTCCACGACCTGCCTGGGGACGCCCGCGTCGAGGGCGAGCTGACAGTGGTAGCCCCACTCGAAGGCCTGGTTCCGGGCGCGGGCCACCTGAAGGACGGCCGTCTCCAGCACCGCCTTGGGCAGGGTGGACCCGAAGCGGAGGTGGGCGCCGACCTCCTGCAGCCGGACCATGGCGCCGGGGCTGCGCAGCAGGGGGACGAACGGCCCGAAGAGGTCACCCCGGGGGCCGGCGGTGATCGCCGCGACGGCCTCCTGCTGCGCCGGCGTCAGCGCCGCCGCCGGCAGCTGCGGCATCCGGTCACGCACCGCTGCCGTGCCTCTCGACCAGCGGCATGACCTTCGTCGCCATGAGCTCCATCGACCGGCGGGCGAGCCCCTCGTCGACCCAGTCGAGGCCGGCGTAGACGAGCTCCCCGAAGGGTCCGGTCTGCTGCTCGAAGGCGACGAGCTGCTCGGCCACCTGCTCGGGTGTACCGCAGATGACGAGGTCGTCGAGGACCCGGTCAAGGGTGATCGCCTCGTCCGGCTCGTTGCGGTCGCGCTTGAACAGACCCAGCCGCCCGAGCTTCGTCATCTTGCGCAGCATCTGCTCGTAGTAGAAGCGGTAGGGGCTGTTGCGGTCGTCGCGCCCGTAGGCGCGGGCCTCCTGCTCGGTGTCGGCGACGAAGACCGTCCGCGCGATCCGCCAGTCGGCCGGGTCCGCCTCGACCCCCGCGGCCTGCTTGCCCTCGACGTACTTGCCCCAGTGCGAGGCCACCCATTGCGGGAGCAGGAAGTTGGCCGACAGGGGGTGGAAGTCTTTGCGGCCCATCTCCACGACGCCCTTGGAGAACGGCGCGACGACGGTGCCGACGACCTCGGGGCGCGGGCTCTGCAGCGGCTTGGGCAGGACGCCCACGCCGAGCGCGAGGTCCATCGAGCGCCGCGTCGAGACGCTGTAGCGGCCGCTCCCGGACACGATGTCGTAGGGCGGCTCACCCTCCCAGATCTTGAGGATGACCTCGATGGCGTCGGCGAACATCGCGCCCCGGTCCTCGTCGAGGATGCCGAGCACCTCGGCGTCCGACGGCAGCGCGCCGGGGCTGATGCCGAAGATGAGCCGGCCGCCGGTCAGGTGGTCGAACATCGCCGCGTTCGCCGCGACGAGCGCCGGGTGCTGGTGCGACAGGTTCGTCGTGCCGGTCGCGAGCTTGATCCGGGGAGCGTCGCTGACGAGGGTCGCGAGGAACAGCATCGAGTTGGTGATGTTCTCCAGCTCGTCCGTCAGGTGCTCACCGATGAAGGCGTCGTGGAATCCGAGCCGATCGGCGAGGATGACCGCCTCGCGGTCCTCGCGGAGCGTCTCCGCCCATCGGCGTCCGGGGCGGTGCAGTGGCATCGCGAAGTATCCGAGTCTCACCGGCTCAGTCAATCCGCTGGTCAACCCCGGAACAATTACGGCTTCTCACAGCGTGACCGGGGCAGGATGTGGGAACACGTGATTGTTCTGCCTCCGGTGTGGAGGTTGACTCGGGACATGACCGTCGTTCGGACGCCAAACGTTGACCGCGACCATTTCCGCAACGTCGCCGGTCGCTTCGCCACCGGCGTAGCCGTCCTCACGTCACGAGGCGTCCAGGCACGGGCCGGCATGACGGTGAGTGCGCTGACGTCGCTGTCGCTCGACCCGCCGATGGTCCTGGTCTGCGTCAACCGTTCGGTGCCGACCGAGCGGAGCGTCGCCGAGGCGGGCACCTTCTGCCTCAACATCCTCGCCGAGGGCCAGGAGCAGCTCGCGCTGCAGTTCGCCCGCCCGAGCGACGACAAGTTCACCGGGGTGCGCGTCCACGAGGGGGTCCTCGGCAATCCCGTCCTCACCGACGCCCTGGCCTCGATCGAGTGCGAGGTGTCGGACACGGTGCAGGCGGGCAGCCACAGCATCTTCATCGGCCGGGCGCGCGACGCCCAGGCGCGTGAGGGGCTGCCCCTGACGTACTTCCGCGGCGGGTTCGGCGGGCTCACGCTCGACCGCTTCAACCAGGTGTACCAGCGGCTGCGCGACATGATCCTCGGGCGGGAGATCGACGGGCACGACGACATCGACGTCCCGCGGCTCGCGCGGCGCCTCGACGTCGAGCCGGCCGCCGTCCTCGCCGGGCTGTCGACGCTGCGCCGCGAAGGGCTCATCACCTCGACGCGGTACGGCCACCGGGTCGCCCCCTTCACGGCCGCCGACGCCGCGGAGGCGTTCGAAGCGCGGGCCATCATCGAGAAGGGGGTCGCCGACCTGACCGTCGGCTCCGTGTCCGATGACGACCTGGCCGCCCTCGACCGGCTGTGCGGCGACCTCTCCCGGTTCATCCTCAACGACGAGTTCACCGACTTCGAGGCCTATCTCGAGGCCAACGAACGGTTCCACCGCTTCCTCATCGGGCTCTCGGGCAACCGGCGCACCATCGCCCAGTACGAGGCGCTGGCCATGCCGACGATCATGGCGCACAGCTTCGGGATGACCCGGAAGAGCTCCTCCCAGTTCGTCGACGTCCACCAGCGGATCGTCAGCGGCTACCGGCAGGGTGACCTGACGGCGGTCAAGGCGGCGATCGTGCAGTACACCACGCTGGCGACCGAGCGGGCCCGGGAGCTGCTCACATCGCACGGCGGATCGGTGTAGCCGTCTCGTCCAGGCCGGCGAGCAGGTCGTGCAGGCGCAGCGCGAGCATGAGCTCGGCCTGGCGGGACTGCAGGTCGTGACCGAGCAGCTCCTCGATACGGTGGACGCGGTTGCGCACGGTGTTCTCGTGCAGGTGCAGGGCTCTCGCGGTCGCGGCGTAGTTGCGCTCGCGCAGCCAGACGCACAGGGTCTCGCGCAGCACGTCGAGTCCGCTGCCGGTGCCGCTCAGGGTCGCCAGCTCCTCCTCGACGAGCTGGGCCGCGATGGGCAGGTCGTCGAGGAAGATCGCCTCGAGGCGGACGTCGGCGTACTCGATGACGCCGTCACCGGCCAGCTGGTGGTGCCGGCGTCTCCCGGCGAGCGCCGCCCGGATCCGGCGCAGCCGCCCCGTCTGGCCGTAGGTGTGGCGCAGTCCCTCGAGGCCGCGCGCGGGTGCGCTCACCTCGGCGGCGACACCGTGCTCGGCGAGCAGCCGGCGCAGCCCGGCCCGCGCCTCGGCGGTCCACGCCCGCCGGGCGAGGAAGTGCACCTGGGTGCCGTCCGGCTCGGTGTGGTGCAGGACGTCCGTCACGGCACACGTCGCCTGGGCGCGTCGCACCCAGGCGGTGCCGCCGGCATCGGACCGCGACGCGACGGCGATGTGGTCGGCGTCGATGTCGTAGCCGAGGCCGAGCAGTTCGAACTTGTCCGGCACGTGGTCGCCGCTGAGCAGGTCCTTGACGAGGCGGAAGCGGAGGTGGTCCCGCGAGCGCTGCAGGCTCTCCTCGGTGACCATGTGCTCGCGGGCCACCTGGGCCAGCGCGGCGTTCTGGTAGGCCATGACGAGTTCGGTGAGCAGGCGGGCGCCCTCGCACCGGCGGGCCGGGTCCGGCTCGGCGGCGTCGAGCCGGCTCACCCAGTCCCGCCACATGGTGAGGAACCCGACGCGGTAGGACAGGTGCAGGGATGCCTGCACGACCCGCCGCCGGGCCTGGACGACGGCGAGCCGCCGGGGCTGGACGAGGTCGAGCTCGTCGAGCTCGACCTCGCCCATCGCGACCCGGTGCAGGGTGCGCACGTTCTCCGTGACGCTTGCGGTCAGCGCGGCGACGAACTCCTCGTCGTCGCGCAGGTGATCGAACGCCGCGTCGATGTCGACGGCCACGACCTTCGTGATGAGCTCGGTCGAGACGGCGGACCTGAGGGCGTCCCGCAGCCACGAGGGCAGCGGCGCGGGGCAAGCGGACTCCGGAGACACGTTGATCAGCGCTCCTGGAAGGGCAGCAGGACGCTCGATCGGTGGTCACCGCCGCAGTGGACGCGAACCCGTGCGGCGTCCCGCTGTGCCGGACGGTCGACCGGGTCGTCGTGCAGGAACGGCCCGCAGCCCTTCATGGCGTTCTTGAAGTTGGACATCGTCACCGAGTCGTCGAGCGCCGGATTCTCGTAGTCCCGGCCGCCGATGGTCACCGCGAGCGTGTAGCCGGCGGGGACGACGATGCACGTCGGCCAGACCTCGACGTCGACCTCGTACACCGTGCCCGCCTCGACGGGAAGGGTGCGCGAGTGCGAGCGGACCGGCCGCCACCCGGTGGAGGCGGCCTCGTCGAGCTCGCGGTGGCTCAGGCGCAGCCACCCCATGCTGATCGGCGCGTTGGGGTCGACGGCACCGGCGAAGGTGACCTCCTTGCCGTCGGGGTCGAACAGCCGCACGGTGAGGAAGATGTCGGCGTCGTCCGAGTCGGTGGACACGAACAGCTTCGCCGAGACCGGACCGGTGACCTCACGGGCCGCGTCGGTCGCCGGCAGCCGGAAGGTGACCTCCCGGCCACCGGAGAACTCGACGGTTCCCGCCGCGGCGTCGCTCTGCCCGACGAAGTGGAGCAGGTCGGGGTCGAGCTCGAGACGCCGCCACGCCGTCTCGGGGAGCGGCCACGCGGACGCGGTCCGCTCCTCGTAGACCTCGCCGGGTGAGCGGGCGAGCAGGCTCACGGGCGGGCGCCGGTCCCAGCCGTTGTCGGCGCCCTTGAGGAAGTGGTCGAAGAACGCGAGCTGGATCTCCCGCCCGTAGTCCGTGTAGTACGTCGTCCAGTGCTCCAGGCCGTGCATCTCGAGCCACTTCTGCGCGCTGCCGGCGCGCAGGAAGCCCTCGACGTTGCCGCGCAGGTGCAGGCCCGAGCCGCCCCAGTTCCCGGCGGTGAGCAACGGCACCTCGATGTTCTCCAGTACGCCGGACCGCTCGCGGTGCCAGTCGTCCAGCAGCGGGTGGGCGCGGATGACCGCGCCGAAGTCGCACCGGTTCGCGGCCAGCTCCTCCTCGCTGAGCGTCTCGTCGCCGCAGACGTTGAGGCCGGTGATGGGGTTGACCGGGCCGCGGTCACCGAGGCCGTACTGGACGACCTTGATCTGCTTGTCGTACCAGTGCTCCCAGAACGTCGACAGGATGCCGCCGTGGTGGGACGCGTCGCGGTAGAAGTCGCTCGCGCCCTCCCAGATGCAGACCGCGGCGAGGCCGCGTGGCCGTTCCGCCGCGACCTGCCACTGGTTCATCCCGAAGTAGGACACACCCGAGGTGCCGACCTTGCCGGTCGACCAGGGCTGGTCCGCCGCCCATTCGACGCACGCGACGAAGTCCTGCGTCTCGCGTGGGGAGAAGTGGTCGATGTAGCCGGGCGAGCGGCCGCAGCCCCGGGAGTCGACCCGCACGACGGCGTAGCCGTGCGGCACCCACTTCTCCGGGTCGACGACCTCCCAGTTCTGGTATACGCAGGAACTGCCCGCGGCGACATCGGGATGGTTGCTCGACAACGACTCCCACGCCGTGGGGTAGCCCACCTGGAAGGGCAGCCCCTTGGCGTAGGGACCGTAGCTGACGAGCACCGGGTGTCGTCCGGGCTCCTCCGGCAGGAACACGTCGGCGGCGAGCGGCAGGCCGTCGTCCATCGTGATGGTGACGTCCCACAGGATCCGCATGCCGTCGCGGACCTGCTTGATTCGGGCGGCGGTCTCGGTCACAGGCCTGCGGACCTCACTTCTCGGGGATGTGGACGATGAGGTCGACGCTGAGCGCGCAGCCCGGAACCTCCTGGAAGTCCCGTGGGACCTCGTAGAACCCGGCCGCGGGCAGCCCGTTCGTGAAGGGCTCGGGCCAGGCCTGGAAGACCGCGGACAGGTCGTCGAGGTCGGACACGAACAGGTCGGCGCGGACCGCGTTCTCGATCGAGGTCCCGGCCGCCTCGCAGATCGCCGCCACGTCCTCGTGGATGCGCCGCACCTGGTCGACGACGTGCCGCCGGGTGTGCGGCAGGCTGCGGGCGAAGGCGCCGTCGGGCACCCCGGAAGCGGTGCGGCCGAGCTGGGTGGACAGGAACAGCAGGGAGCCGCTGCGGACGGCCTGGGCCTGGTGCCCGATCGGGGCGAGCGCGTTGTCGGTGCGGATGATGTGGCGGTCGCCGCCGTGCCCGGGACGCGCGACGACGACGTAGATCTCGACGTTGCCGCCCTTGACCCCGCCGATGCCGGAGACGGGGACGATGGTGCGCGCGGGCGGGTCGGTCGGCCAGTGCTTGGCCCAGACCTCGTCGATGGCGGGCAGCTGCCGGACGCCCTCGGGCGTGAGGTAGACGACGACCTTGACGACGTCGCGCCATTCCCCGCCGGCCGCCTCCATCGTGATGCGGATCTGCCGCAACGTCTCGTCGGTCTCCGCGGCGACCTGGTTGCCGTACCAGATGTGCTGCGGCACGCGGGCGTTCGGGTGCATGCCGGTCTGGAAGTCGGTCGGGATGAAGCCCGCGCTGAACAGGTAGGGGCCGGACTCGACGCCGACCGAGTAGCCACCGAGCGGGTTGTGGACGTCGTGGGCGTAGGCGCGCTTCTCGATACCGGACCCGTCGAGCAACGAGATGAGCTGGACCTCGACGTGCGTGTCGGTGGCGACGAGGCGCTCGACGGGCAGCAGGCAGCTCGCCGGGCGGTCGGACAGCAGGAACTCGTCGCGGCCCTGGATGTACGAGTGCGCGACGAAGCGCCAGTCCTCCCAGTGGGTCTGGTAGCGCGGCGTCCACTCCGGCTCCAGGTGCCCGCCGGTGTGGAAGGTCGGCTGCCACTGGTTGATGCACACGCCCTGCTCGAGGCTCGACCCGGCGACCTTGAGCGCGGAGTCGAGGCGGCGGTACACCTCACGGATCTGCTTCTTCACCGGGTGGCCGCTGTGCAGCGGCAGGCCCGGCTCGACCTGCGCGGCCTCGACGAGACCCCCGTTGTCGAAATCGGTGGCGCTCATCGAAGCGGTGAACGCGAAGGGGCCCGCGGTGACGACCGGGCTGCTCGGGTACCAGTCAGGGAAGGACGCGTCGGGCACGTCGTGCACGACGCGAGGGCTGTTTTCAGTCAAGGCGAAGCCTCCAGGGGGTTGTGCTCGGAAGGCGTTTCAGAGGGTCTGGCCGCCGTCGACCATGAGGGTCTGGCCGAGGATCATCCCGTTGACGGGGCTGAGCAGGAACGCGGTGGGCAGGATGAGCTCACGGGCATCGAGGATGCGGCCGGCCGGGATGCCCGCGACGACCGCCGCGGTGAAGTCCGGGTCGGCGAAGAGGGCCGCGTTGACGGGCGTCAGCGTCGCGGTCGGGCCGATCGCGTTGACGCGGATGCCGCGCGGCGCCCACTCGACGGTGAGGGTCTCGGCGAGCATCGACACGGCGGCCTTGCTCGCGTTGTAGCTGGACCAGTCCGGGAAGCCGCGGCGGGCGAAGCTCGAGCTGGTCAGGACGATCGAACCGCCGTCGGTCATCCTCCTGGCCGCGCTGCGGGCCGTGAGGAACACGCCGTTGAGGTTCGTGTCGACGACGGAGCGGAAGTCGTCCGCGCTGACCTCCAGCGCGGGCTGGACGACGGCGATACCGGCGTTCGCGACGACACCGTGCAGACCGCCGAAGGTCTCGACGGCGCGGTCCATGGCCGCGTCGAGGGAGGCCTCGTCGGTGACGTCGGCGACGGCGTAGGCGAACGAGGTGCCGGCATGCGCGGCCTGCTCGGCGGTCGCGGCCAGTCCCTCCTCGCGCCTGGCGAGACCGAGGACGTTGGCGCCGAGCTCGGCGAGACCGAGGGCGACGGCCTGCCCGATGCCGGAGTTGGCGCCGGTGACGACGACGGTGCGCCCGGCGAGGCCGAGGGCCTGCCCGAGCGAGGAACGCAGCGCGGGATCGATGAGGATGGCCATGTCAGTGGTCCATCTGGGGAGCGCCGAGGACCCGCTGGATGAGGCGCATCCGCTCACGCCGGAGGACGACCTGCAGCCCCTCGGAGGGCAGGTGCTCGTCGACGGTCGACTCGGTCAGCGTGCCCTTGCCCGCGAGGACCTCCTCGAGGACGAACAGCCGGTCCTTCGTCACCCACAACTCCTCGACGAGGCCCTCGATCATCCGGGCGAGATCGTCGATCGTGGCGTGCTCCAGGTACTTGGGAACTTCCATGGTTTCCTCTCAGGCTGCGGGCTTGACGCCCTTGGTGATCCATGGGTAGTTGGCGGCGCCCACGCCGTACTCCTGGACGTCGACGAACCCGGCGGATTCGAGCAGGGCCTTCCGGTCGGTGAGGAGCGCGCCGCGCCAGAACGGCTCGTTGCGGTTGTCCGTCTCCCAGTCGAGGACCACGGAGCGGAAGAGGCTCTCGTGCTCGCTGTAGGGCGCGACGTCGGCGACGAGGAACTCCCCGCCGGGCTTGGTGACCCGGAACGCCTCCTTGACGGCGGCCTTGGCGGCCGGGGCCGGGATCTCGTGGAAGAGGATGAAGGCCGTGGTGAGGTCGAAGGTGTCCGCGTCGTAGCCGGTGGACTCCACCCGGGCCTGGCGCAGGTTCCACTCGAAGCCGTTGCGGGCGGCGACGAGCTTGGCGTGCAGCAGCTCGCTCGGGCCGAGGTCGACGCCGTGGATCTTCGCGTTCGGGTAGGCGTGCTGCAGCGCGAGGGCGTAGCGGCCGGTCCCGACGCCGAGCTCGAGGATGTTGTCGTAGTGGTCGCGGTTGCCCTCGACGGCGGTGACGTAGCGCAGGTCGGAGAAGTGGCTGCCCGGCTTGATGGCGCCGATCCCGCCGGTCGCGAAGATCAGGTCGTAGACGTAGTCGTGGATGATGAAGCCCATGTGCTCGTGGCCGTCCCAGCCGCCCGGCGTGAGGTGGAACTCCGTCGTCCAGTAGTCGGGGATCTCGACGTCCGGGTCGAGCTCGAGCACGCCACCCTTGCCGGCGTTCGCCTCGTATTCCGCCCGGATCTCCGCCGCCCCGTCCTCGTACGCCTCGAGACCCGCCACGAACTGGCGCTCGGCGATGACCCGGGTGTAGAAGCGGTCCCAGGCGAAGGACTTGGAGCCGTCGAGCAGCTCGTAGCCGCGGCGCAGCCGCTCGCGGTCGCCCTCGGGAAGGGTCTCGCCTTCGAGCCGCTCGTCCAGCGTCCGCTCGGCCGAGGCCTGCAGCTCCCGGCCGCTCCAGGCGGCCATGTCCGCCAGCAGATTGAAATGGGCCCGGCCGCGCTGCTTGAGACCTGTCTTCACGTTCATCCCTCCATGGGTGAGCCGTCCATCAATTCCACTATGCGTAACGCCGTTCCATTGAATGCACCATAGCGATCTAGGTATCCGCCGAACAAGAGGTCCGCGTCAACTCGTCGGACCACTTCGTCACGGTCACCGGCCCTTTTGTTTCGGTTGCCGGCGTCCTTGTTACGGACACCGGCCGCTTTGTCACGGTCACCGGCCGGCCACCCGGCGGCCCACGTCCTCGGCCGCGATGAAGGCCAGCCCGAGCGCCGCGAGCAGCCCGTTCCCGGCCAGGTAGCCGTCCGCTCCCCGGCCGCTCATGCCCACGGCGGCGCCACCAGCCGCGTAGAGCCCCTCGATGGGCTCGCCGGCGGCGTCGAGGACGCGGGCCGCCCCGTCGACAGCGAGCCCGCCCTGGGTGTGGAAGAGCGCGGGACGCACCTCGACCCCGTAGAACGGCGCCGCGAGGTCCGTCTCGCCCCATCGGGAGCGTCCGTGCGGGTCGGTCGCGCCGCGGCGCCCGGCCACGGCCTGCGTGAAGGAGACCTCGAGCCGGTCGGCGGGCAGGCCGAGCCGCGCGGCGAGCTCGGCCACCGAGCCGCCCTGCCGCAGCACCCCGGACTCCTTCGTCTGGCGGAAGTCCTCGAAGGCGAGGCACGCGTCGTGGATCCGCTGGTCGAAGATGATGAACGCGCGGTGGTCCGGCTGCGTGAGCTCGAGCGCGGCGAACTCGGAGTAGCCCTGGGTCTCGTCGGCGAAGCGGTCCCCGCCCGTGTTGACGATGAACCCGCCGTGCATCACGGTCGCCCAGCCGACGAGGATGCTGCTGAGCGAGAGCGCCCCGTGGCCCTGGTAGGCGTCGAGGCAGTCCACGGCCGCGCCGAACGTCCGCCCGATGCTCAGCGCGTCGCCCCGGGAGGCCTCGCTGCCGTGGTAGACGGCGCCGGCGATCTCCGGGATGTGCTCGGCGACGAGCGCGGCGTCGGCCCCGAAGCCGTTCGTCGCGAGGACCAGGGCGTCGCAGGAGATCTCCTCGGTCGTCCCGTCCGGCGCCTCGGTCACGGCGACGACGGCCTTGTCCCGGTGGCCGGCGGCCACGAGCCGCGCGGGGACGATGATGTCGATCCCCCGCTCCCGGGCGACCCGGTGGAGCATGCCGAGCAGGACCGTGCCGTGCCGGCCGGGCACGGTGTGGCAGCGGTGCCGGGTGTGGCCGGGATACTCGAAATCCGTGACGAGCTCGAGCGGCAGTCCGAGCGAGTCGGCCAGCCACTCGACGAGCGGGGCCGAGATCCGGCTCAGCGCCTCGGTGACGACCGGGTTGGCGCGGCCCTTGGTCTTGTACCGGACATCGTCCGCGAAAGTCTCCGGCGAGTCCTCGACTCCTGCCGCGTGCTGGAACCGCGATCCGGCACCCGGAATCATGGCCGTCGACATCGCCGTGTTGTTCGCCCGCAGGAAGTGCTCGTTGGCGTCGATCACCGCGACCGAGAGGCCGAGCTCCTGGGCCCGCAGCGCCGCGACGACGCCGCCGCCCGCACCGGCCACGAGCAGGTTGACGTCCGCCATCTCATCTCCTCCTTCGGGCGCCCCGCGGGGCCGCCTCGGTGCTGCTCATCGGGCGCCTGCTCATCGGGCCGCGACGCGCCGGAACGGCGACCCCGGCCGGCGGTCGGCGATCGCGAGGCCGATCCCCCGGGGGGAGTCGTCGTCGGCGAGCGAGCTGAAGCCGTAGTAGTACAGGTGCAGCCGGTCCTCGACCGGGACCAGCCGGGTCGCGGCCGCGCCGAGGCTGTCCCACGCGCCGGGCTCCCCGGCCGTCAGCACCGGGCCGTCGGACCGGTGGTGCCAGTGCCGGCCGTCGTCGGACTCGGCGGTCGCGACCGAGCGGCCGTGCCGCTCGTCGAGCCCGGTGTAGAGCATGAGCCAGCGGCGGCCCTCGCCGAACGGGTTCTCGAGCACCTGCCGCGTCACGATGCCGTGCGAGTCCCAGGGACGCTCGCCGTCGGCCCAGACCAGCGGTCCCACGCCGGTGAAGACGACCCCGTCGGCGGACCTGAAGGTGTCCGTGTGGAACACGCCGAGGTCGAGGGTCGGTGAGGTCGTCTGGAGCAAGACCGTCCCGTCGGCGTCACCGAAGGCGTTCGGCCACGCGCGGTAGAGCCGGTCCTGGTCGTAGTCGAGCAGGGCACCACCGGTGGCCGGGCCGGCAACGCGGGACCAGGTCACCCCGTCGGGGCTCGTCGCGTGCCCCGGGCGCATCCCGAGCCCCGTCACCGACCCGAGCGCCGTCCGGCTGGCCCGTTCGGTCAGGTCTCCCCCGAAATACCACAGGTGCCAGAGCCGGCCGTCGAAGGTGACGTCGGTGAGCCCGACGTGAGAGGCGTCGAACCCCGACGGGTCACCGCTCGGGGCGAACACCGAGCCGAGCTCCTCAGGGCCGTCGAACCGCTCCCACCCGACGCCGTCGGCGGAGGTGGCCATCGCGATCCGCCCGGACCCCAGCGTCCCCGGTGCCGGGCGGTCATAGGCGCGGTCCCGGCAGTAGTACCACATGAGCCAGCCACCGCCGGTGCGGTGCACGACGGCCCCACCCACCCGGTGGTCGTCACAGCGGCCCGCGGGGCCAGGCCCGAGGACGAACCCGTCCATACGCATCGTGCGGCCTCCCAATACTTCGCTCAGATCTGCTGGAGCGCCCGGACTCGCTCGTGTACGGCGACGACGTGCTCGGCCTCCGCGGCCATGGCGGCGTCGACCATCTGCCCGTCGGGCAGGACCACGACGCCCGCCGCGAGCCGCTGCCCCCGGGCGAGCGCCTCGAGCAGGCTCCTGGCCTTCTCGACCTGCGCCGGCTCGGGTGCGAAGCCCTCCACGATCAGCGGCAGCTGCTTCGGGTGGATGGCGGTGCGCCCGAGGAACCCGGCGGCCCGCCCGGCCGCGCACGACCGGAGCAGGCCTTCGTCGTCGTTCAGCCGGGGGTGGACCGACATCATCGGCGGCGGCAGCCCGGCGGCGCGGGCGGCGACGACGAGTCGCGAGCGCACCCAGTCCAGCCCGCCGTCGCCGGTCAGCCGCAGGTCCGAGCGCAGGTCGGCCTCGCCGAGCGCGACCGACGCCACGCCCTTCGCGGCGGCGATCTCCCCGAGCCGCTCGACGCCGAGGGCCGACTCGACGAGGACGGACACCGGCACGTCCCGCCCGAAGCAGGCGCGCGCCGACTCGACGTCCTGGGCCGACTCGACCTTCGGCAGCCGGACCGAGTGCACGGTGACGCCGGAGAGGACCTCCGCGAGCGCCTCGAGGTCGGCCTGCCCCCACGGACTGCCCACCGGGTTGACCCGGACGCAGAGCCGCGCGGTGTCGGACCCCGACGCCCGGTGCCGCAGCAGGTCGACGACCTCGCGCCGCGCCGCGTCCTTACGGCTGGGCGCGACGGCGTCCTCGAGGTCGACGATGACCACGTCGGCGATCGTCGCGAGGGCCTTGTCGTGCCGGTCCGGACGGTCCGCCGGCACGTAGAGTGCGGTCAGCTCCGGCACGGGACCCGGTGCCTTGCGGGGATCCACGCTGCCCGCCTCACCCGGTGGTCAGCGGACGCCGCAGGTGCTCGCCGCGGGGCTCACCCTGGATGGCCCCGCCGGCCAGGACGTGGTGGCCGCGCACGAACGTGTCGGTCACGGCGGCGGACAGCTCGAAACCCTCGAACGGCGTGTACTCCTGCGTCGAGAGCGAGTCCTCGGCGCGCACGACCCACGACCGCGAGTCGTCGACGAGGCAGAAGTCGGCGTCGTGTCCCACCTTGATGACGCCCTTGCGACCGGACAGTCCGTAGCGCTGTGCCGGGTTCCACGCGGTGAGCGCGGCGATCCGGTCCAGGCCGAGACCGCGCTTGCGGCCCTCGCTGACGAGCGCCGGCAGGAGGTACTCCGCGCCGCCGAAGCCGGACTTGGCCACGAAGACGTCGTCGCGCTCGGCGCCGAACTTCATCTCGTCACGGCAGCAGGCGTGGTCGCTGACGACCCAGTCGACCTCGCCGGCGAGGACGTGCTCCCAGAGCCCCTCGACATCGTCACGCGAGCGGAGCGGGGGGTTGACCTTGCCGCCGATCCCGGACGCGCTGTGGTAGTCGGCGACGAGGTGACCGATGGTGACCTCGCGGCGGAAGTTGATGTGCGGGAAGGTCTTCGCCATGAGCAGGGCCGCCTCGACGGCCTTGCGTCCGCTCAGGTGCAGCAGGTTGATGTTCGCCAGCTGCGTCTCGTGGGCGAGGTAGGAGGCGATGGAGATGGCCAGGCCCTCGGAGTGCGCGGGCCGGGAGGCGGAGTAGGCCTCGAGCCCGGTGAGCCGCCCCTCCTGCTCGACCATGGCAGTGTAGGCCGACATGATCTCGGCGGTCTCGCAGTGCAGGCTGAGGGAGATGGAGTCCGCGATCTGCGGCTCGGCCGTCCGGGCCGCCTGGATGGCGCGCATGACGAACTCGAAGTGCGCGAGGTCGTAACGCTCGCCCTCGGGAGTCATGAGGAAGGAGCTCTGGTCCGCGGACCGGCCGTGCAGGCCGTGACCGCCGTAGAACATGAAGATCTTGAACGACGTGACGCCGTGCTCCTTGATGAGCTCGGGGATCTCGCCGATGTGCTCCTTGGTGATCGGCGCGAGGTGGAAGGCGTAGTCGATGTACGCCCGCCCCTGGGTGCGCTCCAGTACCTCGGGGAACAGGTCACGGTACGCGCCGGTCTTGTTGAGGTAGTACTGCCCGGTGCGCATGTAGTTGAGACCCGTCGTCACGCCGCCCTGGGCCGCGGCCTTCGACTCGGTCTCCGTGTCGACCTCGAGCGGGTTGTAGATGCCCCAGTGCTGGTGGGCATCCACGACGCCGGGAAACGCGAGCTTGCCGCCACCGTCGACCGTGGTCGTCGCGCCGGCGTCGCCGAGGTGACCGACGGCGGCCACCCGCCCGTCCGTCACGGCGATGTCGGTGAGCACGGCCTGGGGCGACTCATGGGTGACGAGGCGAACGTTTCGGACGATGAGGTCGTAGTTCATAGGTCGCCTTCCTGCGCGGTAGTGGTGACGGAGTACTCGGCGGCGGCCACGTCGTCGAGGGCATCGAGGACGGCACCGGCGTCGCTCAGTTCGTCGAGAGCCAGCACGCGCGCCGCGATCCGCGCCACCGCCGTCTCGGGAAGGTGCCGCCCCGCGTTGTCGCGGAACTTGAGCTCGACCTCGTCGTCGGAGAGCGGGTGTTGCGGGCCGCCGCGGTTGACGAGGACCCGCTCGGTCACCGCCGAGCCGTCGACGAGCTCGGCGGTGAGGACCGCGGGGAACTGGCCGGGGAAGATCCGGGTGCACTCGTCGTCGGCGACGACGCTCACCTTGTCCATGATCTCCCGGCGCGTGGGGGCGACCGCGAGCTCGTCGGTGTAGTCGTCGAGGCCGACCCCGAGGCCGCCGCCGCCACCGAGCAGGCCGACGGCGACGGCGTAGGGTCCGGAGAACTGGGCCTGGTAGCCCGTGACCGGTCGGCGCTTGCCGTCGATCGGCTCGCCGATCGTCCTGACGACCGGCGCCGGGACGCCGAGGGTGAGGGTGCGCACCGCACGGTGGTCCACGCCCCTGCGCCGCAGCGCGGTGGCGGCGTCGACGGCGGCGTGGGTGAAGTGGTTGGCCGGGTAGGGCTTGAAGAAGATCCTGGGCACCTCCCACTCGGTCCCCAGGCCCTCGAGGATGGCGGCGGGGTCGAACTCGCCGCGCAGGAACGCCTCGAAGAACCCGAACCGTCCTTCGAGCACGGTCGGCGGACCCGTGATGCCGCGGCTGACGAGGTCGGCCGCCGTCACGGCGGAGTGCGCGGCCCAACCGCAGTGCAGCCGCTTGACGTTGCCGCCGGTCCGGTTGGCCTCGATGATGCCGGCGGCCATCGACGCCGCGACGCCGAGGGAGCTGGTGAGCTGCGCCTCGTCCTGGCCGAGCACGACCCCCACGGCCACCGCGCCACCGAGGGCGCCGCAGATCGAGGTCGCGTGCTGCCCGTGCTCGAAGAACACCGAGTTGCCGGCCTTCCGGTCGTAACCGGCCATGCCGATGCGGACGCAGACCTCGAGGCCCACGGCGATCGCCGTGACCGCCGTGCGACCGTCCGTGCCCGCGCGCTCGGCGGCGGCGAGCACGCTGGGCACGATGCTCGCGCTCGGATGGAGCACCGAAGGCAGGTGCGTGTCGTCGTAGTCGAGGGAGTGGGCGAGCACCCCGTTGCCGAAGGCGGCGAGCGCGGCGGGGACCCGGTGCGGCACCCCGATCGCGCGCGCCTGGGGGGCACCGCCCTGCTCGGCGACGTAACCGATGACCGCCTGGCTGCTGTCGAGTTCCTGCGCCGCGATGCAGATGCCGAGGGTGTCCAGGACGCGCTGCCGCACACTGGCCGTGACCGCCGGGGGCAGGGTCTCGTATCGGGCTCCGGCGGCGAATCGCGCGATCGCCTGGGCGAGGGTCGCCTCATGCACGGCTGGTCACCGCCAGAGGACGGATGGGCGATCCGGTCGCACCGTAGAACTTGAGCGGCGAGGCGACGAAGACGAACTCGTGCACGCCCTGGGCGGCGAGCTCCTCGAGGTCGAGGGTTTCCATGATGTAGATGCCGGCGTCGACGAGCAGGACCCGGTGGGCGGGCAGCACGCTGTGCCCCGCGCCCGGGCGGAGGCACTCGAACGCGATGGTGTCGGCGCCTACGGCGACGACGTCCCGCTCCGCGAGCCACCGGGCGCCGGCCTCGCCGACCCCGGGGACGCCGGATGCGCCGCCGACGAACACCGAGCGGTCGGGGTTGTCGAAGTGCCTGCCCCAGCCGCTGCGGATCAGGACCACGTCACCGGCCCCGACGGACCCGCCCTGACGCTTGAGGGTGACCTCGAGGTCGTCGGGCGTGATCTCGTAGCCGGGCGGGCACCCCTCGGGGGTGCCGAGCGCCGCCGGCACGTCGAGGAGAACGCCACGGCGCACCATGGCGGGGATGGTGTGCGCCCCGAGCTCGGTGAAGCGGCCGCCCGAGGAGGCCTCGCCGGCGTCGGAGCCGTCGAAGAGGCGGCCGTCCTGCGACACGTGGGCGAGGGCGTCGATGTGCGTGCCGACGTGTGTGCCCATGGTGATGATGTCGTTCGAGGCCGAGCCGCCGTCCGCCCGCACCATGTCGCCGTGCCTGCGCGGCAGCGCGTGCCAGTAGTGAGGGTGGTTTGGAGACTGGGGCATCCCCACGAAGAGGACCCGCCCCAGGTCGAAGACGCGCACTCCCTGTGCCACGGCTTCAATCAACACGTCATCCGGCACGTGAACCCTGTCCTCCGTATCGGTCGGGCACTGAGGGTGCCCTTCACCTCCGGTCCCGGTGGTGGTAGTCACGGAGACTAGCCGAGAAAGTCGCAGAGCGGAACATGGTTGCGCCTCGTGGAAAGGGTCTCTTTCGCGGCACTGCTTCAACGTTAGCGCCGCCTTCTTGACCGCCCTCGCGACCGGCGCCACAGTCCCAGGACATCGATGCCCGCCCGGCATACGGGCAGGACCGGGGGCACGGACCGCGAAGTTCGGGCGATTGACTCCGAGCGACATCGAACCTAGCTTGAGTTCGGAACGATGTTCCGCAGACGGGAATCAGGGAGGGACATGACTCAGGATTCGTTGCGTGGCGTCAGGGTCATCGACGCGTCCACGATCCTGGCAGGCCCGCTGTGCTGCCAGATCCTCGGCGACTACGGGGCCGAGGTCATCAAGTTGGAACACCCCACCAAGGGCGACGCACTGCGAGGTCACGGACCGTCCAAGGACGGGGTGCCGCTGTGGTGGAAAGAGGTGTCCCGCAACAAACGGGCCGTCACCTTGAACCTCAAGGTTCCCGAAGGGGCCGAGGTGCTCAAACGGCTCGTCTGCGAGTCGGACGTGCTCGTCGAGAACTTCCGTCCGGGGACGCTCGAGCGCTGGGGGCTGTCGCCCGAGGAGCTGCACGCCCTCAACCCCGGGCTCATCATCGTGCGGATCACCGGCTTCGGCCAGAACGGCCCCTACGCCTCCCGTCCCGGGTTCGGGACCCTGGCCGAGGCGATGAGCGGCTTCGCCCACCTCACCGGTGAGGCCGACGGCCCCCCGATGCTGCCCGCCTTCGGTCTGGCCGACAGCATCGCGGGCATCGCCGCCTCCTCCGCGACCCTCATGGCCCTCTACCACCGCGACGCGCGCAACGGGGCCGGCCAGGTCATCGACCTCAGCCTCATCGAGCCGATCCTCACCGCGGTCGGCCCCGGTGTCACCGTCTACGACCAGCTCGGCGTCGTCGGACATCGGCACGGCAACCGCTCGACGAACAACGCCCCCCGCAACACCTACCTCACGAAGGACGGCCACTGGGTGGCCGTCTCGACGTCCGCGCAGGCGATCGCCGAGCGGGTCATGCACCTCGTCGGGCACCCCGAGGTCGTCGCCGAGCCGTGGTTCGGGGCCGGGCACACGCGCGCCGAACACGCCGACGAGCTGGACGAGTACGTCGGCACCTGGGTGCGCAAGTACGACCGTGACGAGGTCATCGCGGCCTTCGAGCAGGCCGGTGCCGCGCTCGCCTCCGTCTACTCCGCCGCCGACATCGCGCACGACCCGCACATGCGCGAGACCGAGATGATCACGCAGGTCGAGGACCCCGAGCTCGGGCCGATGCTCATGCACAACGTCATGTGGCGGATGTCCGGCACACCCGGACGGATCCGCTTCACCGGGCGGACCAAGGGCGCCGACACGGAAGAGGTGCTGACCGAGCTCGGCTACACGCCGGAGGAGATCGCCGGGCTGAACGCGGCCGGAGCCGTCTGACGCGTTTCGGCCCCCTGGACGATCACCAGCTGCCGCGTCGCCCGGGTCATGGCGACGTAGCGGTCGACCGCGCTGTCGAACGACCCGGGTTCGACGAGGACGACCAGGTCGAACTCGAGGCCCTTCGACAGCTCGGGGGTCAGCGACCGCACGCGGTCCCGCGCCGCGAACCCGGGGTCGCCGATGACGCACGCCGTGCCTTCCGCGTGCTCGGCGAGCCAGGTGTCGATGATGCCGGCGAGTTCCGCTTTCGCCGCGTGTACGACGGGCAGCCCGCTCCTGCGGATCGAGGTCGGCACGTTGGCGTCGGGAAGGGCGGCGCGGATGACCGGCGCGGCGTGTGCCATCACCTCTTCCGGGGTGCGGTAGTTGATGCTCAGCGTCGCCGTCGTGACCCGGTCGACGCCGACCCGCTCCAGCCGCTCCTGCCACGACTCGGTGAACGGCCGGCGGGCCTGGGCCCGGTCACCGACGATCGTGAAGCTCCGTGACGGGCAGCGCAGCAGCAGCATCTGCCACTCGGCGTCGGTGAGCTCCTGCGCCTCGTCGACGACGATGTGCGCGAACGGTCCCGCCAGCCGGTCCGGGTCGCCGTCCGCGATGCCCGCCCCGTCGACGAGGGCCTCGTGGAAGTCCTCGCCGCGCAGCATCGTCACCAGGCCGGTGCCGTACTCGTCGTCGGCGGCCTCGATCAGGTCGTCGACGACCCGGTCCATCCGCTCCCGCCGCGCCTTGACCTCCGCCTGCTGCCGGCGCCGCGCTTTCGCCGCCGCCGGGTCGCCGAGCCGCTGCCGCGCCGCGTCGAGCAGCGGCAGGTCGTGCGTCGTCCAGGCCTGCGGCGCTTGCCGTTGCAGCGTCCGTACCTCCGCCGCCTGCAACCACGGCGCGCACCTACGGAGGTAGGCGGGCACCGACCACAGGTCACCGACCAGGTCCGCCGCCCCGATCAGCGGCCACGCCCGGTTGAACGCCGTGACGAGGTCGCGGTTCTGCGTGAGCGACCTGCGCAGCAGCTCGTCGTCGACGTCCTCGTCGTGCTTCTCCGTCAGGATCCGCAACAGCTCCTCCCAGACGAGGTCGCGGGCGTCGTTGTGCGGGATGCCGGGCTCCGCGGCCTCGAACGCCTCCGCCCAGTCGTCGGCGCCGAGCCAGATGTCGGACCAGTGGGTCTCCACCGTCATCCCCTTCGCCGGAGGGCGTTCGTAGAACCGGACGGCCTCCTCGATCGCCTGCACCATCTCCTTCGTGGACTTCAGTCGGGCCACCTCGGGATCCGTCTCGGCCGTCGCGTCCTGCCCGACGAGGTCCCGGATCGTGCACGTCTGCACGCCCTCCTCACCGAGGCTCGGCAGCACGTCGGCGACGTACGCCAGATACGGCTGGTGCGGCCCGACGAAGAGCACCCCGCCGCGCCGGTGACCGAGCCGGGGGTCGGCATACAGCAGGTACGCCGTGCGGTGCAGCGCGACGACGGTCTTGCCCGTGCCGGGACCGCCGTCGACGACCAGCGCGCCGCTGGACCCCGCCCGGATGATCGCGTCCTGGTCGGCCTGGATCGTGCCGAGGACGTCGCGCATCTTCGCCGACCGGCTGCCGCCGAGGGTCGCGATGAACGCCGACTGGTCGTCGAGCGCCGCGTTGCCCCGCAGGCCTTCGGCGGTGAAGACCTCGTCCCAGTAGTCGGTGATCCGGCCCCGCGTCCAGCGGTACCGCCGCCGGCTGGCCAGACCCATCGGGTTGGCGTGCGTGGCGCCGAAGAACGGCTCGGCCGCCGGCGACCGCCAGTCCAGCAGCAGCCGCCCGCCGAGCTCCGCGGTCAGCCCGAGCCGGCCGACGTACACCGGCTCGCCGTCCGTCGGGACCATCCGCCCGAGGCACAGGTCGAGCCCGAACCGCCGCAACGTCCGCAGCCGCGCGCTCAGCCGCCGCACCTCCTGGTCCCGGTCCATCGCCGCCTGCCCGATCCCGCCGGGCATCCTCCGCTCCGCGTCGAGCCGCTGCTCCAGCTCCGCGACCGTCCCCGCGAGGCTCCTGGTGACGGCCGCGAAGTGTGCCTCGTCGGCGGCGATCAGCCCGGGCTCCCCCTTCACCGCAAGCCGCTCGGGCAGTTCGAACACGCTGGCATCCATCAGTTGGTCCCCGTTTCCGCAGGTTCCGGCTCCGGCCAGCGATTCTGCGCCCCGCACCGGGGCTTGCCGCAAGCCCCGGGGTCCGCTATACGTTGAGAAGGGAAGAGTGCGGCTCAGGCGTGCAGGGTAGGGCGGTAGGTGAGCTCCTGGATGCGGCCGTCGAGCGTCCGGCTCTCCAGCAGTTCGAGGTCGAAGTCCTCCGCGCCCTGGAAGATCGGGGCCGCGCCAGTCCGCCCGCTGATCACCGGGAAGACGGTCACCTGGACGCGGTCGACCAGGCCGGCGGCCATCAGGGCCCGGTTCAGCGACAGGCTGCCGTGCGAGCGCAGCGGCACCGGGGACTCCTTCTTGAGGCGGGCGACGATGTCGGCGGCGGCGCCGGTCGCCAGGGTCGCGTCCGGCCAGTCCAGGGGTCCGCGCAGCGTGCTCGACACGACCGTGGTCGGCAGGTGCTTCATCCGGGTGTTGATCGGGTCGTTGACCGGGGACTCGTCGGCGGCCCCGCCGAGGAAGTGCGTGAAGAGCCGGAAGGTGCCGGCGCCGAGGACCAGCCGCTGCTCCTCGCTGTACTGGGCGAGGCGGCGCTCGAGAAACTCCGGACCTTCCTTGCTCCAGTAGCCGCCCCAGTCGCCGTCGGCGGTGTACGAGCCGAAGCCGTCGAGGGTGGAGAAGACGTCGAACGTGTAGGTGACGGTCATGGTGCGCTCCTCTGTGCGGTTGGGTCGGGCGTCCTTCTCCCCTTCTACGAACGCCTCCGCCCCGATCCGACACCGCGTCCCTGACTTTTTTCGGATCCGTTCTTCGGGTCCCTTTTGCCGGGTCCTTTTCGGGTGCGGCCTCCCGCATCGGCAGGCTGAGCCGATGCCGGAGGCCGCGTCGGTACGGGTGTTACGCGCAGCGCTTCCAGGCCAGGTTGTACACCGTGCTGAAGCTGCCGTCGGTCGAGTCCATCGCCATGAAGCTGGTGGTCTTCTTGGGGTTGGAGCGGCCGGCGTTGACCCGCAGCTCGGTGTTGATGTTGAGGTTGCGCTCCTCGCCGCAGGGCTGGAAGACCAGGGCGGCCACGCCGACGGTGTCCTTGGTCTGCCAGTTGTCCTCCATGGGTCCGCGGAACGGGTGGCTGGCCCGGGCGGTCTGCGAGTTGCCCTGGAAGTAGTAGCTCGCCACCGCCGTGCCGGTCGCGCCGGACGCGAGGCTGGCGTAGCCGCGGTAGTCGGCCTCCGCGATGGCGTACGTGAAGCCGTTCGGGATGTGCACCTGGAGGGCGATCTGGCAGTTCTTCCGGAAGTCGGTGGGTTTGGTGCCGACACCGACCTGCGCCATGTACTGGCTGTAGGTGATCGTGAACGCGCGCCGGTCGAGCGAGACGTCGACCGCGGCGGTGCCGTCCGGACACCCCGAGCCGTTGGCCGTCGCCACGCTGATGCTGACCTCGTTCGGCGGCGGCGACGTGGGCGCGACCGGCGCCGCGAGCGAGGACAGCAGCATGGCACCGGCGGTGATGGCGTGGAACATGGAACCCCCGAAAATCAAGCGAACCCATGAGGTCGCTTACGGTGATGACATGGCCACTCTATGGAGTCGGTTTGCCGGGGATCGCCGGTCTGGCATGACCGCTCAGGTCGTTGTAGGGCGCTGACCGAACGATCACCCTTCATCCGTTCGGTCAGCGCCATGCGTGAAATCAGCGCAGGCCGGCCCGGCGGGCCACCTTGATCAGCTTCTCGGGGTCGTCGGAGATGATGCCGTCGACACCGAGGGCGATGGCCCGGTCCATGGTCGGCTCGTCGTCGATGGTGTACGGGACGACCTTCAGACCGTCACGGCGGTGCAGGACGTCGACGGCCGGGCCGTGGAAGTAGGACGGGTCCTGGCGCAGGTACCAGTCGTCGGAGACGACGGTGCCCTGCGCGGGGTCGTGCACCTGCCAGTTCGCCGAGACGGTCGACGCGCCGCTCGCTTTCACGAGCTTGCCGAGGTCGCGGTACTTCCACCAGTCGAGCGTGCCGGTCCACGGGCTCTTCACGGCCGGGTTGCCGTACACGGCCTGCAGCGAGCACTCGTCGGCGAGCGTGGCGCACTCGCGGGGGCCGTACTGCCACACGAGCGCGACCGTCTCGATGCGCGCGTCGATGGCGCGCGACAGCTGGATGGTCCGCCAGTCGAACGACTGGATCGTGACGCGGCGGGCGAGGCCGGCCTTCTCGATCGCGGTGACGAGCCGGATCGTGAAGATCCAGTAGGGCTCGGTGTCGGCGACGGTCGGGCTGATCTTCGTCTCGATGTTCATGCGGATGTCGTCGCGGCCGCTGGACCGGACGAGCTTGAAGAGTTCGTCGAGGGTCGGGATGCGTTCGCCGGGCGCCGAGGCGTCGCCGCAGTCGATGGTCTTCACCTGGGCGAGCGTCAGGCTGTGGATGGTCCGGCCGATGTACGGGTACAGCGGGTCACCCGGACGCACGGGCGCGGTATCGCGGCAGTGCGAGCCGTTCAGCGCGCGGTCGTGGCTGACGACCAGGACGCCGTCCTTCGTGACGCCGGTGTCCAGCTCCAGGGTGGAGATGCCGGGGTTCGCCAGCGAGTTGCGGAACGCGGCCAGGGTGTTCTCCGGCCGGGTCGCCTTGCCGCCACGGTGCGCCTGCACGTCGAACGGCGACGCCGTGCCGCGCGGCAGCGCGAAGCCCCGCTTCGCGGCGACGGTCCGCAGCCGGTCGGGGTAGTCGGTGATGATGCCGTCGACGCCGTCGTCGATGAGCTTGTTCATCGTCGCCGGGTCGTCGATCGTCCACGGGACGACCTTGATGCCGTTGCGGTGCGCGCGGTCGACCATCGCCTTCGTGACGTACGGCTCGTAGCCGGGGTCGGTGACCTTGCCGTTCTGCGGGAAGCCGTGCACCGGCGAGAAGGCCGCGACGCCGAGGGTCTTCACCGCGGCGATCGGGTCGCCGCCGAAGTCGTCGATGTCGAGGCCGCCCAGCCACGGCGAGGCGCCCGGCTGCCCGGTCTGCAGGAAGTCGCGGTTGGTCAGGGCGACCAGCCCGAGCCGCGGCTCGACCTCACGGAAGCGGCGCAGCGCACCCCAGTCGAAGCTCTGGATCGTGACCCGGCGCAGCAGCCCGGCGGCGCGGATCTCCCGCGCGGCGACCTGCACGAACTGCTCGCGGGGCGCGGTCTCCTGCGGGGCGCCGGCCTCGACCTTGGTCTCGAGGTTGAACTTCACGTCCTCGTTGCCGTAGCGGGCGACGAGGTCGAACACCTCGCGCAGCAGCGGCATCCGCGACCCGGGCGTCAGCACCTGGCCCGGGTGCTCCGGCAGCCCCTTGCTGCCGCAGTCGAGCGTGCGGACCTGCGCGAGCGTCAGGTCCTTCACGAACTTGCCGACGTAGGGGTACGCCGGGTCGCCGGCGACGACCGGTGCGGTGTCGAGGCACTTCGCGCCGCTGACCTTCCGGTCATGGGTGACGACTGCCTGACCGTCTGCGGTGATCTGGATGTCGAGTTCGAGGGTGGTGACACCGAGGCGCAACGCGTTGCCGAACGAGCTCAGCGTGCTCTCGCTGCGCAGGCCGAGCCCGCCGCGATGGGCCTGGATGTCGAAGGACTTCGGTGCGCCGTGCGCCGCGGCGGGCACGGCCACGGCCAGCGGAAGGAGCAGGCCGGCGCTGAGCGCGACGGCCGACCATCGAGACATGGACATGCCGGGCACGTTGCCAACCGCAGGCGGCGCGGGACCGGGCTGCGGTTGGCTCCCCCGTGAACGCCGGGCGTACAACGCCCGGGCCGGCCCTTCCCGGAAAACGGCGTGCGGTGATGATCGCCGGCGCGGAGACTGGTGGGCGTGAAACTCGCTGAAGCGCTTGCGCTGCGCGCCGACGCCGCGCGCCGGGTCGAACAGCTCCGGACCCGGATCGCCGGCAACGCCCGGTTCCAGGAAGGTGAGACGCCCGCCGAGGACGCGGCCGCGCTGCTCGCCGAGTCGGCGGCGGTCCTCGACGAGCTCGAGTCGCTGATCCGGCGGATCAACCGCACCAACGCCGCCACCCCGCTCGGGGACGGCACGCTCACCGACGCCCTGGCCCGCCGCGACGTGCTGCGCCTGCGGCACAACGTGGTGACGACCGCGGCGAACGCCTCGGCGGGCGACGGTCAGCGCGGCCACCGGCAGCTGCGGTCGGAGCTGAGGATGCTGTCGGCGCTGCCGGTCGCCGACCTGCGCGCCGAGGCCGACGACCTGGCCCGGCAGCTGCGCGAGGTCGACACCGCCGTGCAGCGCACCAACTGGGAGGCCGACCTCCTGGACTGACGCGGGATCGACGCGGAGCGGGTAGCCGTCGTGGAGGCGTGCACGACCCGAGGGCCGACGGGCAATTCGGCTCCCTTTCTGGCGCGCCGGGGGCAGGCGCAGGGGTTCGACTCCCTGACATACGACGCACGCCCAGCACGGCGTACAAGTGAAGGCGCACCGGGCACAGCACACCACCGGGTGCAGATCCACGACGGCGAGGGCGGGCAAGGGGCACTCCGCGTCGATCCCGGCCCCTGCGCGGGGTTTCACCGCCGCCGTGCGGTGATCTCCTCCAGCACCCACGCGACGGCCTCGTCGGCCGTGGCCATCACCGGGTAGGACGGGCCACCGTCCGGAGCCGCGACGGCCCAGCTGCCGACCGCGGCGAGCGGCCGCCCGAGCCGCATCGCGAAACCGATCTCGCTGAGCGTCCCCCACCCGCCCCCGACCGCGACCAGCCCGTCCGCGGTCCGCGCGACCAGGCCGTTGCGCAGCTCACCCATGCCGGTCGGCAGGACGACGGTCAGGAACGGGTTGCCGTCGGCCCGGTCCGCGCCGGGCAGCAGACCGACGGTGAGCCCGCCGCGCTCGTGCGCACCCCGGCACGACGCCTCCATCACGCCACCGAGGCCGCCGGAGACGACGACCGCCCCGGCCTCCGCGAGCAGCACCCCGACCCGCTCGGCGACCCGCTCCTGCCCGGCGGTCGCCTGCCCCGCCCCGATCACCGCCACATACGGTCCCCGCACCCCGCCGACGATACCGCCGGGACGTCGCGGCGGGCCGGGTGCCGGGAGTCAGCTGACGCTGTCGTTCGAGACGTTCGCGGTCAACGGCGCGCCCGGCAGCCCCTCGGCGCAGGCCCTTCGCCTCCTGACGACCGTCGCGGTGAGCTAGACCCTTCTGACGTGTCCGCCGGTGTACCGGCATTCGCTGTCGAGCGTCTCGGCCGGCTGGAGCGTGCCGGGGTCGAACGGGACGCGGGCGGTGGTGCCGTTGTCGAGGGTGAGCTCGACCTCGTGCTCGGCGGTGAAGGCGGCGGACGTGACGCGGACCTTCGGGTGGTCGTTCCAGACCGCCTGGACGCACAGCAGGGGGCGGTCGGACTCGCGGGTGAGCAGGCCGTCGGGGTGGGCGACGCGCAGCTCCTGGCGCCAGGTGAGGCTGTCCTCGGTCAGGCTGACGACCTGGTAGCCACCGCCGGGCGAGGTGGCGAGGACGGCGCGCTTCCAGTCGGGGGTGGTCCACAGGGCGACACCGGCGCCGCCGCACGCGGCGATGAGGGTGGCCACGCCGGCGACGACACCGATGACGACGGCCAGCGCCCGGACGCGGATGAGCAGGACGGCGAGGACGCCGGCGGTGAGGGGGACGACGGTGACGGCGCCGGCCAGCCAGTACGTGCTGGAACCGAGCCGCACGTATCCCTGCGGGTTCCAGGCGGCGAGGCCCGCCAGGACGACGAGGACGGCGGCCGCGGCACCGGTGAGGGCGGCGGCACGGCGGCGGTTACGGCTGAGCGGGGCTATAGGTGCGCGAGGCGTTGTGAACGAGCTCATGCGCGATGGTGGACGGCGGACCGCGCCTCGCGCCGCCGTCAGTCGTGATCAGGACACGATTTCCTGGCGTGGTTCCTTCTTGGTGTGGTGCCTGCGGATCACGCCGGCGGCTTCCCGGTCTGGTTCCGGCGGAGCAAGCCGGCGGCGAGGGGTGCGCTGTCGAAGGCGCCCGCGGCGAGGCGTGCGGCGACGGTACGGCGGACCATCGCATCGGCGAGCGACGGGAAATGGCGGGCGATGGCCATCTCCAGGCGGCCGCGGCCGGTGGTGGCGACCGCGCGGGGGGCCTTGCGGGCGGTCGCCGCGCGGAGGATCGCGGTGACGACGCCGTCGGCCGGTTCCATCCTGGAGACGCCCTGCAGCGACAGGCCGGCGGCGGCGGTCGAGTCGTGGATCGGCGAGGCGACCATGCTCGGATAGACGACGCTGACCCCGACGTGGCTGCCGACCTCGAGGCGGAGCGCGTCGGCGTACGCGACGAGGGCCCGCTTGCTGACGCCGTACGCGGCGGCCAGGGGCAGCGGCAGCACGGCCATCCGGCTGGCGACGAACACCACCCTGCCGCGGGCCGCTTCGAGGGCCGGCAGGGCGGCGGCGGTGGTCCGCCACGCGGCGAGGAGGTTGACCTCCAGCTGCCGGGCGACGACCTCGTCCGGGGGCAGCTCCGCCGGCGCGGGACCGCCGACGCCGGCGTTGTTGATGAGCAGGTCGAGGCCGCCGAGCCGCTCGACGGCCGCGGCGACGGCGGCGGGCACCGCGGCCGCGGACGTGAGGTCGCAGGCGAGCACCGGCACGGGGCCGTCGACGGCGACGAGGTCGATGCCGACGACGGACGCGCCGGCGGCGGTGAGCCGCTCGCCGAGCAGCCGCCCGAACGTCCCGTTCGCCCCGGTGACGATGACCCTCTTGTTCATGCGGCGGCTCGCTTCCGGCCCTCGTCCAGCTCCCGTGCGGCGAGGTCGAGATAGGCGTCGAAGTCGATGCGCATCGCCGGCCTGCGCTCGCCCCACCGGTCCCGGGCGGCACGCAGCTCGGCGGCGCAGTCGTCGCGCTGCCGGTCCGGCGGCGGCAGCCGGTACGTGCCCGCGAGGTGGCCCGCGACGAGCCGGGCCTGCGCCTCGACGACGGGGAACGCGGCGCCCGTGGACTGCATCAGCCCGACGAACATCAGCCCCGGTGCGTCGAGGTGGAACACGTGCCGGAACAGCGGCAGCCGGTCCGCCCCGCCTTCCAGCAGCGCGGGGTCCAGGAACGGGAGTTCGACGCGGTAGCCGGTACACCAGACGACGAGGTCGACCGAGTCCCTGCGGCCGTCCTCGAAGACCACTTCATCGCCCTCGAACCGGGCGACGGCGGGCCGGACCGCGATCTCGCCGTGGGTGATGCGCGGCAGCAACGCGTCGGACAGCGTGGGATGATCCTGCAGGAACCCGTGCGCGGGCGCGGGCAGCCCGTACCGCTGCGGCGGCCCGACCGCGAGCCGCAGCATCGTCTGGCTGATGCGCTGCCGGACCCGCCACGGCAGCCGCTTCGCGAGCGCGCCGTTCAGCGTGTCGGACGGCCGGCCGAACAGGTACTTCGGCACGATCCACACCCCGCGGCGCACCGACAGCAGCGTCCGCGCGGCGACATGGGACGCGTCGACGGCGATGTCCATCGCGGAGTTCCCGCCGCCGACGACGAGGACGCGGCGGCCCCGCAGCTGCTCGGGCCCGCGGTAGTCGTGGCTGTGCAGCTGCTCGGCGGCCGGCTCGCCGGGGTGCGCCGGGTCGGGCAGCCTGGGCACGGTGTTGTGCCCGTTGGCCACGACCACCGCCCCGGCCCTGACCTCGACCGTCCCTTGTGGACCTTCGGCGGTGACCTCCCAGGTCCCGTCCTGCGCCTGGTGTACGCGGGTCACGACGTGCCCTGCCCGGATGCTCCCCGTGAGGCCGAACGCCCCGGCGTAGTCCGCGAGGTATCCGGCCACCCGCTCGTGACCCGGATAGTCGGGCCAGTCGGCGGGCATTGGGAAGTCGGCGAACTCGGTGCGGGTGCGGCTGGTGTTGAGGTGCAGGGTCCGGTACGCCGACGAGTGCGGCCCGCCGAGCACCCACAACCCGCCGGGCCGGTCACCGGCGTCGAAGCAGACCGCGGGCACACCGGCGGCGCCGAGCGCCTTGAGCGTCGCCAGGCCCGCCGGCCCACCCCCGACGACCACCACCCGGTATTCCAACACGCGTTGGATTCTGGGTCACCCGCGTCGCGCGCGTCAAGGCCGCCCGTACATGCGGTCCAGCCACCGGTGCACGAACGCCCTCAACGCAACCCTCGCCTCAGCACTCATCCCACCCCGCAACGCCGTCACCGTATGCGCGTGCACAGCCCAGATGAGGCTGCGCACGGCGAGGTGCGGCTGCGGCTCGTGCAGCACCCCACGCTTGTGCGCGACCGCCAGGACTGCCTCCACCTGCTCGTACAGCGGCGTCGCGAACCGCTCGTCCATCCCCTCGTGCCGGTCGGGGTCCAACCACCGCCGCAACCACAACCCGGTGGTCTCGGGCCGCTCCTCCAGAAAGTCCACGAACGCGTCGACAACCCGGTGCAGGCCCTGGAGAACCTCTTCCGCCTCTCCGCCCTTGCCCGCCGCCGTGTCATTGCCGGGGGTGGTCACGGCTTCGATCGGGTGCCCGGTGCCCGGCTGTCGCGCGGTCGCTGGTTCGCCGGCCGCCGCTTCGGCTGCCTGCTCGCCGGCCGCGGCCTGCTCGACCACCGCTCCGGCCGCCGTTCGCCCGGCGGCTGCTCCAGTCGCTGGTTGCCCGGCGGCCGCCCCGGTCGCAGTTCGCTCGGCGGCTGCTCCAGTCGCTGGTTGCTCGGCGGCCGCCCCGGTCGCAGTTCGCTCGGCGGCCGCTCCAGTCGCTGGTTGCCCGGCGGCCGCCCCGGTCGCAGTTCGCTCGGCGGACGCTCCAGTCGCAGTTCGCTCGGCGGACGTTCCGGCTGCCGACTCCTCAGTTGCGCCTCGGGCTGCCACCGCCTCGGCCGTCGGATCGCCGGCCATCCCCCGCGCGGCCAACGCCCTGACCGCCGTTTCCTCAGCCGCCCCTAGTGCTGCCACCGCCTCGGCCGTCCGCTCGCCGGCCACCCCTCGCGCGGCCAACGCCCTGGACGCCGTTTCCTCAGCTGCTCCCCTCGCGGCAACCGCCTCGGCCGTCCGCTCGCCGGCCACCCCTCGCGCGGCCACCGCTCCTGTCGCTGTCCGCGCAGGGGCCGCCACGGTCACCGCAGTCGCCGTTTCGTCGGCCACCACCTCGCCCACCCGCTCGGCGGTCAGTCCCCGCGCAGGCACCGGCCCGGTCGCCGTCGGCTCATCGGCAGCCCTGGACGCTCTCTCGCCGACAACCACCTCGCCAGCTCGCTCGGCGGCCACTCCCCCCGCAGCCATCGGTCCGGTCGCCATTGGCTCAGCGGCCGCCGCGGTCGCCGTCTCGTCAGCCGCACCGTGCTGCTCGCCGCCCGCCGCCGCCGCGACGGCACCGAGGTGCACCCGGTCTTGCGCAACCACCGACTCAGCCACCCGCTCGTCGGGCATCCCCTGTGCAACCACCGCCCCCGTCGCCGCCCCCGCCCCCGTCGCAGTCGCCGTCGGCTCAGCGGTCGGCGCTTCGTCGGCTACGGGCCCGGCATTGACCACGCCGTGCGCCGCCACCGCATCGGCTGCGTTTTCGTTGACGGCACCCTGCTCGACCGCCTTCGCGGTGACGGCCTCCCGCGCGGGTGCCGCTTCGGCAGGCGTACGTTCAGCGGCCACCGCGGCCGCCATCTCCTCGACCACACCTCGCCTGGCCACCGCGTCGGCCGCCCGCTCGGTGGCGACCTGCCGCGCGACCGCCGCATCGGCGGCGGTTTCGTCGGCCACGCCGCGGGCAGCGGCCGCTTCGGTCGCCGCCAACTCGGCGACCACCGCGGCCGCCGCCTGGTCGGCCGCCCTTCGCGTGGCCATCACCTCGGATGCCTGCTCCTGGGTGGCACCCCGCGCGGTGGCCGCTTCAGAGGTCGCGCGGCTCATGGCCGTCACTTCGGCCGCTGCCTTTTCGGTCGCCCCGCCGGCCACCACTCCGGTTGCCGCCCCGGTCACCGCTTCAGTCGTCGCCCTGTCGGTCGCCCCACCGGCCACCGCTCCGGTTGCCGCCCCGGTCACCGATTCAGTCGTCGCCCTGTCGGTCGCCCCACTGGCCGCCACTCCATCGGTTGCCCCGTAGACCGTCGCCGCGCGCTCCGCCTCAATCACCGCACCGTCGGTCACCCCGTCGGCCGCCGCCTCGATCACCGCACCGTCGGTCACCCCGTCGGCCGCCGCCTCGATCACCGCACCGTCGGTCAACCCGTCGGCCGCCGCCCCGGGCACCGCTTCAGTCGCCGCTCCATCGGCCGCCGCCCCGCGCACCGCCTCAATCACCGCGCCATCGGTCAACCCGTCAACCGCCGCCCCGGGCACCGCTTCAGGCTCCGCACCATCGGTCACCCCGTTGGCCACTGCTTCGGTGACCGCTTTGATGACCGGTTCGAGGGCGCGGCGTTCGGCGTCGAAGACGACCGCGAAGCAGGCCTGGTACAGCGCGGCCTTGCTGCCCGCGTGGTGGTGCACCGTGGCGACGTCGACGCCCGCGCCCTCGGCGACCGCGCGGATGCTCACCGCGTCGAACCCGTGCCTGGCGAACAGTCCCGTCGCCACCCGCAGGATCACCTCGCGCGTGTCGACGGCGTCCGCCGCGCGGGGTCTGCCGGGGCGTCGTCGCGTGCTGTTCAGATCTTCCATCGTCCCCTATTATCCATCGCACGTTGGATTCCCGGGAGCGTGGTTATGTCGAACGTACGGCTGCCGCTGCGCGGGCTCGTCCCGTTCGCGACCGGCTCCGTCGGCATGGGTGTCTGGGTCACTGTGCCCGGCCTGCTGCTGCTGTACTTCCTCACCGACGTCCTCGCCGTGACGCCCTTGCTCGCGGGTTTCGTGCTGCTCGCGCCGAAGATCCTCGACGTCGTGCTGCACCCGTGGGTCGGCCGGCTCTCCGACGCCGACCTCGCCCGCCGCGGGCACCGGCGGCGGCTCATGCTCGCCGGTTGCGCGCTCGCCGTCGCTTTCGCCGCGATGTTCGCCGTGCCAGGCGGCCTGCGCGGCGCCCCGGCGGCGTTGTGGGTCGCGGTCGCGTTCATCGCCGGCAACCTCCTCTTCGCCGCCTACCAGGTCCCTTACCTCGCCACCCCGGCCGACCTGAGCATCGGCTACCACGAGCGCACCCGCCTGATGGGCTTCCGCATGGTGGTGCTCACCGTCGGCATCCTGCTCAGCGGTGTCGCCGCGCCCCTGCTCGCCGACGCGCTCGGCTACACCCGCATGGGCCTCGTCCTCGGCGCCACCATGCTCGTCGTAATGCTGGTCGGCATTCTCGGCGTCCTCCGTCTGACCGCCGCCGCTCCGGTACTGCGCACGACCGGCACCCGGCACGGGCTCCTCGCCTCGTTGCGGGACCGGCAGTTCCGCGCGCTCGTCGCGTCGTATCTCGCGATGTCGACCACGACACACCTGGTGCTCGCCGCTGTGCCCTACTTCGCCGAATACGAGCTGGGCCGCCCCAAACTGACCACCGTCCTCGTCGCCGCATTCGTCGCTCCCGCCATCCTCGCGACGCCCGTCTGGGTCGTCGTCGCCCGGCGCATCGGCAAGCAGCGCGGGCTGCTCGTCGCGCAGGCGTCGTTCGTCGCGGGGTCCCTCGTCCTCGCCCTCGGCTCCGCGGCCGGCCTGCCGGTCATCGTGGCCGCCGTCGCCGTCCTCGGGGTCGCGTTCGCCGCCATGCAACTGCTGCCCTTCTCGATGCTTCCCGATGTCATCGCCGCCTCCGGTCCCGACGGCACCAGCCGCGCCGGCGGCTACACCGGCGTCTGGACCGCGGCCGACGCGACCGGCGGCGCGCTGGGCCCTTACGCCTACGCCGCCTGCCTCGCCCTCGGCGGCTTCGTGGCCAGCGATTCCAGCTCCGTCGTCGTCCAGTCCTCCTCCGCGCTCGCCGCCGTCCGCTACGGTTTCGCCGTCGTGCCCGCGGTCCTCATGACCGCGGCCGTCCTCCTGCAGCGCCGATACACGCTCGACAAGCGTGCAACCGTTCCCGAGCCGATCGCGTCATGAACAGTGCGATCATGCTTGCGGAGGTGACCCCTGTTGAACGGACTGTCCCGCCGACGCCTGCTCGGCGCCGGACTCATCGCGACGGGCACCGCTCTCGTCGCCGCCGGCTCGACGGGTCCTGTCCTGAACGCCTCCACGATCACGGTGCCTCCGTCGTCTCCATCGCCGTCACCTCCACCGCCGTCGCCCTCCGTGCCGGCCATGACGCCGCTCGACCGGCCGGTGTTCACGCTTGAGGAATACCGCCGGCTGGTGCCCGGCCCGCCCTTCCCCGCCAACGCGGTCGCCCTGACCATCGACGACGGTCCGCACCCCACGTGGACGCCGAAGGTGCTCCGCCTGCTGGACCGCTATCACGTGCCCGCGCTCTTCTGCCTCATCGGCAACCAGGTCCTCGGCCACGAACCGGTCGCCCGCGACATCGTCGCCGCCGGCCACCACGTCGCCAACCACACGTGGAGCCACCCGGCGAAGATCGCCCACTTCGACCCCGCCCGCGTCCAGCAGGAGGTCGACCGCGCCCAGGACAAGATCTACAGCACCACGGGCAAGCTCCCCACCATCTTCCGATCCCCGGGCGGTGCCGTCTCCCCCGCCGTCTTCACCGCCGCCGCCCAGGCCCGGATGGTCCCCATCAACTGGACCAACGACCCCCGTGACTGGACCCGCCCCGGCACCCGCTCCATCACCGACCATCTCCTCGCCGCCCGCCCGGGCCAGATCCTGCTCTGCCACGACGGCGGCGGAGACCGGGCCCAGACCTGCGCCGCCCTCTCCACGGTCATCCCCGCCCTGCAGTCCCGCGGCTACCAGTTCGTCGTCCTTGACGGCACCCCCGGCCCCACCTGACCCACCCGTCACAGCCGCTCTTGCCTGGAACCACATGCGGCGCCGACGCGCCGGAGCGGGGCGGGTCATCGGAGCTCAGCCCGGCTCGGCGCGGTGAGCTGGCAGTGGGCCTCTTCGATGACGTCGGCCAGCGGCGCGGTGGCGTCGAGCAGCACGTGCGGGTCCTTCCAGGGCTCATACGTGCCGGCGAGCGCCTCGACCCGCGCCCAGGTCGGCTCGGGAAGGTGGCGCAGCCCTCGTCGGCGCCCTTCCAGCCGCCGGCGGTGCTCCACCCGATCGGCGCAGACGAGCACGACGAACCGCAGCGCGACCCCGGCGGCCGAGGCCGCGCGCCGCCACGTCTCGCGGGCCGGCTCGCTGTCGTTGACGGCGTCGACGACGACGTCGCGCCCCAGCGCGAGATTCTGCTCCGCGGCCGCCCTGACCGCCTCATATGCGGCGACGCCGGTCTCCCACCCGGCGGCCAGCCCCGCGCCGAGCATGGCGTCCTCAACGGTGTCGATGGACAGCTGCACGGCACCCGACCGGGCGGCGACCCCCTCGGCCACGGCGCTCTTGCCCGTGCCCGGCAGGCCCGAGATCACGATCAACATTGCTGGGTGTCCTTTCGGTCGGCAACGCCTGGAGCCGGTGCGCACCCACCCGGCCGCGAGTGACCACGGCCGGGCGGGAGTCCACATTCGCTGGTCATACGTCGAGCAGCTCGACGGTCACGGTGGCCACGTCGCCGATGTCGAGGGACTCGGCCTTGCGGACGGCGGCCTTGACGGGCAGGACATAGGCGTCGCCGCCGGGGAAGATCGACGTCTTCCAGGTGGTGCCGCCGATGGTCACCCGGACCCGCAGCGAGCCGAAGCCGCGCCTGACGTCACCGGTCAGATGCCGGATGTCCTCGGACTCGTCGGCGGGCAGCGAGACGAACACCCACGTGTCCGCCCGCCTCGCGTCCCAGGACCACAGCTGCGCTTCGAAGTTCACCACCACGCGCTCACCTTCGCACGTGGGTACGACAGAAAAATCGCTACGCGGCGGGCGGGGTGTCGTCGGTGTAGCCGGCGCGGACCTGGACCGTCCAGCTCATCAGCGTGCCCGGCCCGGTGGCGGGAACCGACCACGACTCGAGCGCGAGCGCCCGCCCGTCCGCCACGTCGACGATCAGGCGTTGCTGGCCGAGACCGCCGCCGTCACCACGCCGCGTGTACGCCACCGCCAGCCCCGACCTGCCGTGCCGGTCCTGCACGGTGCCGAGGAATTCGATGCCCGGGACGTCGGCGAGCATCCGGTACGCGGCGGCGCGCACCGGCCTGGGCACGGGCAGTTCGGCGACCAGGTCGCGGCCCGCGAAGAACAGCGCGGCCGGCGAGCCGTCGACGAAGCCGCGCTGCTCCAGCCACGACCGCAGCGCGGCGGGCGAGACCGGCAGCCCGGCGAGGTCGGCGAGCGTCACCGGCCGGCCCGCGAGCGTCAGCGTCACCGACGGGGGAAGCGGACGCACCAGGCGCGGTCCGGGTGCGGTGGTCCGTACGATCGGGGCGGTGCCGGCCGGTCCGGTCTCGGTCCACTGCGACGGGGAGCCGGCGGCCTTCCACGCGGCCTCGTCGGCGCCGGTGGCGGGCACGGTGCCCTGGTCCTGCATCACGTCGACGCTGTGGTCGCCCGGCCGGATGGCCTGCCACCGCTCGATGCTGAGCCGCACCGCGATGCCGTAGGCGCCGACCTCTTTGCGCTCACCGTGCTCCTGTGCCCGCACCCAGAAGCGGCCGCCGGTCGCCTCGCCGGTCGCGTCGGTCTTCGCGGCCGCCAGCGCCAGCACGTCGCGCGCCGAGAGCGGCACCGCCGAAGGAGTGGCAGCCGCGGGCCCGGACGGTTTGCCGTCGCCTGGCAGTACCGACGCGGCAATCGCAATCGCGGCTGCTGCCGGCAAGGCGGCGGCCACGACGAGGCGCCGCGGGACCGTGCGCTTCCGGGCCGCAGGGTGCGCCGGAGAGGCCATGAGGACGGCCGGGTCGGGGCGGGCGCCGGGTTCGAGGCGATCGGGGCGGGCCTCGGCCAGCAGTTGCAGGACGTCACGTCTGGGGGTCATCGGCTGTACTCCTTGGAGAAGGCGGATTCGTGCTGGTCCACGGCGTGCCGCAGCCGCTTGCGGGCCCGGTGCAACCGGACGAGGAACGTGGCCGCCGAGCAGCCGACGACCCGTGCGGCGTCGCGGGCGGGCAGCCCCTGCCAGGCGGTGAGGGTCAGCACTTCGCGGTCGTCCTCGCTGAGCGTCCCGAGCGCGACGAGGACCGCGGCGCGGTCGGTCACCTGGTCGGCGACGTCGTCGTCGGCCTCGCGGATCCAGGTCCGGAGCTCGGCGGCGACGGCGGCCTGGCGGACCTCGTCGCGGAAGCGCTCGCGGGCGACGTTGCGGGCGACGCCGAGCAGCCACGGCAGGGGCGCCGCCGGTAGCTCGCGCACTCTTCGCCAGGCGACGAGGAAGGTGTCCCCCACCACGTCGTCGGCGTGTTCCCGACCGGCGCGGGTCACCGCATACGCATACACCTGCCGGTGATGCGCGTCGTAGATGGCGGTGAACCGCCTGCTTGTCTCGGCATCTGTCACACCTGCTCCTCGCGTGGAAGTTACGCCGTCACGAGTAGTGCTCGGGGACCTCCGGTTCTTACAGTACCCGAAGCTATTCCTTGACATGAATATTCTCCACGGCGCATACTTCTCGGCATGGACGCACTTCTCACCGCGCTCGCCGATCCGGCCAGGTGGCGGCTCGTCTGCCTGCTGGCGGAGCGGCCACGGGCGGTCGGGGTCCTCGCCCAGCTGACCGGGGCGCGGCAGCCACAGACCACCAAGCACCTGCAGACCCTCGAGCGGGCCGGCGTCGTGACCTCGCGAAGGACCGGGCAGCGCCGGGTGTATGCGCTGCTGAGCCAGCCCCTGCTCGACCTCGCCGCGGCACTCAACGGGCTCGCCGCGGGCGCCGCCAGGGTCAGCGGTCCCGACACCGTCTTCGAGCGGCACGGGATCAGCGTCGAGATCGAGCGGCTCGCGGCGGACAGTTCCGGCTGGGCCGACGGGCGCACGTTCCGGTTCCACCGCTCCCTGGCGGGCAGCCCCGACCTGGTCTGGCGGCACATGACGGAGCCCGACCTGGTCGCGCGGTGGTGGGCACCCGAGGGGCTGCGTGTCTCCGACCTGGTCCTGGAGGCACACCCCGGCGGGCGCCTCCACCTGGAGTATCGCGACGCCGAGGACACCGACGGCACCGACCAGGTGCTCGGCCGCGCCGAGGGCGCCGTGGACGACGTCCGTCCCGGGGAGCGCCTCGCATATCGGCTCTCCCCGCTGCTACCCGGCGGCGACGGGATCGCGTTCACCTCGCACGTCGAGGTGGACCTGCGGCCGCACGGCGACGGCACCGAGCTCGACGTGCTCTACCGGGTCACCGACAGCACCGTCGACTCCGCCGACTTCATCGCGGGCATCGAGATCGGCTACGGCCAGACCCTCGACAAGCTCGCGGCCAACCTGCACACCACCAGCTGAAGGAGCACACCTTGACCCGCAGGATCGTCACCAACATGAGCCTCTCCCTCGACGGCCGCTACGCCGCGCCGGAGAATCCCGTCGACATGCGCTGGGTGATGCCCTACGCGATCACGGACGTCGCCCGGGACCACCTGACCAGCCTGTGGGAGCCGGCGACCACGGCCCTACTCGGGCGGGTCAACGCTGAGGGGTTCCTCGGGTTCTGGCCCACGGTCATCGGCATGGACGGCGCCGACCCGCGCGACGAGGCGTTCGCGAAGTGGCTCGTCTCGGCCGACAAGGTCGTGCTGTCGTCCACGCTGGGCGAGGCGCCGTGGGAGCGCACGACGATCGTCGACAGGCCCGCCGCGGAGGTGGCCGCCGAGCTGAAGGAGACCGACGGCGGCGACATCCTCGTGCTGTCCAGCGCGAGCGTCATCAAGGCGCTGCTCGCCGCCGACCAGGTCGACCGGCTGGCGCTCATGGTCTTCCCGGTGTTCCTCGGTGGCGGGCCGCGGCTGTTCGACGACGGGCTGCCGGCGGGGCAGTGGGCGCTCACGAGTCAGGCGGCGGGCGAGCATGGCACCCTCGCGCTCGTCTACGACCGGGTCCGCTGACCCACGGTCGTTCAGGGGGCCGACGGCGACTTGGGCACGATGAGGGACCTGCGCGACGAGCGGCGCCGGCCGACGTGGGCGGCGACCGGGAGAGGCTGGCGACCTGACGCCTGCTGAACGGCACGACCCGCATGGGGTTTGCGACCGGACGGAGGCCGGAGTTCGCGGCGCAGGAGCCGCTCGTTGTGGGCTGTCGCTGCCGTGCGTTTGTTCGGTGATGGGACAACGCCGGTGCGACCCCGTGCCAGTTGGCCAGCATCGGACGGACCTCTGCAAGCGGCTCCGCGACCGATTCCACGACCGGCAGGGCCACGATGGTGCCACCGACAGAGCGTGCGGATAGGGGCGCGCCGACAGGTCTGCACCCCGGCACCGACTCGCGCGAAGCGGCGCACCGTCCCGGGTCGAACGCAGGGCGTCCGAGGCCGAGACCCGAGGCCGAGACCCCGAAGCGCGCGGCCTGAAGCTCGGCCGCGGCAGGGGCAGGCGGCGGCACGGGACCACGCCCTGGAACCGGGGCTCCAGGGCGGGCAGCGCGGGATGCCCGAGGCGGCAAGCGGTCGGGGCCGGTCAGCACTGGGTCCGAGGGCTCGGGACAGGACAGGAGCAGCGTCCAGGCCCACGACCGTGACCCAGTCACAGCAACCGGGCCCGGGAGCTCGCCAGGCAGGGCCCAGGGCGGGCACCACCCCACGCGAGGCGGCACGGCCGGGCGGCGCAGCGCAGCGGTGCAAGGCCCAGGGACCGGAGGCCAGGAGCGGGGGAACCGGGAGCCGACGAGCGGGAGCCCGGAGCGGAGAGCCCGGAGCGGAGAACCGCAGAACAGGAACAGGAAACGGGGGCACACGGCGCCAATGCACAGACACCGGGTACGGCTCGAGCACCGGGCTCCCGGGACTGGGCTGAGGAGCTGACCAGCACCGCGCTGAGTTATGGCCGAGACCGGCGACGAAATACGAGGCTGATCCGGCCTGGACCCTGCGCAGCCTGCCCGACTACGACGGCGGCTTCACCTGGCGGCGGCCGGCGGCGGCCTGCTCGTGGACAGCGGTCTGCTCGCGGGCAGTCGGGTGGCGGAGCGGGCAAGCCCCCCACTCCCCACCAGGGCGGGCAGGGCTCAGTTCCACCACAGGGTCAGCACCCGGTGGCCGGGCGGCACGGGGAGGGACCGGAGCGGGGGCAGGTCGCCGGGCTCGTCCGGGTGCAGCTCCGCAGCCCATGACCAGAGCGCCGCCTCCGAGGCGGTTGTCAGGACGTAGACGTGGCAGCTGAAGGGCCACTCGGGAGGTTCCATGACCTCGTCGACGCCGACCAGGACGTCGTGGACCTCAGGGCGGTCCCGGATGGTGCGCAGGACGGTGTGGAAGCGGGCGATGCCCGGGTGGTCGGGCAGGTTGCAGCCGATCGACGCGAGATCGTCGTTGCCCTCGAAGAACAGTTCGAGGCTGATGATGGGCTCGGCCTCGGTGTTCTGCCGGGCGATCTCGGCGAGGAGTTCAGGCAGCATCGGTGTCAACTGTCGCATGGGAGGGCCCGCGCCGGAGGCGTCAGCCGGCGGATCGGTGGTGGGAAAAACCAACGGTGGCCTGTAGCGACAGGTACAGGCCACCTACGGCCGTGACGCGACGAGACGCCGCTGATGAGTGATTCGACACAGTTTGATGGAGCTTCGGGGCGGGTATCGATGATCCCGCAACGAAGGGAAGGTACAGATGTTGGCGCACGACGAACGGGAATACCGCGAGTTCGAGCACGACGACGATCTGCTGATCATCGAGGAGGAGCACGTCAGCGGGCCTTACCGCGACGGGCGTCCGATTCTCTAAACGGTCACCTGGTCCTTCTGGATCGATGGCCTGGTGGTCCGGCCGAGGGCGCTGGGCCACCACATGCGCTCACCGATGTCGAGGTTCAGTGCGGTGACGAGCACGGACCGGACGATGATCGTGTCGAGGAGCACACCGAAGGCCACCGCGAAGCCGATCTCGGCGAAGGCGGTGAGGGGCAGCGTGGCGAGGACCGCGAACGTGCCCGCGAGGACGAGGCCCGCCGAGGTGATGACGCCCCCGGTGGCCGACAGCCCGATCAGCGCCGCGCGGCGGGTGCCGTGCTTGACCGCCTCTTCCCGGACCCGGGTCATCAGGAAGATGTTGTAGTCGATACCGAGCGCGACCAGGAACACGAAGACGAAGAGCGGCAGCGACGAGTCGGCGCCGCCGAAGCCGAAGACGTGCCTGAAGACCAGGGCGCTGACGCCGAGCGCGGCGCCGAAGGACAGCACGACGGTGGCCATGAGGACGACCGGGGCGAGCACCGAGCGCAGCAGCAGGATGAGGATGAGCAGGACGACCGCGAGGACGATCGGGATGATCAGGTTGCGGTCCCGGGCGGCGGCGCGCTGGACGTCGAGGTTGACGGCCGTCGTGCCGCCCACGAGGGCACGCGCGTCGGGGACGGCGTGCACGGCGGCCCGGACGCGGTCCACGGTGTCGTACGCCGCCTGGCTGTCCGCCTGGTCGACGAGGTTGCCGGTGACGTACGCGTAGGCGCCGGCGGTCAGCGGTTCGCCCACCGAGGAGATGCCGGGCACCGCGGCGAACGCCGCCTTGACCGCGGCGGCGCTGGAGGCGGTGCTGATGACGATCACCGGGCTGCCGGCCGCGCCGGCGCCGTGCCGGGCCAGGACCTCCTCGCCGACGATCGAGTCCTGGGTGCCGCGGAAGGACTCCTTGTTGGTGAGCCCGGTGGCGTCCAACTGGACGATCCCGATCGTGGCGACCGCCAGCACCAGCGCGGTCACGATCCAGACGGAGCGCGGCCGGCGGGCGATCCGGCCGCCGACGCGGGCCCACAGGCCGGTCGCGGTCGGCTCGGAGGAGCCGAGCCGGGGGCGCAGCGGCCAGAAGATCCACCGGCCGCAGATGGTGAGCAGCACGGGCAGCAGGGTGAGCATGACGGCGAGCCCGACGGCGATGCCGATCGCGGCGACCGGGCCGAGGCCGCTGGTCGAGTTGGTCTCGGCGAAGAACAGGCAGAGCATGCCGAGCACGACCGTGGCGGCGCTGGCGATGATCGCGGGTCCGGAGCGGTGCAGCGCCTCGGCCATCGCCTCGTGCCGGTCCTCGTGCCGGCGCAGTTCCTCGCGGTACCGCGCGATCAGCAGCAACGCGTAGTCGGTGCCGGCGCCGAAGACGAGCACCGTGAGGATCCCGGCGCTCTGCGCGTTGACGACGAGGTCGGCGTGCTTGGCGAGCAGGTAGATCACCGCCTGGGCGGCGATCAGCGCGACCCCCGACGAGATGACCGGGAGCAGCCAGAGCAGCGGGCTGCGGTACGTGATCAGCAGGATCACGACCACGACGGCGATCGTGCCGAGCAGCAGGCTGCTGTCGATGCCCTCGAACGCGGCGCTGGAGTCGGCGGCGTTGCCCGCGGGGCCGGTGACGTGCACGCTGAGCCCGTCGGCGCCGTCGGAGGCCGTCGCGCGCAGGCGGTCGACCAGGGCGCCGGCGAGCGCCCAGCCGTCGCTGCCCAGGTTGACCGGCACGATGACCTGGGCGGCCTGACCGTCGGGCGTCGGGAGCGGGCCGGTGACCTTGCCGTCGAGCTCCGGGATGGCGCCGAACGCCGTCGCGTCGGCGGCCATCTTGGCCCGGTCACGCTCGGTCAGGCCGGAGTCACGCGAATACACCACGATGGCGGGGATCGTGTCGGGCGAGGTGAAGCTCGACTGCACGTCGATGACCTTCACGGACTCGGCACCGCTGGGCAGCCAGGACTTGGCGTCGTTGCGCTCGACATCGGTGAGCTTGCCGGCCAGCGGGCCGGCGAGGGCCGCTACGGCCAGCCAGAAGATCACGAAGACGTACTTGATCCGGCGGCCCGCGACGGCGCCGGCGACAGACTTCCCCATGCATCGATGCTTACATAGGTAGGCGCGCTACGCATTGTGACCCAGGACACGCTCAGTAATGCCCCAAGGCTGGGGGTTCTCCAGAGAGCGCTCTCCCGCGTATCGTCTGTGCGGACCAGTGTGAAAGGAACTCCGTGCCAGCGCCTCTGCCCTACCTCGACCCATCTCTCGCCGTCGCCGAGCGCGTCGCCGACCTGCTCGCCCGCATGACGCTGCCCGAGAAGGTAGGGCAGATGCTGCAGCTCAACGCGCGCGACGGCGTCCGCCACCTCGTCGAGGACATGCACGCCGGCTCGATCCTGCACGCCTCGCCGGAGCGGGTGCTGGAGGCGACGGCGCTCGTGGAGCGGACCAGGCTGCGGATCCCGCTGCTGGTCGCCGAGGACTGCATCCACGGCCACTCGTTCTGGAGCGGCGCGACGATCTTCCCGACCCAGCTCGGCATGGCCGCGTCCTGGGACCCTGACCTGGTGGAGCGGGTCGCCCGCGTCACCGCCGTCGAGGTCGCCGCCACCGGCATCCACTGGACCTTCTCCCCCGTGCTGTGCATCGCCCGCGACCTGCGGTGGGGTCGGGTCAGCGAGACGTTCGGCGAGGACCCGTTCCTCATCGGCGAGTTCGCCTCCGCGATGGTCCGCGGCTATCAGGGCGACGGCCTGTCCGACCCGACCGCGATCCTGGCCACCGCGAAGCACTTCGCCGGCTACTCCGAGACGCAGGGCGGCCGCGACGCCAGCGAGGCCGACCTGTCCCCGCGCAAGCTGCGCTCGTGGTTCCTGCCGCCGTTCGAGCGCGTCGCCCGGGAGGGCTGCCGCACGTTCATGCTCGGCTACCAGTCGATGGACGGCGTGCCGATCACCGTCAACAGCTGGCTGCTCGACGACGTGCTGCGCGGCGAGTGGGGGTACACGGGCACCCTCGTCACCGACTGGGACAACGTCGGCCGGATGGTCTGGGAGCAGCGGGTCCACGTCGACTACGCCTCCGCGTCCGCCGCCGCCGTCAAGGCCGGCAACGACATGGTGATGACCACGCCGGGCTTCTTCGAGGGCGCCCAGGACGCGGTCGCGAAGGGGATGCTCGACGAGTCGGACATCGACCAGGCCGTGCGCCGGATCCTGACGCTGAAGTTCGAGCTCGGCCTCTTCGAGCAGCCCCGGCACCCCGACCCGGAGCGGCAGGCGGCGGTGATCGGGTGCGGCCCGCACGCCGCGGTCAACCTGGAGATCGCCCGCCGCAGCCTGGTGCTGCTGCGCAACGACGGCACGCTGCCGTTCACCGACCCGCAGCGGAGCGGGAAGACCGTCGCCGTGGTCGGCCCGAACGCCGACGACCAGCACGCGCAGATGGGCGACTGGGCCGGCGCGTCCGGGCAGACCGAGTGGCTGCCCGACGGCCACCCGCGCGAGCTGACCGAGACCGTGCTCGACGGCCTGCGCGCCGCCGTCCCCGACGGCTGGACCGTCACCACCGCCCGCGGCGCCGACATCCTCACCGTCGGCCCCGACCCGGAGGGCGAGTTCTTCCCCGACGGCCAGCCCCGCCCGCACGTCGTGCACCCGTGCGCGCCCGACCCGGCGATGATCGCCGAGGCCGTCGCGCTGGCCGAGGAGGCGGACTACGTCGTCGCGGTCGTCGGCGACCACATCGAGCTGGTCGGCGAGGGCAAGTCGACGGCGACCCTGGAGCTCATCGGCGGGCAGGTCGCCCTGCTCGACGCGCTCGCCGCGACCGGCAAGCCGCTCGTCGTCGTCCTGATCAGCTCGAAGCCGCTCGTGCTGCCGCCGTCGGCGCTCAACGCGGCCGCGATCATCTACGCGGCCAACCCGGGCATGCGCGGCGGCCTCGCGATCGCGGAGCTGCTGCTCGGCGCCATCGAGCCGACCGGCCGCCTGCCGATCTCCTTCGCCCAGCACTCCGGCCAGCAGCCGACGTACTACAACCAGGTCCGCGGCCAGCACGGCAGCCGCTACGCCGACCTGACGCAGCGCCCGACGTTCGCGTTCGGCCAGGGCCTGAGCTACACCACCGTCGAATACGGCGACCTGCGCATCGAGCAGACCGAGGTCACCGAGGCGGACACGCTGCGGGCGACCGTCACGCTGAGCAACACCGGCAGCCGCCCGTCGCTGGAGACCGTCCAGGTGTACGTCAGCGACACCGTCACCTCGGCCACCTGGGCCGACAAGGAGCTCAAGGCCTACACGCAGGTGCACGTCGCGCCCGGGGAGCGGCAGGTCGTCACCATCGACCTGCCGGTGGCGGCCTGCACGTTCGTCAACGCGGCGGGTGTACGGGTCGTCGAACCCGGAGCGTTCGAGCTGCTCGTCGGCCCGTCCTCGCGCGACGAGGACCTGCTCCGCGCCGGGTTCAACGTCAGCCAGCCGGTCCGCACCTCCCTGTAGGACCTGCCTGGGGTGAGCTGACCTGTAGGACCTGCCTGGGGTGAGCTGACCTGTAGGACCTGCCTGGGGTGAGCTGAGCGGCCGCTCGGCTCACCCCGGCTAACGGGACAGTGGCAGGCGGACGGGTGGCGGCAGGGGCGCGGCGACCGGGTCGGCCTGAAACGACTGGAGCATCAGGGCGGCGAAGCGGCGCGACGCGGCCACCCGCAGCCGCGGCGTCTCGGCCCGGATCCCCTCGTTGGCCATCAGGGCGAGGCTGACGTCCTCCAGCACGAAGTCCTGCCGCAGCGGTCCCGCCGCCTTCGCGCGTCGCACCAGCTCCAGCAGCATCCGCAGGGTCCGGTCCCGGTCCTCGGCGAACCCCGCCGCCTCGGGCAGCGCGGACGTGAACGCGCGGGCGAAGCCCCGGTCGAGCGCGTGCAGCTCCATGAGCCGCTCGATCACCAGGCTGAACCCGCGCCACGGGTCGGCCGCCGCCAGCCCTTCGGCGACGATCGACGAGCACGTCGTCAGCTGCTCCGCGAACGCCTCCGCCAGCAGCGTCTCCTTGGTCCCGAAATGCCGGTACACGGTGGCGACGCCGACCTCGGCGCGCCTGGCGATCTCCCGGATCGGCACGTCCAGGCCCTCGGCGGCGAACGCCAGCCGGGCGACGGCGAGGATGCGCTCCCGGTTGTCACGGGCGTCGGACCGCAGCTGTGCTCCCACTTGCGCCGTCACCGCTCTCACTTTACCGAAACGGACGGGGTGCTCCGTTACGGTCGGCCCCATGCGAGCTGTGCAGTTCACGCGGTACGGGCCACCGGACGTCCTCCACATCGCCGAGGTCGGGGCGCCGCACGCCGGGCCGGGCGAGATCCGGATCGCGGTGCGGGTCTCCGGCGTCTCGCCCGGGGAGGTGACCATCCGCTCCGGCGCGTGGCGCGACGTGGTGCCCCTGACGTTCCCGTACCGCACCGGCTTCGACGCCGCGGGCGTGGTCGACGAGATCGGCGAAGGCGTCACCGGGGTCAGCGCCGGCGACGAGGTGTTCGGGATGACGAGCATGACCACCCGCGCGGCGAACGCCGACCACGCCGTCCTGACCGCGTGGGCGCCGAAGCCCGCCGGGTGGAGCTGGGAGGAGGCGGGGGGCGCCGCGGGTGCCGTCGAGACCGGCGTGCGGGTCCTGGACCGGCTCGGCGTCGGCGCCGGGCACACGCTGCTCGTGCAGGGCGCGGCCGGTGGCGTCGGCGGCGTCGCCGTGCAGCTCGCCGCCGCCCGGGGCGCGACCGTCATCGGCACCGCCCGCGAGCCCAACCACGACTTCCTGCGCTCGTTCGGCGTCATGCCGGTGGTGTACGGGCCGGGCCTGGCCGACCGGGTCCGCGCCCTGGCGCCAGGCGGGGTGGACGCCGTGTTCGACTGTGCCGGCGGCGCGCTGCCGGACCTGGTCGCCATCGCCGGCGACCCGGGCCGGGTGGTCACGATCGCCGACCTCGGCGCGGCCGCGCACGGCGTGCACCTGTCGCACGGCGCACCGGCGGGCGCCGGCGACACGACCGCGGACCCCCTCGCCGTGCACGCCCTGCCGATCGCGGTCGACCTCGCCGGGCAAGGGCGGCTGCGGATCCCGGTGGCGGCGGCGTTCCCCCTCGGCGAGGTCGCGGCCGCGCACGAGCTCAGCGAGACCCGGCACGCCCGCGGCAAGATCGTCCTACGGCACCAGGACTAGCACCAGGACCGCCCTCAGGACCGCCCTCAGGACCGGCACCAGGCCTGAGGCCGAACACGCCTTAGGCTTCCGGATGTGATCACCACGGCTGTCCAGGACGTCGACGACCGGTTCGTGGCGGCCGCGCACCGGATCCTCGCCGACCTCGTGGCCGGCGGTGCCGCGCTCGGCTGGGTCGACCCGCCGTCCCTCGACGAGGTCGCCGCCCTGCTCGGGCACGTCGTCACGGCGGTGCGGCGCGGGGACGGCGCGCTGCGGGCCGCCCACGTCGACGGCCGGCTGGCGGGACTCGGGTACTGGCTGCGCTACGCCCGGCCGACCCACCGCCCGCACGCGGACCTGGAGAAGCTCGCGGTCGCCGCCGGCACCCAGGGACACGGCGTCGGCCGGGCGCTCACCGCGGCCCTGATCGACGACGCCCGGCGGGCCGGGATCGAGGTGCTGACCCTGGACGCGCGGGGCGACAACAGCGCCGCGCTGGGCCTGTACCGGTCGCTCGGCTTCACCGACTACGGGCGGCTGCCGGACTTCGTCGCCTTCGGCTCGCGCCGCTACGACAAGGTGCTGCTCATGCTCGATCTGCGCGCGGGGTCCAGCTGAGCAGCAGCGCGGTCGCGTCGTCCTGCAGCTGGTCCTGCTGGCGGGTGAGCAGGGTCCGCACCAGGCGGCGCATCGTCTCCGCCGGGCGGAGCTGGTCGGCGAGCGCCCTGGTGACGCAGTCGACGAGCCGATCGACACCGAACTGCTCGCCGCCGTCGATGCGGGCCTCGACGACGCCGTCGGTGTAGAGCAGCAGCGCGTCGCCGGGCTCGAGGTGCTCCTCGACGACGACCGGGGTGGGGTCGCCGAGATGGCCGAGGCCGAGCGGCAGGGCGGTCGGCGCGGACAGGGTCCGCACCAGCCGGCCGTCGCGCAGCAGCAGCTCCTCGGGGTGGCCGGCGCTGATCTTCCGGTAGACGCCGGTGGTGATGTCGAGCTCGCCGAGGACCGCCGTGACGTAGTCGGCCGGATACTGCGCGTGCACCCACTTGTCGACGGACCGGTAGGTGTCCGCGAGGTCCAGACCGCAGCGGCGGGCGTTGCGATACGCGCTGATCGCCAGGGACGTGAGCGCGCTCGCCGCGATCCCGTGACCGACGGCGTCGAACACCGCGACGTGCAGCACCGACTCGTTGATCGCGTAGTCGAAGGCGTCGCCGCCGACGTCGTAGCAGGGCTCGAGGACCGCGGCGAGCGCGGCGTCCGGGGTGGCGAACGTCAGCGGCGGCAGCTGATTCCAGATGATCTCGGCGGCGAGCTGCATCGGCAGGCGCCGCCGGGTGCGCTCCAGGGCGTCGCCGTAGGTCCGGCGGGTGGCGACGATGCCGGCGAACGCCGCCGCGAGCATCCGCAGCTCAGGGTCGAGATCCGGGCCCGGGCCCAGGTGCGCGGCGAGGACGCCGAGGCGGTCGGCGCCGCTGATCACGGGCATCCAGATCCGCTCGCCGTCGCCGGTGCCGTCGCCGGAACGCACCGGCTCGCCGCTGGTGTAGGCGCGGCCGGCCAGGGTGCCGTCGATCCGCACCGGGTCGCCCGGGCCGCCCGACCCGCGGGGCAGCGGCAGCAGCTCCAGCTGCCCGTAGTCCACGAGGTAGAGCTCGATGTCGCGCGCGCCGAGCGCCAGCGCGACTCTCGACGCGACCATCGGCAGGTCCTCGGGCCGCGCGTGGTGCAGCGCGTCGACGAGGTCGCGCACCGCTTGCATCGTGCCTGTCACCCTGCCACCCCGGTCTGCGTCGTCGTGCCCCCCGATGGTGCTGCAGCGGCACCGCAAACACCAAACGTCGGGGCGGGTGAGCGCGGTGACCGGCCTCACCCGCGGCGTCACAGGTCCAGGACGAGGTCGGTCAGGGGGCGGGCGCAGCAGATGAGGACGGCGCCCTCCGCCGGCGGGTCCAGGGGCTCGGGGTCGGAGGACACCGAGCCCGACAGCAGGCCGCTCTCGCACGAGTGGCAGACGCCGGTCCGGCACGACCAGCGGACCGGGACGCGGCACTCCTCGGCGAGCCGCAGGACGCTGCCGTCGCCGTCGGCCCAGCCCGCGGTGACGCCGCTGCGCGCGAACGTGATCGTGGGGCCGGGACCGGGGCGGGACCGCGGCGGCCCGGCGGCGGCCGGGCGTACCCCTGGGGTCGACGCGGCGACGGTCGTGAACAGCTCAGGGCGGATGTCCCCGACGCCCTGCGCGGTGAGGGCGGCGGTCACGTCGTCCATGAAGCCCGCGGGCCCGCACACGAACGCCACCGCGTCCCGCGGCAGGTCCAGCCCGCGCAGGACGGCCGCGTCGAGACGGCCGGCGACGGCACCGCGGTCCTGCGGCCGGGGGTGGCTGTAGCAGATCACCTCCCGGGTGGGGTGCAGGGCGCGGACCTCCTCGGCGAAGGCGTGCCCGGCGCCGTCCCGGGCACCGTGCAGCCACCAGACCGCCCGGTCCCGCTGGTGCGCGGCGAGGTCGTGCAGCATGGCGAGCAGCGGGGTGGCGCCGATCCCGGCGGAGACCAGCAGGACGGGCCGGTCCGACCGGTCGAGGGCGAACGTCCCGCGCGGGGCGGCGGTGTCCAGCACCGCCCCGGCCCGCGCGTGGTCGCGCAGATAACCGCCGCCCGCGCCGCCGGGCTCGAGTTTGACGCTGACGCGGTACGACGGCCCGCCCGGCGGCCCGGACAGCGAGTAGCTGCGCACCAGGCCGGGCGCCAGCCGGAAGGTGAGGAACTGGCCGGCCGCGGCGGCGGGCAGCGGCGTGCCGTCGGGCGCGGCGAGGTGCAGCGACAGCACGTCGGCGGTCTCGTGCTGCACGGCGGTGATCAGCAGCGGCCGGAACCCGGGCCACGCCGGCGGTGCCGCGACGGCGGCGAGCCCCGGGTTGCCCGCGTCGCCGGGCCGGTCCCGCAGGGCCCGCAGGGACGCCTTCCACCCGGGGCTGAGCGCGCCGACCCGCAGCGCCCGGGCGACGGCCGCGCGGTCGTGGCCGGGCAGGTACAGCAGCGCGTCGATCTCCGCGACGGTGACGCCCTCCGGCCCGGCGGCGACCTTGACGATGTCGTCGCCGGCCCGCACCTCGCCCTCCTCGATGACCCGCAGGTAGAAGCCGGGCCGGTGGTGCGCGACGAGCAGGGCGGGCAGGCGCGGCTCGCCGAGGCGCAGGCCGACGCGGTAGCAGGTGACGCGCGGCTGGGTCACCTCGACGACCGCTCCCCCGACGCGGAAGCGGTCGCCGATGCAGACCTCGTCGTCGGGCAGGCCGTCGACGGTGAAGTTCTCCCCGAAGATGCCGGGCGTGAGGTCGGCACGGCCGAGGACGCCGCGCCAGTGCTCGTAGGAGCCGAGCTGGTAGACGAGGACGGCCCGCTGCTCGCCGCCGTGGCCGGCGAGGTCGCCCTGGCCGTCGCCGTCGAGGTTGAGGGTGCGCAGCATGACCGGCCCGGCGGCGGGCGCCTTCCACACGCCGGTGTGCACGGTGCGCCCCTGCCACGTGACATCTTTTGGCAGGCCGACGTTCACGGACACCAGGGTCGCCACGGCACCGACGCTAGCGGCCCTGCCGGCTCCCGCCACCCGTTGCGCGGGTGATGCCCGCGAGCGCTCAGGGCAGGACCGGCGCGGGAGGCACGACGGGCACCGCGGAGACCGCCGGCAGCACGGGGACCGCGGGCGCGGACGGCACCGGCGGCACCGCGGGCACCACCGGGACGGCGGGCACCACCGGCTCCGAAGGGGCGACCGTCACGGACGGCACCGGCCCGGCGCCCGGGGTCACGGGCACCGACGGCACGACCGGCACGGAGGGCACCACGGGCACGGAAGGCACGACCGGCACCGAAGGAACGACCGGCACGGAAGGCACGACCGGCACAGTGGGCACGCCCGGCACCGCCGGTACCGTCGACGCCGCGCAGTCCAGGTCGGCGATGACGTCGGCGATCATCTCGCGGTGCTCCCGCAGCGTGGGCAGCATCGTGGTGGCGAAGGAGCGCAGCTGCGGGTTGTTGCCGTAGGCGGTCTCCCGCTCGAAGAGCCCGATCGTCGCGGTGTGGTCGAAGAACTCCGCCGGCGCGTACGCGCAGTCCAGCGCGGTGCCCGTCATCGACGACAGCAGCGTGAGCACGGCCTTCTGGTCGGGGTCGGGCGCGTCGGGCACGGTCAGGCCCAGGCCGACCGCCATGCTCCCCAGCGACGCGGCCACCGCGCCGTGGTCCACCACCATCCGGCCGCCGAACTCACGGACCGCGTCGTTCGCGGCGTTGATGCTCGCGTGCCGGCCCGCCGCGACCTCGAAGGCGCCACCGCGACCGGCCGCCGACACGAACGCGCGGTCCTGCTCGGAGATGACCGGTGGGGCGGCGAACGCCGGAACGGCGAAGCCGGCGGTGACGGTGCCCAGTGCGACGGACAGGACGCGAAGACGGACCCCCATGGCGCTACCTCCGAACGATCTTGAACCAGCTCACCGCCTTCGGGGTTTCCTGGCGCGCCGGGCGCTAACGCCGGCCTCGGGTGCAAAACCTTCTGCACACGATCCGCAAACTTTTGCTGAGACAGCCGAAAGGTATGGACATGTCGATCGGAACTGCCTAATCTTCCGGCCAGGTGGTCCAGTCGTCGGCGTCGATAGGCCCGCCTGCGCTCAAGCGTCCCCCGACCGCCATCCGGGGACGTTCTCCATTCCCCCAGGAGGAAGCATGGGCATCAGGCCTTTGCGCTCGTTCACCATCGCCGCTGTCGCCGTCGCGACCGTCGCCGCCACCGGGCTCTGGGCCGTGCCCGCCAGCGCGATCCCCGCCCAGGAACCCGGCGTGACACTGCGCGTCTACGACGTGCAGACCGCGCTGAGCAACATCTGCACGCTGAAGTCGGGCCAGACCCCGAACGTCGACAAGCTGATGCCGACGATCAACTGGACCAGCACGGCCGACTTCGGCTTCGACAACAACTTCGTGTCCCAGGTCCTCGGCAACATCAACATCAGCACCGCCGGCAGCTACACGTTCCGGCTCAGCAGCGACGACGGGTCGCGCCTCGCCATCGACGGCGCCACCGTCATCGACCACGACGGCCTGCACGGCGCCACGCCGCCGAAGGACGGCACCGTCACCCTCACCACCGGCTACCACGCGCTGCGCATCGACCACTTCGAGCGCGACGGCGGCCAGCAGATCACCCTCGAATGGAAGACGCCCGGCTCGTCGGCGTTCGTGCTCGTGCCCAACTCGGTGCTCAGCACCGACGCCGGCGTCGTCCGCGTGACCGCCCCCGGCCGCAAGGAGTGCGAGGGCGCCGGCGACTCGCCGGGCGACGGCCTGCCGCTGACGTCGGTGCACCCCGGCTTCAACCTGACCAACCTGCGGCCGAACTCGTCGTTCCAGCCGAAGGTCACCGGCATGGACTGGCTGCCCGACGGGCGCCTGGTCATCTGCACGTGGGGCGGCAACGACCAGTCCGGCACGTCGCAGGCCGGCGAGGTCTGGATCCTCGGCAACACCGGCGGCTCGACCAGCCCCGGCAACGTGACGACCAAGCGGATCGGCAGCAACCTCAAGGAGCCGATGGGTCTCAAGGTCGTCAACGGTGTGGTGTACGTGTCGGAGAAGGCCCGCCTGACCCGGCTCGTGGACACCAACGGTGACGAGGTCGCCGACCAGTACCAGACCGTCGCGAGCTGGCCGTTCAGCGGCGCGTTCCACGAGTTCGCGTTCGGCCTGCTGTACCGCGACGGCTTCTTCTACCTGAGCCTGTCGGTGCCGATCGACTACGGCGGCGCGAGCACCGTCCCGCAGCCGGTGGCCAACCGGGGCACCTCGATCAAGGTCAACGCGACGACCGGCGCGGTGGAGTACGTCGCCGGCGGCCTGCGCACCCCGCACGGCATCGGCTGGGGCCCGGAGAACGGCCTGTTCGTCACCGACAACCAGGGCGGCTGGCTGCCCGCGTCGAAGCTGGTGCAGATCAAGCCGGGCCGCTTCTTCAACCACTACAACACCCCGGCCGGCCCGTTCGACTACAACGCCGTCACGCCGCCGGTGCTGTACATGCCGCAGAACGAGATCGCGAACTCGCCGAGCACGCCGATCGTCATGCCCACCGGCGTCTACGCGGGCCAGCTGCTCATCGGTGACGTCACCTACGGCGGCCTGCAGCGGGCCTACCTGGAGAAGGTCAACGGCGAGTACCAGGGCGCGCTGTTCCGGATGACGCAGGGCCTCGAGGCCGGCATCGCCGAGGTCAACATCGGCCCCGACGGCGCGATCTACCTCGGCGGGCTCGGCGCCGGCGGCAACTGGGGCCAGGCCGGCAAGCTCACCTACGGCCTGCAGAAGCTGACCCCCAACGGCACCACCACCTTCGACATCCTCGCGATGCGGGCCACCGCGGCCGGCTTCGAGATGGAGTACACCCAGCCGCTGTCCGCCGCGACCGCGACGGACCTGGTGTCGAAGTACAAGTTCAAGCAGTGGCGCTATGAGGCTACGTCCTCCTACGGCGGCCCGAAGGTCGACGAGGAGAACCTCACCGTCACCGCCGCGTCCCTGTCCTCGGACGGCAAGAAGGTCTCGCTGACGGTGTCGGGCCGCAAGCCCGGCCGGGTCGTCTACGTGCGCTCGCCGAAGCCGTTCAGCTCGTCCAGCGGGCTGTCGCTGTGGAGCACCGAGGCGTGGTACACGCTGAACTCCATCCCGGGCGGTGCCACCGTCGCCAACCTGGCGCTGAACGCACCGGCCACCGCCGACAGCTCCTGCATCGCGGCGGAGAGCCCGGCGAAGGCCGTCAACGGCACCGTCTCCGGCGGCAGCAGCGACAAGTGGTGCTCCAACAGCGCCAACAAGTGGCTGCAGGTCGACCTCGGCTCGGCGAAGCCCGTCGGCCAGGTCGTGGTCCGGCACGCCGGCGCCGGCCGCGAGGCCGTGGCGAACACGCAGAACTTCACGATCCAGACCAGCACCGACGGCACCACGTGGACGACCCGCGCGACCGTCACCGGCAACACGGCGAACATCACCACGCACAACATCACCGGGGTGACCGCCCGGTACGTGCGGTTCGCCACGACCGACACGCCCTACGCCCGCGTCTACGAGCTGGAGGTGTACTCGCAGACCGGTCCGACGTCCGGGCCGATCACGGGCATCGCCGGCAAGTGCCTCGACATCGACAACGCGGGCACCGCCGACGGCACGAAGATCCAGCTGTGGACCTGCAACGGCACCGCCGCGCAACGGTGGAGCCGGGTCGGCAGCACGTACCAGGCGAACGGCAAATGCCTCGACGTCGACAACGCCGGCACCGCGAACGGCACCAAGGTCCAGCTGTGGACCTGCAACGGCACCGGCTCGCAGGTGTGGCAGCCGCAGGCGAACGGTTCGATCCTGAACCCGCAGTCCGGCAAGGTCCTCGACGCCCTCGGCGGCGCCTCCGCCGACGGCACCCAGATCCACATCTGGGAGTACGCGAACGTCGCCAGCCAGCGGTGGGTCGTCCCCGCCTGACAAACTCCGCCTGACGTCCACTGCGACGGGGCCGCGGCGCACTCGCGCCGCGGCCCCTTTGCGTCGGTCGTCGATGGTGTGCCGTAACCCCCGTTCACCCCCGGCGGGCGATGAACCCGGCGGCGTTCGGGTCGACGCTGAAGGTGCCGGGGTTAACCCGGGTGAGGATGTTCGAGCAATCGGAGGTAGGCCATGGACGTCTCGTTCGGCGAGGTCGTGCTGTCGACCCTGTGGTTCATGCTCGTGTTCGCCTGGATCTGGCTGATGGTCAGCATCTTGACGGATCTGTTCCGGGATCCCGCGGTGTCGGGCTGGGGCAAGGCGGCATGGACGGTGTTCCTGATCGTGCTGCCGTGGGTGGGTGCGCTGACCTACCTGATCGCGCGGGGCCGGTCGATGAACGAGCGCAGCGCTCAGCGGGCGCAACAGCACGAGGCGCAGTTCCGGCAGTACGTGCGTGAGGTCGCCGGCGAGACCGCTCCCCGCACCGGCTCCGGCACCTGGTCCGGGGCGGACGAGCTGGCGAAGCTCGCCGATCTGCGGCAGCGCGGTGTGCTGACCGACCGGGAGTACGAGCGGGCCAAGGCGTCGCTGCTCGGCTCCAACGGCACGTCACCTCGCCAGCCGGCCTGAACCGTCAGCCGTGTTCCAGCGCGTCGCGAACTTTCAGCAGTTCGCGGCGCGCCCTCGTGTCGACGACCGGGTACTGCGGGTCGATGCCGTCCAGGGCGGCGACGATGACGGCCGCGGCGGCGATGCGGGAGAACCATTTGTGGTCGGCCGGGATGACGTGCCACGGCGCGTGATCGGTGCTGGTGTGGGTCAGCATGTCGGCGTAGGCCCGCTGGTAGTCGCGCCAGTAGCCGCGTTCGCGGATGTCGGCCTCGGAGAACTTCCAGTTCTTCTCCGGCCGGTCGATGCGGGACAGCAGGCGCTTGCGCTGTTCCTCCTTGGACACGTTGAGGAACAGCTTCACGACCCGGAAGCCGTTGCCGGTGAGGTGCCGTTCGAAGGCGTTGATCGCCTCGAACCGGCGCCGCCAGATCGCCCCCTTGCGCGGCACCCGCTGCCGGTCCAGGAGCTCCTTGTGGACCCGCACCACGAGGACCTCCTCGTAATGTGACCGGTTGAAGATGGCGATCTCGCCGCGGGCCGGGAGGCGGCAGGCGTAGCGCCACAGGAAGTCGTGGTCGAGCTCCTCCGCCGAGGGCACCTTGAAGCTGTGCACCCGCACGCCCTGCGGGTTGACGCCGCTCATCACGTGCCGGATGGTGCCGTCCTTGCCGGCCGCGTCGAGCGCCTGCAGCACCACGAGCAGCCCGTCGGTGCGCTGCGCGGCGAGCCTCGACTGCAGGTCGGCGAGCATGGCCACGCCGCGCTGCAGCAGTTCGGCGCCGGCTTCCTTGTCGCTCATGCCGGCGGTGTACCCGGGGTCGAAGTCCTCCGGGAGCCGCACCTTCGTCCCGGGGCGGACCCGCAGCGGTGCGATGAGCTCGGCGATGCGGTCACGCGGCTGGTTCGGCACGGTGGTCACCTTTTCTGCGCAGGAAGGCTTTTCGGATCTCGGTCAGCGCCACGACCGGCACGGCCGTGAGCGCGCAGGCGAGCCACTGCCCCAGTCCGAGGCCGGTGGTGTCCAGCAGCCGTTGCAGGACGCCAAGCTCGGTGGACAGGACGATCAGCAGGACCGACAGCCCGCTGGTGATGACGAACCGGTGGTCGCCGAGGGTGTCGAGGTCGAACACGGACCGGGTCTCGCTGCGGACCGTGAGCGACAGCGTCAGGCTCATGATGGAGAACGCGGCGAGCGCCATGGTGCGGGCCACGTCGACGCCGTGCCGGCTGCCGGACCACGCGATCACCAGCAGGGTCAGCCCGCCGATCAGGGTGCCGACGACGGCGAGCCAGCCCAGCGTCCGCCCGGGCAGCAGCGGCTCGTCGCCGCCGCGTGGCCTGCGGCGCATGAGGTCCGGCTCCGGTCTGCCGTAGCCGAGCCCGATCGACTGCAGCAGGTGGACGGTGAAGTTGACCCACAGCGTCTGCAGGGGCAGCAGCGGCACCCCGGCGGCGATGTTGAGCACGCTCGCGCCGAGGAACATGGCGATGTACCCGATGAGCGCGCCCATCTGGAAGAAGACGTACCGCTTCAGGTTGTCGTACAGGGCGCGGCCGATCGCGACGGCCTTGACGATGGTGGCGAAGTCGTCGTCGGTGAGGATCATCGCGGCGGCCTCCTTGGAGACCTCGGTGCCGGTGATCCCCATCGCGATGCCGATGTCCGCGCGTTTGAGCGCCGGCGCGTCGTTGACGCCGTCGCCGGTCATCGCGACGATGTGCCCCTTGCGGCGCAGGACGTCGACGAGCCGGACCTTGTGCTCGGGCGTCACCCGGGCGATGACGCCGATGCCGTCGATCTCGGCGGCCGCCTCGTCGTCGCTCATCGCGGCGAACTCGGCGCCGGTGATCGCGCGCCCCTCGATGCCGAGCTGCCCGGCGATCGCGCCGGCGGTCACCGCGTGGTCGCCGGTGATCATGCGGACCTGGATGCCGGCGGCCTTCGCGGTGGCGATCGCGTCGCGCGCCTGCGGCCGCGGAGGGTCGACGATCCCGGCGAGGGCGAGCAGCGTCAGCCCGTCGAGACCGGCGAGGAGGTCGGCGCGGGGGTCGAAGGTCGCCGGGTCGAAGTCCTGGCGCGCCGTCGCCATCACCCGCAGTCCCTGGCCCGCCATGCGCTCGTTCTCGCCCATGTACCGCCCGCGCAACGTCTCGTCCAGCGGCCGCGGTTCCCCACCGGGCGTCACGACCGCCGCCGCCCGGGCCAGCAGCTGGTCCGGGGCGCCCTTCACGAAGCACCGGACCACGTCCCGGCCGGACTCGTCGGTCATCCGGTGGTAGGTCGCCATCAGCTTGTAGGCGGCGTCGAACGGGAGCTCGGCCACCCGGGGGTACCGCTGCCGGGTCGCGGCGACGTCGAGGTGTCCCTTCTCGGCGAGGACGACGAGTGCCCCCTCGGTCGGGTCGCCGACGAGCTGCCCGCCGCTGACGACGGCGTCACCGGCGAGCACCATCGGCAGCAGGAACGGCTCCAGCGGCACGTCCGGGTCGCCGGCCGCGTGCCGGATGTCGCCGGCGGCGCCGTAGCCGGTGCCGGACACCGTGTACCGGCGGCCCGGGATCGCCAGTTCGGCGACCGTCATCTGGTTGAGCGTCAGCGTCCCCGTCTTGTCGGAGTTGATCGCCGACGTCGACCCGAGCGTCTCCGTGGACCGCAGCCGCTTCACGATCGCGTCGGCCTTCGCCAGCAGCTGCGTGCCCATCGACAGGATCGTGGTCACCACCGCCGGCAGGCCCGTCGGGATCGCCGAGATGGCGAACGCGACCGCGGCGCTGAACACGACGGCGAAGCTGTTGCCACGGGACAGGTTCAGCAGCACCGACACCAGCAGCGCGACACCGGCGACGACCAGGATCTGGTCGGTCAGCCGGCCCAGCTGCCGGGTCAGCGGCGTGGCCGCCTCGGTGTCGGCCTGCAACAGGCCGGAGATCCTGCCCACCTCGGTGGTCATGCCGGTCGCCGTCACCACCAGCTCGCCGGTGCCCCTGGTCACGCTGGTGTGCATGTACGCCATGTCGACCCGGTCCCCGAGCGCCGCGCCGAGGTCCACGACCGTCTCCGCGTCCTTGACGACGGGCAGGCTCTCCCCCGTCAGCGCCGACTCGTCGATCTCCAGCCGGGCCGCCCGGACGAGCCGGCCGTCGGCCGGGATCCGGTCGCCGGCCTCGACCAGCACCACGTCACCCGGCACGAGGTCCTCCGCCGGCACGCTCATGAGGTCCCCGCCGCGGCGTACCCGCGCATGCGTGATCATCGAGCGCTGCAACGCGCTGACCGCGGCCGCCGCCTTCCCCTCCTGCCGCAGGCCGAGCACGGCGTTGAGCAGGGTGAGGGCCAGCAGGAGCGCGCCGGTGCCGTACTGCTTGAGCGGGTACGCGCTGCCGATCGCCGCGCACAGCAGCACGATCTGCATCGGGTCCGCGTACTGCCGCACGAACGCCTGCCAGCGCCGCTCCCGCCGCGCCTCGGTGAAGCGGTTCGGGCCGTAGCGGGCCCGCCGCGCGTCGACCTCGCCCGGGGTGAGGCCCGCCGGCGCCTCGACGCGCTCCACGGACAGCGCCTCGCCGGCGGAGAGCGTGTGGAACGCCGGCGCCTCGGTCTCCTCGATCGTGGACATCGATCGCCTCCCGTCAGAGCAGCTGTTCGTACCCGTGCCCCGCCCCGGCAACCGCCGCGCGCCTCTGATCCCCCGCGGCCACCCCCTGCGCCGTCACCCGTTGGTGTCGGCTACCCGCCTGTCGCGAGCGGGTGCGTCGTCCGGTCCCTACGCTCCCCGCCATGAGACGTGTCCTGAGTCACGCGGCCGTAATTGCCGCCGGTGCGCTGCTGCTGGCCGGATGCGGCGGCTCCTCCCCCTCGGCCGCGCCTTCGGCCGCGGCTCCGGCGGCGGCATCGGCGGGGGCTCCGGCGTCGGAGGAGCCGGCCGCCGAGGACCCGCCCGCGTCGCTGCCGCCCGGCGCCCAGCCCGGGCTCGACGACTACGACGGCGACGGGCAGAAGGACCCGACCTGCTCGACCCAGGACTTCGGCGCCGGTCTCGTCCTGCGCATCCCGTGCGAGATCCACAACGCGCACGACCCGGAGAACGACACCAGGCTCGTCAAGAACTCCCTGTACCGCCTGCCCGGCCCCGACGTCGACCTCACCGGCGTGTCCGGCTCGGTGCTGGAGGGCCGCGACCCCGACGGCGGCCACGTCTACATCGTCACGTTCAACAGCGATGCGCTCTTCGCCACCGGCAGCGCCGACGCCGGCAGCCCCGAGACCCTCGACAACACGGTCCTCGTGATCAACAAGCACTACCCCGGCGGCACCATCCAGGTCCGCGGCCACACCGACGCCACCGGCTCCGCCGCGGCCAACCAGACGCTGTCCCAGCGCCGGGCGGAGACGGTCCGCGCGTACCTGACCGCCCACGGCGTCACCGCCTCCTCGGTCACGGCGGTCGGCCTCGGCAGCACCCAGCCCCTCGTCGAGGAGAAGAACCCCGACGGCTCCGCCAGCACCGCCGGCCGCGCCTTCAACCGCCGCGTCGAACTCGTCATCCGCCTCCCGAAGTGACGGCGACGCCGGCCAAGGCTGCACACAACCTGCAAACGCCGGCGGGGTCCGCCGGGCCCGGATGAGCCTAGAGTGACGCACATGGATGTGCCGTTCGCCGGGGAAGGCGCCGGGTCCGGCGAGCTGTCCTGGGGGCAGCTCGACGTGTGGGTCAAGATGGGACGGCTCGGCAGATCGTTCGCGATGGGCGGGGCCAGGGCGCTGCCCGCCGGCACCACCGTGGACGACGTCGCCGGGGAGCTCGCCTACCTCATGGGGCGCTACCAGTCGATGCGGACCCGGTTCGTGCCCGCCGGCGACGGCCCGCCGCGGCAGGTGGTCCACGACCGCGGCACGATCGATCTGGAGATCGTCGCGGCCGGCGACGACCCGGCGGCCACCGCGGAGACCGTGGCACGGCGGTACCGGACGGCACCCTTCGACTACGCGCACGCCTGGCCGGTCCGGATGGCGGCCGTCGTGGACGGTGCCCGGTGCACCCACGCGGTCCTCGTCATGTCGCACCTGGTCTTCGACGGTGCCGGGGCGGTCGTCATGATGGCCGAGACCGCCGCCCGCACCTCCGCCCCGGTGCGCGGCATCACACCCCTGGAACAGGCCCGGCAGCAGGCGCTGCCGGCCGGACGGCGGCACAACGCGGCCGCGCTGCGGCACTGGGAGACGCGGCTGCGGGCGATCCCGGTGCCGGACCTGCCGCCGTCACGGGACGTCGGCAGCCCCCGCTACCACCAAGGGGTGCACCGCACGACGGCGCTGCCGCGGGCGCTGCTGGCCGCGGCGCGGGAGCACGGCACCGACACGGCGGCCGCGCTGCTGGCAGTGTTCGCGATCGCGTTCGCCGAGGTGACCGGCGTCGTCGTGCTGCCGCTGCGGCTGATGGCCAGCAACCGCTTCCGCGCCGAGCTCGACGGCAGCGTCAGCCCCGTGTCGCAGAACGGCCTGTGCGTGCTCGACACCGCCGGCGCCTTCGGTGACGTCGTGCGGCGGGCCCGCGGCGCGGCGATGACCGCGTACAAGTACGCCTACTACGACCGGCGGGAGCTCGAGGCCCGCGTCGCGGCCGTCGCCGCCGAGCGCGGGCCCGGCGTGGCCCTGGACGTCAACTTCAACGACCGCCGCTTCGGCGGCACGCTGCGCCCCGTCGCGCCGCCCACCGGCGCCGAGGCCGGGTTCGCCTGGGTCAGCGCCCACGACGACCCGCAGTCCGGGTTCTTCCTCAACGTCGACGGCTCCGACGAGGCGCTGGAGCTCACCGTGTACGTCGACAGCCACTTCCTCGCCCCCGACGACGCGGCCGCGGTCCTGCGGGCGATGGAGACGACCGCGGCCCGCGTCGCCGGGGCGGCACTGTCCTGAGTGGAGCCGGCGGCGCTGTGGCGACCGTCGTCAGGCGGGCTTGACCGCGACGCCGCCCCAGAAGGCATCCGGCACCTGCTCGGGCTCGCCCTCCGGCCGCCACAGCGCCACCGGCACGACCCCGTCGTGCGTGGTGCTCCACCGCCCCAGCAGGTCCTCGAAGCGGGCCGGTGAGCGCATGTGGAAGCCCGGCCCCATCATCGCCAGGGCCTGCGGATACGCCTCCAGCTCGGTGGTGTCGAAGTCGAACGCGAGGCGGCTGGCGGGCGGGACGGCGTCGTACAGCGCGTCCAGCGCCCGCGTCAGCGTCGCGTCGTCGAGGAACGCGGCCAGCCCCAGGAACACCACCCCGACCGGCCCGCCGTCGAGGATCCGCGCCAGGGCGCCGGCGTCGATGCCGGCCAGGTCGGTGGCGTCGCCGCGGACGTAGCCGACGCCGGGAAGGTCCGCGACGAGCGCGGCGCCGGCCGTCACGATCTGCGGGTCGATGTCGGTGTACAGCACCCGTGCGCCGGGCGCGTTCTCGTGCACGTTGCCGAGGGTCGGGATGCCGGCGCCGAAGACGAGGAAGCGGTCGACGCCGTCCGCGACGAGGTGCCGCACCGCCCGGCCGGAGAAGGCCCGCAGCGAGCGGAAGATGTCCGCGCACGGCCCATACGCCGACTCGAACGCCTGCGCGGCGGCGACGTCGACCGGCAGGTGGTCGCTGCCGCCGAGCCAGTAGTCGATCATCCGTGCGGTGCTGGGCTCCGTCATGGGTGACAGCATGCCACTCAGCCGGGCCAGGCGAGGGCGCGCAGCGCCGCCGGGCCGCCGTTGACCACGTCCCGGTCGTGGTCGTGCCGCTGCTCGGGGTTGCCCGGCCGGTACTGCCACAGCGCGAACGTGCTCCAGCCGGCCGGCAGCCTCGGGGGCTGCGCGGTGTACCCGGCGATGTCCAGCGGGTGGTCGCCGAAGGAGGTGTCGTTGCCGGTGCACGGGTTCCACCAGTTGGTGTTCGTGTAGATCATCGGCTGGCGGCCGATGCCCGCCTCGATGCGGTCGACGAACGCGCGGATCCAGGCGCGCATCTGCGTTGGGGTGAGGTCGTAGCAGTCGTCGGTGCCCACCCCGCCGTACGGCCATTCCAGGTCGACGAACGGCACCAGGGTCCGCGCGTCGCGGGTGAAGCGGGCGTGCCGCAGGAAGTGCTCCGCCTGGCCGACGGGGTTACCGCGGTCGGGCCGGGCGTAGACGTAGGCGCCGACGTAGAGGCCGGCCTTCCGCGCCGCGGTGTAGTCCGCGGCGAAGTGCGGGTTGACGTAGGTGCTGCCCTCGGTCGCCTTGACGTGGACGAACTGGCTGCCGGCCGCGACCTCGGTCGGCCAGTGGATGCCGAAGCGCCGGTGGTCATGGCTGGAGATGTCGATCCCGCCGACCGGATACGCCGCCGGCCGTTCGGCCCGGATCCGCTCGGCGGCCGCCATGACCGGCGGGTCGGCGGGCTCCGGCGGTGCCCCCGGCGCCGACGCCACCGCCCACACCGGAGCGGTCACCAGCAGGACCCCGGCCGCTGTCGCCCGGCGCTGCGCACGGGTGAGCCCGGCGGCGAACTGTCGCAGGCGCGGCCACATCGTCGTCGAAGGCACCGCTCAAGTGTGCCCCGGCGGTTTGCCCCACTTTGTTACCCAGGGGTAACAAAGTCATCCATGGACGGCTATACATGCACCATGCGCGCCCGCCTGACTGTCCTGCTGCTGGTCGCAGCGTTGCTCGCCGTGCTGCCCGACCGCACCCCCGCCTCCGCCGCACCACCCGCCGGCGGCATGACGGGCGCCCAGCTGACGAACGCGTTCAACGCCTACGGCGACACCGGCGGGCGATGGTCCGGCGCGGACAGCACCGCGTCGGTGCTGCTGCCCGACGGCCGGATCGTGTGGCTGTTCTCCGACACGCTGCTCGGCACCGTCAACGCCGACCACAGCCGCCCCCGCAGCTCGCCGTTCATCAACAACTCGATCGTCGTGCAGGACGGCGCCGCGCTGAGCACGACCCTGACCGGCGGCACCGCGGGCGCGCCGCAGGCACTGCTGCCACCCACCGCCGACGGCCAGTTCTACTGGGTCGGCGACGGCGAGGTCGAGGGCGCCAACCTGCGGGTGATCTACAACCGGTACCGGCGCACCGGCACCGGCAGCCTCGACGTGGCGCTCAGCGGGACCGTCCTGGCGACGTTCGCCCTGCCGGCACTCACCCTGACCGGCGTCACCGACCTGACCCCGTCGGTCGGCGGCACCGTCGCCTGGGGCGCGCAGCTGGTCACCGACGGCGGGTACACCTACATCTACGGCTCCGACTACGTGCCGGCCGACGCGATGCGCTTCGCCCGCCTCGCCAGGGTCCCGGCCGGCGGGCTGAGCGGCCCGTGGGAGTACTGGAACGGCACGGGCTGGTCCACGGGCGTGGCGAGCTCCGCGCGGCTGCCGCTGTCCGGCGTCGGCAGCGCGTACGGCGTGCAGAAGTTCGGCGGCCAGTGGGTCCTCGTCACGGTCGAGAGCAACGTGGTGTTCAACTCGCAGGTCGTCGCCTACACCGCGAGCAACCCGTGGGGCCCGTTCTCCGGGCCCGTCGACCTGCTCACCGCGCCGGAGCCGGCGAACCAGTCCGGGGTCATCGTCTACGACGCCCACGTGCACCCGGAGCTGGCGCCGTCGGGGAAGCTGCTGCTGTCGTACAACGTGAACTCCCTCAACGACGGGGACCTCTACGACGACGCCCGCATCTACCGCCCGCGCTTCGCCGACATCGCCTGGCCGCGACCGGTGCCCGACCCGTCCACCGTGCCCGCCGCGCCGGCGGCGCTGACCGCGACCGCGTCCAGCGCCGGCACCGTCGCCCTGTCGTGGCCCGGCGGCAGCCCGTCCTACGTGGTGTACCAGCGTGACCTCACCGCCGGGCAGACGCACTTCGCGCGGGTCGGCCAGCCCACCACCAGCAGCACCACGCTCGGCGGGTTCAAGACCGCGCACACCTACGAGTTCAAGGTGACCGCCCGCAACGCCAACGGTGAAGGGCCCGCGTCGCCGGTACGCGGCGTGCTGATGACGATCGCGCCACCGGCCGCGCCGGCGGGTCTCACGGCGAGCCCGCAGAGCGACGGCTCGGTGAACCTGTCCTGGTCGGCAGTGCCGAACGCGTGGCGCTACGACGTGTCCCGCCGCGACCTCACCGCCGGCGAGACCGACTACGTGGAGGTCGGCGACCCCAGCCCGGCCGACACCACGGCGACCGTGGCGTGGCTCGCCGACGACCACCAGTACGAGTTCGTCGTCACCGCGTCGCACGGCGGCGGGAAGTCGCCGTACTCCACCTCGGCCAAGGCGACCGTGCACTACACCGTGCCCGCCGCGCCGACCGGGCTGACCGCGACGGCGCAGAACGACGGCCAGATCAGGCTCGCGTGGAACAGCACCGCGAGCAACGTCTACTTCTGGGTGTACCAGCGGGACGTGACCAACGGCGAGACCGAGTTCACGAAGCTGCCCCTGCCGACGACGGCGACCACCCTGACGGCGGGGTACCTGGCGAACAACCACCGCTACGAGTTCAAGATCGTCGCGAACAACCTCGGCGGCGACTCGCCCCCGTCGAACCTGGCCCAGGCCACGGCGGTCTACCCGGCGCCGGCCGCGCCGTCGAACCTGCGCGCGGTCGCCGGCAACCGCCAGGTGCAGCTGACCTGGGACACCAGCCCCACCCCGGACGTCTGGTACTGGGTGTACCAGCGCGACGTGACCGCCGGCGAGGCCACCTTCCAGCAGCTGTCCATCCCGATCTCGACCTGCTGCACGATGACCGCGGGCTACCTGGTCAACGGCCACCAGTACGAGTTCAAGGTGACCTCGGTCGCGGCGGGCGGCGAGTCCGGGCCGGCGAACCTGGTGCGCGCGACGCCGAACGTCCCGCTGCCGGCGACGGTGACCGGGGTGACGGCGACCGCCCGCGGCGACGGGCAGATCGGCCTGGCGTGGGCGTCGGCCGGGCCCGACCTGTACTACTGGGTCGCCATGCGGGACGTGACGGCCGGCGGCGCGATGACCCGGCTGTCGCTGCCGACGACGGCGCTGTCGTTCACCGCCGGGTACCTCACCAACGGCCACGTCTACGAGTTCACGGTGACCGCCGCGAACTCCGCCGGTGAGGGCCCGGTGTCCGCGGCGGCCCGCGCCACGTCGAGGTTCTCGCCGCCGCCGGCGCCGACCGGGCTGAAGGCGGTCGCGGCCGGGGACGGCACGATCGACCTCGACTGGGACGCGCCGGCGCCGAGCCTGTACTACTGGATCTACTCGCGGGACGTGACCGCCGGTGGCGCCTTCGTGAAGTCGGGGCTGCCGACCGACCGGACGTCGGCGTCGTGGGGTCCGCTCGTCAACGGGCACGTCTACGAGTTCAAGGTGACCGGGGAGAACCCCGGCGGCGAGGGCCCCGCGTCCGCGACCGCCAGGGCCACCTCGACCGGCGGGCTGCCGAAGGCGCCGAGCGGGCTGACCGCGACCGCCGGGGACGGGCAGGTGACGCTGCGCTGGACGGCCAGTGCCACCGCCAACGTCTACTACTGGGTCGAGTACCGCCCGGCCGGCGGCAGCTGGCAGCGGCTGCAGTACCCGCTGTCGACGTGCTGCACGTACACGGTCGGGCTGCTCGCCAACGGCACCACGTACGAGTTCCGGCTGCGGGCGAACAACGTCTCCGGCGACAGCCCGGCGTCCAATGTGGCCGGTGCGCGCCCGTTGCCGCCGCTGCCGGCCGCGCCGACGGGGCTGACCGCGGCGGTCGGCGACGGGCGGATCACGTTGCGCTGGACCGCCAGCAGCACGCCGAACGTCTACTACTGGGTCGAGTACCGCCCGGCCGGCGGCACGTGGCAGCGCCTGGAGTACCCGGTGTCGACGTGCTGCACGTTCACGGTGACGTACCTGACGAACGGCACCTACTACGAGTTCCGGCTGCGGGCCACGAACCTCGCCGGTGACTCGGCGGCGTCGGTGGCCGCGGGCGCCCGCCCGATGCCGCCGCTGCCGACCGCGCCGGGCTCGCTGTCGGCGGCCGCGCAGGGCGACACCGCGGTCCGGTTGAGCTGGACCGGATCCACACCGTCCAATGTGTACTACTGGATCTACTACCGCTACTCGGGCACGTCGGCGTGGACGCGGGCGGCGTACCCGGTGACGACGTGCTGCACGTTCACGATGAGCCTGCTGACGCCCGGCCGCTCGTACGACTTCATGCTGCGCGCGGAGAACCTCGCCGGGCTCAGCGGCAACTCGAACGTCGCGCCGGTGACGCTCACCGTCATCACGCCGGGCGCGACGGGCAACGTGCGCGCGTATCCGAGCTCGACGTCCACATCGGACTCGACGGTGACGGTGGCCTGGAACGCGGCCTCCAACGCCACCGGCTACTCGGTGGAGGCCCGCGCGTGCCGGGGCGGCGGCTGGCAGACCATCAAGATGATGATCACGGGCACGTCGACGACGGTGAGCTACACGACCGGCTGCTACGAGTACCGCGTGGTCGCCGACCGTTTCGGCAAGTACGGCGCCCGCAGCGGCACCGTGATGGCGTTCGGCCCGGTCGACGACTACCCGTGGCGCGACTACTGGTTCCCGGTGCTGGACCCGTACGAGTTCGTGAAGAACCAGTGCACGTCGTTCGTGGCCTCACGGGTCGACAAGTACTACTCCCGCAAGCCACCGAACTTCAACGGCTGGAACTACTACAACGCCAAGAACTGGGACGAGGCGACCGCGAAGTACGGCGGCGCGATCAGCCACACCGCGGCGCCGGGCGCGGTCGCCCAGTGGAACGGCGGCTCCTACGGCCACGTCGCCTGGGTCTCCGGCATCAACGGCAGCATGGTGTTCCTGGAGGAGTACAACTTCAACAACCCGGAGGCGTACGGCCGCCGCTGGGTGCCGGCGTCCTCCGTGGACAACTTCCTGCTCGTCAACTGAACCCGGAGGTGTGGTGGCGGGCCGGTCAGTCGCGGGGCAGGAGCGGGCCGAGCGGGCCGAGGTCGATGTTCAGGTCCTCGGGGCGCAGGCCGAAGTGCTCGCGGAGCTCGGTCATGCGCTCTTCGAGCGCCATGAGCGTGAGCCCGATCCGCTCGACCTGCTCCGCGGTGAGGTCTCCGTCGTCCACCCGGCGCAGCGCCTGCCGTTCGACGAGCTGGCGCAGCAGCTCCACGACCGTGAGGACGAGCGAGGCGAAACCGCGTTCGACGGACTCCCGGTCCAGTTCGACCCGCGTGTCCCGGGGCGGCCCGGTCACGGCGACCAGCTCCCGTCCGGGTCCGCGCCGCCGGACGCGGTCGAGACCGACGAGACCAGCGCCCGCAGGGACACCCGGACCAGGTCGACGTCGGCGATGGCGATCGTGATGTCCCCGGCGACGACGACGCCGGTGGTCAGCACCCGGTCGAGCAGGTCGACGAGGGCGACCTCGCGGGAGTGGGCGGGCACGCTCACGACGGCCCGCCGGCGTGCGCGGGGGCGGCACCCGGCAGGCGGTCCGCCTCCGGCGGTCCCATGGCGAGTGCGGGGACGAACGAGTACGGCGGCCACGGCCCCGTGAGCCGCAGCGTGATCGTGGGGTGCCGGGCGCCGAGGGCGTCGACGGCGGCCGCGAACGCCTCGGCCTCCGCGTCGGGCACCAGGTAGGCGCCGTTGAGCACCATCACCTCCGGCTCGCCGGACAGCCGCCGGTCCTGGGGCGGGTGCAGGTGCGCCCCGTCCGCCCGGCCGGACAGCGCGGCGTGGGCCGCGTCCGCGTCGCGGACCGCCTCGTCGTGGTGCCGTTCGCGGTCCGACAGTTCGGCGCGGCGGCGCTGCAGGTAGGCGGTGCCCGGGCCGCCCGCCGTGGGTGCCGGCGCCGGCGCCGGACGGTCGCGCACGTATCCCTTGACGCCCCACTCGGTCCGCCCGGTCAGGCGGTCCAGCGCACCGGTGAGCCCGGCGGCGTGCTCGGCGAGGAACGCGGTGAGGCGGGACTCGTCGCTGCACACCGTGGCGAGACCCGCGGGCAGGACCGGGCCGGCATCGGCGAGCGCCGCCACGACCCGGTGGTGCTCGACCGCGGTCCGTGCCACCCACTCCGGGTCCTCCAGGTGCGCCTGCAGGGCGTCCGCGCCGGACAGGCCGGCCGGTGCCGGGCTGACGAAGGCGTGCAGGCCCGCGGCGTGGACCACGCGGACGGGCGCGTCACCGATGCCGGCGACCTCGACGGGCCCGCCGTCGAGCGCGACGGCGTGCAGCCACAGCCGCCACTCGCCGCTCACCGCTCGTCACCGCGCCGGCGGATCCGGGGACGGGTGTCCGCGTCCTCCGGATAGTGGTCGTGATCCTCGGTGCGGCGGTCGTGGTCGACCACCTGGTACGCCGGCTCCACCGCGGGCCGGGCCGCACGCCGGTCGCCGGCCGGCCCGACCGCCGGCCGGGTCGCCGCCCCGAGATCGTCGCGGTCCGCCTCGCGGGGCCCGAGGGCTTCGCGGTCGGTGGCGTCGCGGTCGAGCGCGTCGCGCCCCGCGGCACCGCGCCCGGTCGCCCGGCGGCCGGACGAGGACAGCCACGGATCGGTCTCCCACCAGTCGATGCCGAGCTGCCGCGCCGTGTCGACGGAGGCGATGACCAGCCGCAGCTTGAGGGTGAGCAGCTCGATGTCGAGCAGGTTGACCTGGATGTCACCGGCGATCACCAGGCCCCGGTCCAGGACCCGTTCGAGGATGTCGGCGAGGTTCGTCGGCTGGTGCCCGGTGCCGAGCGCGGGGGCGGGGCCGAGTCCCTGTGACGAGGCAACCATGTCAGCCCGCCTTCGCGTCGGTGCTGCCGCGCAGGTACCGGCGGTCGCGGTGGCAGGCCAGCAGTTCGCCGTCGTCGTCGACCTCGACGAGGTACAGCCCGAGCATGTCGGCCGACGACGGGATGCGGCGCTCCTCGACGACCTCGACGCCGACGAGCCAGCCACCGTCCTCGGCCGGTTCGACGGACACGACGCCCATCGTGTCCTTGTCGGTCAGGTCGCCGACCTCGTCGACCGCGAGACGGGCGATGGACGCGGCGGTCAGCGGCTCGGGACGGGCCTGCTTCCGCCGCTCACGAGGTTCGGTGCTGGAGGGTGTCATGCTTCTGCCTCCCGTCGTTCAGCCGGTCGTCCTGGTGGCGACCCGGTCGAGGATCTCCTGCTCGGCGGCGTGCCGCTCGTCCTCGCTCAGCTCGCCGCGGGCCACCGCCCCGTCCAGCGCCTCCAGCTGCCGGCGCAGGCCCTGCGGGCTGTACAGCTCCTGCTCCGCCTGCTCCAGCAGCAGCTCCGCGACGGCGGTGACCGCTCGTACCGGCGCGAGCGGCAGGGTGAGGATCGTCGTGAGCAGGCCCACGGCTCAGGCCTGTCGCTCCGCCGCGAGCCGGGTGACGAAGTCATACGGTGCGGATGGGCCGAGCGTGCGCAGTTCGACCCGCCCGCTCCAGTCGTCGGCGAGCTCGGCGAGCACCGCGTCGAACTCGGCGCGGCGGTCCTGTTCGACCAGCACCGGCAGGTGCACGGCGTCCAGCTCGTGGGTCGGCTCGGCCACGACGAGGTCCTCGACGACCGCGCCGAGCTTGCCGGCGGCGGTCCGGGTGTCGGCCTGCCGCAGCGCCTCGATCGCGCCGTTGATGCGCTCACCCAGAGCCATGCGCTGCTGCGTGGTCTCCTGCTCCGGGCGCCCCTGGATGTCCTCGCGCAGCCGGCGCGCGTCGGGGTCGGCCTCGAGGATCTCGGCGAGCACGGCGTCCTCGGCGTACCGGCCGCGCACCACGTACTCCACGCGACCCTCGAGCCGGTCGAGCAGCGGGGCGATCTCGTCGTGCTGGTCGGCCAGCAGCCGCCGCACCGCGTCCGGGTCACGCAGGACGGTGCCGAAGCGGACCGGCAGCACCGGCGCCACGGCCGCGGTGCCGTCCAGCAGCCGCTGGTAGGCGGTCAGGTCGTCGGGCCGGCCGAGCGGCCGGTCGAGCGGGACCTCGCTCACCAGCGCGGTCAGGTCCTCCTCGGTCACGGTGGTGACGTCGGCCGGCGGGCTGCCCACGCCGTGGGCGGTCCCGGTCGGTTCGACGTCCGCGGGCACCACGCCGTAGATCATCATGCCGACCCGCAGTCCGGTGGTGTCGGTGGCCACGTCAGTCTCCTCTGCGTCGCCGTTGCCGGTCGCGGTCCTCGTCGGCCGGACCGGCGATCTGCTCCAGCACGTCGCCGGCCTTCGACAGGATCTTCTCGCCGGCGCCTTCGACCGCCCGGCGTCCCATGTGCCCGGCCACCGCGCCCTTGGCGCCGCCGACCACGTCGGGCAGGCCCTTGCCTTCCTGCGCCCGCAGGTCCAGCCGGTTGGCCGCCTCCGCGAACCGTAGATACGTGTCGACGCCGGCCACGACGACCCGCGCGTCGATGGTGAGGATCTCGATGCCGACGACCCCGACGCTCACGTGCGCGTCGATCACCAGTCCTTTGTCGAGAATGGTGTCGATCACGTCGGCGAGCGACGAGGACTGCCCACCGCCGCCGCCGGCCTGCACGACCGACATGCTCGTTCACCCCCTCGTGGTGCTGCGCTGGCGGCGATCTCCACGTTCGGGGTCGCGGCGTTCGCGGGGTGCGGTGCCGGTCCGGCGCCGCGCGGTGCGCTGCCGGGGGCGCGCCTGCGGCGTCTCGCCCTCGTCGTCGCCCTCCGCGGTCTCGTCCTCTTCCGCGGTCTCGTCGTCCTCGTACTCGTCCTTCTCCTCGTCCCTTTCCTCGTCCTTCTCCTCGTCCTCGTCCTCGTGCTCGGCCTCGTGCTCGGCGGCCTCGTTCCGCGCATCGGCGTCTTCCGGCTGCTCTTCCTGCGGCTCCTGTTGCTCCTCGCGTTCGCGCTCCTGCTGCAGTGCGGTGTCGTGGTCCAGGACCACCTCGCCGTCGCGGATGACACCGCGCCAGCCCTCGACCTCGTCGGGGTTCAGGATCGTCTGCGTCATCGTGTGCCGCACGTAGTGCTTGAACTCCAGCCGGGCCCGGCGGCCCTG
>NZ_JBVJIJ010000008.1:294389-363133 GCF_055586325.1 Dactylosporangium sp. NPDC051087 | reverse complement strand
CCTCCTCTTTCCGCCCCTAAGTCCACCCGCCCCCAGAGAGCGCCACCCCCCCCTCCCCCCCCCCCCCCCCAAAAAAGGTGTGCGAGCGGCTGTCCCCCCCCCCCCCCCCCCCCCGCACCGTGTTAGTTCTCGCCCGAACGGGTTAGTGCACGGATCCGAACAAGGAAAGGGGACCGTCATGACCCGCCCGATCGCGGACCTCGACCAGCATCCGGACATCGTGGAGCTGCGGGCCCGCTACGACAGTGCGGCGGAGACGCCGACCGCCCACGTCACCGACGGCGCGCTGATGCTCGCCGGGCTCTACCTCGCCCTGTCGCCGTGGATCCTCGGGTTCGCAATCTTCGAGCCCGACCTCGCGGTCAACAACTTCATTTGCGGGGTGCTCGTCACCGCCCTGGCCGCCGGCTTCACCGTCGCCTACGGCCGGACCCACGGGGTGACCTGGGTGCCCGTCGTCATCGGCGTCTGGACCTTCGTCGCGCCATGGGTCATCCAGGGCGCGCACCCCAGCGGCGGCTCCATCGCCAGCAACATCGTCATCGCCCTCGTCATCGTGGCTCTCGGCCTGGCGACCATGAGTCTGCGGGGCATCCGTGGCCGCACCGGGGAGGGCCGCGGCGGCGCCGGTGCGAACTGGAGCGACCGTGACCGCGGCCGGGGTCGCGACGACATCAACCGGTGACCTCAACGTCGCTGAAAGTTACCACTGGTCACATCGGGGTGAATTCTTCCCGGCCCGGTGGGCGCGGGCCGGGAAGAGTGACTAGACATCAAACGTGAACCGCGACAGCCGTCTGCCGGCCCTCACCGGCCTGCGCTGGGCGGCGGCGCTCGTCGTGTTCGGTCAGCACACCCTCGAACTGTTCTACGACCCGGACCTGGTCGCCCCGAAACCGGTCCGGGCCGTCCTCTGGGCCATGCTCGTCAACGGCGGCGCCATGGGCGTCTCGTTCTTCTTCGTCCTGTCCGGCTTCGTCCTGACCTGGTCCGCCCGCGACGCCGTGCGGGCGCGCACCTTCTGGTGGCGCCGCTTCAGCAAGATCTACCCCGCGACCCTGGTCACGACCCTGCTCGCCCTCCTCGTCGTCGGCGGCACCGGCCCCCTGCAGCTCGCCGCGCACCTGACCCTCACCCAGACGTGGTTCCCGGACGCCGCGGTGTTCGGCGCGCTCAACCCGGTGAGCTGGTCCCTCTCGTGCGAAGCCTTCTTCTATCTGTGTTTTCCGCTGGTGTACGGGCAGCTGCGCCGGCTCGGCCCTACGGGCCTGTGGACCGTCGCGGCGGGGCTGGCCGGTGCGGTCATCGTGGCCGGCCTCGCGCTCACCACGGCGGACCGGCCGTTCGCCCTCTGGCTCGGATACATGTTCCCACCGGTCCGCATGGCCGAGTTCACCCTCGGGATCGCGGTCGCCCTGCTCGTCCGGGCGGGTGCCTGGCGCGGGCCGGGGCTGCGCTGGTCCTTCGCCCTGCTCGGGGCCGGCGCCCTGGCCGCGCTGACGGTGCCCTATCCGCTCAACCAGCACGCCCTGACCCTCGTGCCGGTCACCCTCGTCGTCGCCGCGGCCGCCCGGGCCGACCTCACCGGCGTGCGGACCATCTGGACCCGGCCGGTGCTGCTGTACCTGGGGGAGGTGTCGTTCGCCTTCTACCTGGTGCACTACCTGACGTACCTGGCCTACGGCCGTCTCGGCCTGCTCCCGCACCACGCCACGCCACTGGTCGCGGCCCTGGTCACGGTGTCGGTCCTCGCGATCAGCCTCCTCGCCGCGATGGCCGTCCACCACTGCGTCGAACTTCCGGCGGTCGGTCTGCTGCGGCCACGTCGCGCCGCCGTTGAGGCGCCGCTGCCTGCGGTCGCGGTCGCGGCCACGAACACCACCACATGAGAGGACTGGGGACTTTCCTGGGTTCGAAGGGGCCGTCCGCCGTGGTGCCCTGGTGTTGCCGGCGGCTGGCGCCGGCCCGATCGGGAGGCGATCATGAGCACGCGACGACCCGTCCTCTTCATCCACGGACTCTGGCTGCACGCCAGCTCGTGGGACCTGTGGATCGAGGCGTTCGAGCAGGCCGGCTACCCGGCGTCCGCACCGGGCTGGCCGGGCGACCCGGCGACGGTCGCGGAGGCCCGGGCCAACCCGGAGAGCATCGCCGACCACGGCATCGACGACGTCGTCGCGCACTACGCGGAGATCATCCGGGCCATGGACGTGAAGCCGATCCTGGTCGGGCACTCCTTCGGCGGGATGATCGCGCAGAAGCTGCTCGGGCAGGACCTCGCCGCCGCCGCGGTCGCGATCGACGCCGCACAGATCAAGGGCGTCCTGCCGCTGCCGCTGTCGGCGCTGCGGGCCACGCTGCCGGTGTTCAAGAACCCCGCGAACCGGCACCGGTCCGTGTCGCTGACGGCGGAGCAGTTCCGGTACGCGTTCGGCAACGCCGTCACGCCGGAGGAGTCCGACGAGCTGTTCGAGCGGTGGACGATCCCGGCGCCCGGCAAGCCGCTGTTCGAGGCGGCCGCGGCGAACTTCGACCCGCACTCGCCGGCCAAGGTGGACACCGCCAACGAGCTGCGCGGGCCGCTGCTGCTCATGACGGGCGGCAAGGACCACACCGTGCCCGAGTCGGTCACCCGCGCCACGCTGAAGCAGTACCGGCACTCCAGCGCGATCACCGAGATCATGGACTTCCCGGACCGGGCGCACTCCCTGACGATCGACAGCGGCTGGCGCGAGGTCGCCGACGCGGCCCTGGCCTGGCTGGACACGCACGCCGACGCGATCGAGCGGTCCGCCGCGTGAACGCGCCCACCAGGAGGTCGCCGTGGACCTGCAGCTGACCGGCAAGGTCGCGGTCGTCACCGGGGCCAGCCGGGGCATCGGCCTGGCCGTCGTGCGGGCGCTGGCCGCCGAGGGGGTGCGGGTGGTGGCCGGAGCCAGGAACGTCGGCGGTGAGCTGGCGGCGCTGGCCGAGGACGGCACCGTGCGACCGGTCCCGGTCGACCTGGCCACCGGGGACGGCCCGGCCCGGCTGATCGAAGCCGCCGCCGCCGCGTTCGGCCGCATCGACCTGCTCGTCAACAACGTCGGCGGGGTGCGCCCGCGCCCGGACGGCTTCCTGGCGATCCCGGACGAGGCGTGGGCCGAGACCCTGAACATCAACTTCCTCGCCCACGTCCGGACCGTCCGGGCCGCGTGGCCGCACCTGTGCGCCACCGGCAACGCCGCCGTCGTCACGATCGCGTCGGTCAACGCGGCGCTGCCCGACCCGCTCGTCATCGACTACAGCGCCGCGAAGGCCGCCCTGGTCAACTTCTCCAAGGCGATGTCGAAGGAGGGGGGTCCCAAGGGCGTGCGGTGCAACACGATCAGCCCCGGGCCGGTCAGCACCGACCTGTGGCTCGGCGACGGCGGCGTCGCCGCCACCCTCGCCCGGGACCGGGGCGGCGACCCCGGGCAGATCGCGGAGGGCGCCGCGCGGCAGTCGGTGACCGGGCGGTTCACCGAGCCGGAGGAGGTCGCGGCGCTGGTGCTGTACCTCGCCGGGGACCTGGCCGCTAACGTGACCGGCGCCAACTTCACCGTCGACGGCGGCCTGGTCACCAGTCTGTGAGGTCACCGACGATCGGTGGCAGCTGAGCCCGGGCGGTGATCCCGAGCTTGGGGAAGATGTTGTGCAGGTGCGTGCTGACCGTGCGGTGCGAGAGGTACAGGGCCTGGCCGATCTCCCGGTTGGTCATGCCCTGCGCCGCCAGCTGGGCGATCTGCAGCTCCTGCGGGGTGAGCTCGGCCCGTCCGGTCGCGGGCCGGGCGCGGCTGGTCTCGCCGGCGGCGCGCAGCTCCTGCCCGGCCCGCTCCGCCCACGGCGCGACACCGAGCGCGTCGAAGGCGCTGCGGGCCGCCCGCAACGGCGCCCGCGACGCGACGGTCCTGCGCTGCCGGCGCAGCCATTGGCCGTACGCGAGCTGCGTCCGGGCCCGCGAGAACACCCACCTGGCCGTCTCGCCGGCGAGCGCCGCACGGAACAACGCCTCCGCGTGCTCGTCGTCGGCGAGCACGGCCCGGGCATGGCGCAGCCCGGCGTGCAGGGCCGGCGACGAGCTGCGCCGTCCGGCCGCCTCGAGATCGGCGACCACTGCGGCGGCCTCGTCCCGGTGCCCGCTGTGGAAGGCCGCCTCGACCAGGTCGATCAGGGCCGTGCAGCGCAGCCCGGCGTGGAATGCCGGGTCGGCCGGCTCGTGCATCCGGCACAGTTCGCCGTACGCGTCCGCGTACCGCCCGTCGGCCAGCGCCGCGCGCCCGCGGGCGAGCTGGACCATCGCCAGCACCGGCCGGACGGCCGCGGCGACCCCACGCCGCTCGGTCTCGTCGGCCAGCACCGCCGCCCGGTCCGCCTGCCCGCCCAGCGCGGCCAGCACCGCCGCGGCCGACTCGGCGATGCCGTGGTACAGCGGCTGCGACGTCTCCAGCGCCAGCCGGCCGGCCTCCTCGGCGGCCGGGACCCCCGCGCTCAGGTCGCCCTGGACCGCCGCATACCAGGCCATCGCGGCGAGGGCCCGGGTCAGCGACCCCAGGCGGCCCTGCGCCCGCAGATCCGGGACCGATGCCGTGGAGCACAGCTCCGCGAGGTCGAAGGCGCCGACGACGGTCGCCGCGGCGCCGAGCTGGCGCAGCGTCTGCGCCTCGGACCCGGCGTGGGCCGCGAACCCCCGCAGGCCGTCGATCACGACCGAACCCCGCTCGACCGGCGCCGCGAACGCGAGGATGGTCAGCCGCTCCGGATGATCCGCCGCGACCGGCAGGGACTCCGTCACCTCCACGACGCGGCGGACGGCCTCGGCGTCGGCACCGGAGAAGAAGCAGCGCAGCGCCGCACTGGTGAGCAGGCGCATGGCGAGCCGGAGGCCGTCGTCGTGCCGTTCCAGCCGGGCGGCGACCTCGGCGGCGACCTCGGCCAGCGCGGCCGGTCCGGTCTTCTGGTCGCGCAGGCCGTCACCGAAGCTCGACTCGACCCAAAGCCGCCTCGCCCGCTGGGTGAACGACAGGCTCCCGGAGCCGACCTCCTGCAGCAGGGCGCCGACGATGTCGTGCCGGCCCAGGTCGACCGCCAGCTCGGCGGCGCGCAGCAGCCGGTCGGTGCGCCGGCCGGGATCGACCGTCAGCTGGCCGGAGCGTTGCAGCGCCGCGACCGCGGGCACCACCGCACCGCGGCGCTGCGCGCCGGTCGCCGCCCGCTCCAGGTCGTCGGCAACGGCGTCGTCCGGGGCGTGGGACGCCCCGGCGCGGTGCCACACCCAGCGGTCGGCCTGCCCGCGCACGACATCGGCCAGGGCGGCGTGCGCCGCGAGCCGCTCGGCGGGCGCCGCCCGCTGCTGGATCGCCGAGCGCATCAGCGGATGCCGGAAGCGGATGCTCGCCCGGTCCAGGTCGACCAGCCCGGCGGCGATCGCGGGCGTCAGGTCGTGCACCGTCACCGCACCGCCGGTGACGGCCGCGGCGGCGTCCATCGCCTCGGCCAGCGCGTCGCCGTCGTTGACCGCCGCGACCAGCAGCAGCGCCCGCGCCGGTCCGGGCAGCCCGGACACCCGCGCCGCGAACGCCTCCTCCAGCCTGGCGGTCAACGCGCCGGCACTCCGGCCGCGGGCGTCGATCGGCAGCTCGACCAGCGCCAGCGGGTTGCCGGCCGCCTCGTCCAGCAGCTGCCGCCGCGGCCCGGCCGGCAGCCCCGGCGCCCGCGCGTCGACGACGGCCGCCGCCGCCACGTCGTCCAGGCGCTCCAGGCGCAGCTGCTCGAGCCCGGCGGCGAACGGCCCGGCGTAGCCCTCCCGCATCGCCGCCAGCAGCACGATCGGGTCGGAGCCCAGGCGGCGGGCGACGAACGTGAGCGCGTCGGCGCTGGGCGCGTCCAGCCAGTGCGCGTCCTCCACGACCAGCAGCGCCCCGGACTCGGCGGCCGCCTCGCCGAGCAGGTTGAGCACCGCCAGCGCGACGAGGAACAGGTCCGGCGCGGTGCCGTGCGCCATGCCGAACGCCGTCAGCACCGCCTCCCGCTGGGGACCGGGCAGGTCCTCGGCCCGGCCGAGCACGGGCCGGATCAGCTGGTGCAGCCCGGCGAACGGCAGCCGCGACTCCGCCTCCGTGCCGGCCGCCGACAGCACCAGCAGCCCCTCGTCGCCGGCCGCCGACACGGCCTGCCGCAGCAGCGCCGACTTGCCGATGCCGGCCTCGCCGCGCACCACCAGCGCACCACCGCCACCACCGGCACGGCGCGCCGAGGCGACGAACTCGGCCAGCCGCCGCGACTCCCGCTCACGACCGAACAGCGTCATTCCTCATCCGCATCTGCCGGCGATCACCCCGCACCGGCACCGAAGCGTAGACCGTCACGTGACGTATGGAGACCCCCGTCCGCCGCCGCCTACGGTACGTACCGTGATCGCGCCGTCATTGGCACCAGCCGGGTCCGCATCGCCGCCGTTGCACGGACGGTCGCAGGAGTGCGCGGCCGTCGAAGAACTCGTCGCCGCCGTCCGGACCGGCACGGGCACCGGCACGGGCACGGGCTTGGGCTTGGGCGCAGGCACGAGCGCCGGCGCGGGTGGGGGTGCCGTGCTCGTGCTCGCCGGTGAGGCCGGGGTCGGCAAGACGCGGCTGCTGGAGCACGCGGCGGCGGCCGCCGGGGACCTTCGGGTCACCCGGGTCGCCGGGGTCGAGCCGGAGCACCGGCTGGCGTACGCCGGGCTGCACCGGCTGCTCCGGCCGTTCCTCAGCCGGATGGACCGGCTCCCCGGACCGCAGCGCGCCGCCCTCGCCGGGGCGTTCGGGCTGGCCGCCGGGTCCACTGTGGACGCGTTCCTGGTCGGTCTCGCCGCCCTCGCCCTGCTCGCCGACGGCCTGCCGCTGCTCTGCCTGGTCGACGACGCCCAGTGGCTGGACCGCGAGACCCTGGCCGTGCTGGCCTTCGTGTCCCGGCGGCTGGACACCGGCGGCGCCGGCCTGCTGATCGCCGCCTCGGACGAGCCGGGCCCGCCCCGCGAGCTGGACGGCCTGCCCACCCTCGCGATCGCCGGGCTGCCGGCCGCGGCCGCCCGCGACCTGCTGACCCGGACCGCGCCGGGGCCGGTCGCGCGGCCGGTCGCGGACCGGATCGTCGCCGGGACCGGCGGCAACCCGCTCGCGCTGATCGACCTGACCGCCCGGCTGTCCGGGGAGCAGCTCGCCGGCGGCGCCCCGTTGCCCGACCCGCTGCCGCTGCACCGCGGCCTGGAGGCGTACCTGCTGCGCAAGGTCCACCGGCTGCCGGCGGCCACGCAGTCGCTGCTCCTGCTCGTCGCCGCGGCCGGCACACGGTCACCGTCGGCCTGGATCGCGGCGCCCCGGTCGCCTTCGGGCGGAGCCGCGGCGGACCGGTCGCTTTTGGGCGGCGCCGTGACGGACCGGTCGCTCTTGGGCGGCGCCGCGGCGGACCGGTCGCTCTTGGGTGGAGCCGCGGCGGACCGGTCGCTCTTGGGTGGAGCCGCGGCGGACCGGTCGCTCTTGGGTGGAGCCGCGGCGGACCGGTCGACGGCCGTTGGTGGCGCGGCGGTGCGGCCGGCGTTCGGCAGTGCCGCGGCGGTGCCCGTTGTGGACGACGACGCGTTGCTGTGGCGTGCCGCGGCCCGGCTCGGGCTGCCGCCCGACGCCGCCGACCCGGCGATCGCCGACGGCATCCTGACCACGGCCCACGGCATCGCCTTCCGTCACCCCCTGATGCGTTCCGCGGTCCACGGCACCGCCCCCGCGGCGCAGCGGCGCAGGGTGCACGCGGCGCTGGCCGAGGCGACCGACCGGGACGCCAGCCCGGACCGCCGGGCCTGGCACCTCGCCCAGGCCACCGCGGGCCTCGACGAGAGCGTCGCCGGTGAGCTCGAACGCGCCGCGCCGCAGGCCCACGTCAGCGGCGGCTACGCGTCCCTGGCGACGTTCCTGTCTCGGGCCGCCGACCTGACCCCCGACCCCCGGCCCCGGGCCCGCCGCCTGCTCGCCGCCGCGGGCGCGCACCTCGCCGCCGACGACCCGGTCGCGGCCCGGCGGCGCCTCGCGCAGGCCACACCAGCCCTGCACACGCCCGTCCTGCGGGCGACCGCGCACCGGCTCCGCGCCGCGCTGGACTGGCTCGGCGGCGGGGTCGCGAACGTGACACCGGCCGCGATGCTGGCGGTCGCCGAGGACACCGACCTGCCCGACGACCTGCGCCACGGCGCCCTGTACGAGGCGCTCGTCGCCGCCGTCGTGGCCGGCCGGCACACGGCCGGCACGACCCGCACCGAGGTGGCCCGCGCCGCGCTGCTCGCGGCCGGTCGCGCCGACGGCCCGACCACCACCGTGCGCCTGCTGGTCGAAGCCCTGGCCACGCGCCTCGCCGTCGGGTACGCCCCGGCGGTGCCGCTGCTGCGCGCCGCGGCGACGGCCGTGCGCGCCGAGCGGGAGCTGGCACCCGTCGGGCCCTTCGCCCTGGCGGGCCGCCACCTCATCGCCGAGGACCTGTGGGACGACGAGGGCTTCCTCGCGGGCCTGCGGCACGCCGAAGCGCTCGCCAGGCAGCGCGGCGCGCTGCAGACCGTCATCGCCGCGCTGATCGGCCTGGCGACGGCCGCCACGTGGTCCGGCGACCTCGAGCGGGCCGCCGCCTGTCACGCCGAGGCCGCCGAGACGGGCAACCTCATCGGCAGCCCGGCCGGCGACACGTCGTACCAGGTCGAACTCCTGGCCTGGCGGGGCCTCGAAGGACCGGCCCGGGCCGCCGCCGACACGGCGATCACGGTCTGGGAGGAGCGACGCGGGTTCGGCTCACTCGGCGACAACGCCCGCAACTGCCTGGCGATCCTGGAGCTCGGCCTCGGCCGGTACACCGACGCGCTGGAGCACCTGCGGCCGGCCTTCCGCGACGACGGCATCATCCACGGCAACCGCATGCTGCCCAACCTCGTCGAGGCCGCCGTCCGCGCCGGCGACCCCGGGACCGCCCGGGCGGCGCTCGCCCGGCTCAGCGCCCGGGCCACCGCCAGCGGCACCCCATGGGCCCTGGGCGTGCTGGCCCGCTCCCGCGCGCTGCTGGCCACCGACACCGACGCCGAGGCGCTCTACCACCAGGCGGCGACGCACCTGGCCGGCACGACCGTCACCACCGAGCTCGCCCGCACCCACCTCCTGCACGGCGAGTGGCTGCGCCGCCGCAAACGCCGCACCGAGGCGAGAGCGGCGCTGCAGACCGCGTACGACGCCTTCGCGGCCATGGGCGCGCACGCCTTCGCCGACCGGGCCCGCACCGAGCTGTCGGCGACCGGTCAGCGGGCCCGCCCCCGTACCGTGGCGGCCACCCGGGAACTGACCCCGCAGGAGCGTCAGGTCGCGGCCCTCGCCGCCCAGGGCGCGACCAACACGGAGATCGCCACCCGCCTGTTCATCACCACCTCCACCGTCGAGTACCACCTCAACAAGATCTTCCGGAAGCTCGGCGTCACCTCCCGGCGGCACCTCACCCAGGCCCTCGCCCGGTCCTGACGCCGCCGCCCGGCCGGGCCGCACCGGCCGGCGACGGTGTCCCGGTGGGTCGCCGTCGTGCTCACCCGTTGACGGCCAGCCAGGCGGTGACCTGGTTGTGCTGGGTGGCGCGGTCTTCCCAGAAAGCGTTGACGGACGGCTGGGTGCGCAGCTCGCGCAGGTGGGCGGCCGGGTGCGGGGCGGCGAGCAGAGCGGCCCAGGTCGCGAGGAACGGGGTGAGGTCGTCGACGGCGTTGCCGAGGGCGCAGAGGACGTCGTCGGCGAAGAAGGTCGACGACGCCGGGTCGGTGGTGAGGGTGCCGAGCCAGAGTGCGTCGAGGAAGCCCCGGACGGCTGCCTGCTCGGAAGGGGCCCACGTCGTCCAGCCGGCGTGGCGGAGGCGGCCGAGGAACGGCTCGATCGTCGGGTAGGCCATGAAGCCGGCGTCCGGGCCGCCGAACCCCTCGGTGACGCTGATCTCGAGCAGCCGGGGCAGGAAGTGCCGGAAGTCGTCGGCCGAACCGGCCGTGAACGGCGCTGCCGTCGCGTACGGGGCAAGGGCCAGTGCCGGCAGCGACCGCTGCGGTACAGGCTGCAGCAGCGCCGAAGCGTCGGACGGCAACCAGCAGCACGGGCAGCCCTCGACGGACGCCGGGCGGGGGACGGCACCGAAAACCTCGTACAGCGTGTCGATCGCCGAGGCGAGGCTGCGGTGCACGGCGGCCACGATAGCTGTGGCGGCGGGACGGTGTCAGCCGGTTTCGCCGTCGATGCGCTGGCGGAGGAGGTCGGCGTGGCCGTTGTGGCGGGCGTACTCCTGGATGAGGTGCAGGTAGACGGCGCGCAGGGACATGGGGCCGCGTTGGCGGTCCTCGAAGAAGTCGTCCAGGGCGGCGCCGGCGACCGCGACGCGGGACGACTGCCACTGCGCGATCAGCATGCCGTAGTCCTCCTCCGCGCTCGTGGAGGAGGCCTCGTCGAAGGCGGCGTCGGGTGCGTCGTCGCGGCGGTACAGGTACGGGACCGGGGTGCCGCGGAAGCGGAGGTGGAACCATTCCCGCTCGACGTCGGTGACGTGGCGCAGCAGGCCGAGCAGCGACAGCGTCGACGGGGGAGTGGAGCGCTGGGCGAGCTCCTCACCCGTGAGGCCGGTGCACTTGCCGACCAGGACGGCGCGCTGCCAGTCGAGGAAGCCTTCGAGCAGGGTTCGCTCGTCGGCGACGAGCGAACCTCCGAACGGCGGTGCGTCGGGCGCGGTCCACGTCATGTGTGGATCATTGCACGGCGGCGACGATGTCGGGCTTCACCTGCAGCAGGGTGTCCTCGACGGCGGCGACGACGTCGCGCGGGGCGTGGGCCAGGAAGAGCGCGGCCAGGGCGAGGTCGACGACCCGGGTGTAGTGGCCGTCGGTGATCGCCAGGTCCCGGTGCGAGTCGGCCAGTTCGCGGCCCGTGTACTCGGCGGGGCCGCCCAGCACCTGGGACAGCAGCGCCGCCATGTGCCGCTTCAGCGACTCGACGGTGACGTTCTCGAAGTAGGGGGAGAGCTCCTCGTCGGTGAGGATCCAGGTGTACAGCTGGTCGACGACGTGCTTGACGGCGGGGCCGCCGCCGACCCGGGAATACATCGACACCGCGGTGGTCATCATCGCCTCGCTGGGGTGATAGGGGCCATCGATGCGCGGGAGTGTAACGGCGGTTTGTTTCCGGTGATGGCCCAGTCGTGTCGCACCGGGAAGGGCGACGTGGCAACGTATGCGGTATGTCCGTCCATCCCCGTGCCGGCACGCCGGCGCAGCGTTCCGACCTCGTCGACGTCCCGCGACTCATCACCAGTTACTACGCCGAGCACCCCGACGTGTCCGACCCCGCGCAGCAGGTCGCGTTCGGCACGTCCGGGCACCGCGGGTCGAGCCTGCGCCGCTCGTTCAACGAGGACCACATCGTCGCGGTGAGCCAGGCGATCTGTGAGTACCGGGCGGCTCAGGGGTACACGGGACCCCTCTTCGTCGGCAAGGACACCCACGCCCTGTCGGAGCCGGCGACGGTCAGCGCCCTCGAGGTGTTCGCCGCCAACGGGGTACAGGTGCTCATCGACAGCCGCGACGGGTACACGCCGACGCCCGCCCTGTCGCACGCGATCCTCACCCACCGGCACCTCGGCGCGGACGGGGTCGTGGTGACCCCGTCGCACAACCCGCCGGAGGACGGCGGGTTCAAGTACAACCCGCCGCACGGCGGGCCCGCCGACACCGACGTCACAAAGTGGATCCAGGACCGCGCGAACGCGATCCTGGCCGGCGGCCTCAAAGACGTCCGGCGGATCCCCTATGCGCGGGCGTTGAACAAGGACACCACCGGGCGGTTCGACTTCCTCGCCGCGTACGTCGACGACCTGCCGTCCGTCATCGACATCGCGGCGATCGCGAACGCCGGGGTCCGCATCGGCGCCGACCCGCTCGGCGGTGCGAGCGTCGCGTACTGGGGCGCCATCGCGGAACGGCACAAGCTGGACCTGACCGTGGTCAACCCGGACGTCGACCCGACGTTCGGGTTCATGACCCTCGACTGGGACGGCAAGATCCGCATGGACTGCTCGTCGCCGAACGCGATGGCGTCGCTGATCGGCAAGCGCGCCGAGTATCAGGTCGCCACCGGCAACGACGCGGACGCGGACCGGCACGGGATCGTCACCCCCGACGCGGGCCTGATGAACCCCAACCACTTCCTCGCCGTCGCCATCCAGTACCTGTTCGGCAACAGGGACGGCTGGGCGAAGGACGCCGCGATCGGCAAGACGCTCGTGTCGTCGTCGATGATCGACCGGGTGGCGGCGGATCTCGGCCGCACGCTCATCGAGGTCCCCGTCGGCTTCAAATGGTTCGTGCCGGGGCTGCTGGACGGCTCCGTCGGGTTCGGCGGTGAGGAGAGCGCCGGGGCGTCGTTCCTGCGCCGCAACGGCGACGTGTGGACCACCGACAAGGACGGCCTGCTGCTGTGCCTGCTCGCCGCGGAGATCATCGCGACGACGGGCCGGTCGCCGAGCGAGCACTACGCGGACCTCGTCGCGCGGCACGGCGCGCCGGCGTACGCGCGGATCGACGTCGCGTCGACCCGTGAGGAGAAGGCGGTGCTGGGCAAGCTGTCGCCGGAGCAGGTGACGGCGACGGACCTGGCCGGCGAGCCGATCACGGCGAAGCTGACCGCCGCGCCCGGCAACGGCGCCGCGCTCGGCGGGCTGAAGGTCGTCACGGCGTCCGGCTGGTTCGCGGCGCGGCCGTCCGGCACCGAGGACGTCTACAAGGTCTACGCGGAGTCGTTCCAGGGCCCCGAGCATCTGGAGCGCATCCAGCAGGAGGCCCGCGGCGTCGTCTCGGCCGCGCTGTCCGGCTGAAACGACGGAAGGGCCCGGCAGCAGCCGGGCCCTTCCGGACGAACGCTTACGCGGCGGCGGCGCGGGTCGCGGCCGGGCGCTGCTTGAACGCCCGCTGCAGCTGCACCACGATCGACCAGGTCACCTCGCCGACGGGGCGGGCGCCGTTGACCTGGATGAGCAGCTCACGCTGCTGGTAGTAGTCCAGCAGGGGGCGGGTCTTCTCCTCATACACCTTGATCCGGTGCTTGATCACGTCGACGGTGTCGTCGGCGCCGCGGGCCCGGGCCAGCATCCGCCGGGTCAGCTCGTCCTCGGGCACGTCGAGGTGGATCGCGATCTGCACGCCGACCCCGAGGTCACCGGCGGTGCGATAGGCCGCCTCGGCCTGCTCGACGGTGCGCGGGAAGCCGTCCAGGACGTAACCGCCGTCGGCGTTCGCCGCGAGGACCGGCTTGCGGAGCATGTCCATGATGATCGAGTCGGGGACCAGCTCACCCTTGTTGACGATCTCCTCGACCGTGCGGCCGATCGTCGTGCCCTCGGCGATGTTCTTGCGGAGCAGGTCGCCGCTGGCGATGTGGGTGATGCCGAACTGCTGCGCGATCAGCTGGGCCTGAGTGCCTTTGCCGGCGCCCGGCGCGCCGATCATCAGGATGCGCTTGGCGCGCGGTGCCGCCGACTGCAATGTCATCTGCACACCCCTCTATGGCGTTGTGACGTGGTGAAAAAGCCTGCCGGCCGACGCCGATGGTCCAGCATCCCACCTCGATGTCCGGGTCGGGCTGAGCGTCCGCTGTGAATTACCGCATTGCAATCCATGGGTCCGGTGGGAATACCGGACCCATGGACGGGTATTCGGACTTACCGGGTGCCGACGAGGTCCACCACGAAGACCAGGGTCTCGCCCGGCTTGATGAGGCCGCCGCCGGCGCCCCGGCTGCCGTAGCCCAGGTGCGGCGGGATGACCAGCTTGCGCCGGCCGCCGACCTTCATGCCGGCCACGCCCTGGTCCCATCCGGCGATGACCTGGCCCTGACCGAGGCCGAAGTCGAACGTGCCGCCACGGTTCCACGACGCGTCGAACTCCTTGCCCGTCGACAGGGACACGCCCACGTAGTGGACGCTGACCTGCTGGCCGGGGCGGGCCTCCGCGCCGTCACCGACGGTGATGTCCTCGACCACGAGGTCGGCGGGCGGCGGGCCGTCGGGCAGGGTCACGTCGGGCTTGCTGAGCGCCATGCGAAAACTCCTTGGCGGAATCGGTTGCTTGCGGTCACGTGCAGCGTCCATCCTGCCGTACGCGCCGCGAGGTGGCGCGCGACCACCCCGCAAACGGCCCTGTGATGAGCACGGGGTGAGTCTGGACCGGTCGCGGTGACCGGTCGTACGCTGAGCGTGATGGCGGACGGCAGGCGCCCAGGCGCCCATGCGCCCCGGTGCGGCAGGCATTCTGGCTGGTCATCGGCGCGCTCACGCTGGCCGCGACGCAAGCGGTCGCGGCCGCGGTCCTCCTTGCCCGCTTCGACACCACCCACCGCGCGCACGGCACGTGGTCGGTCGCCGAGCAGGCCCAGGTCGACAGCGTCCACGGCCGGCTCGCCGTCGCCGTCATCCTCGGCGCCGGCATCGCCGTCCTGCTCGCCGGCGCCGCGCTCGCCGTCCCGCGCCGCACCGCCGCCACCCGCACCGCCGTCACCGGCGCGGCCCTCTTCGCCGGGACCGCGCTGCTGCTCGGCGTCACCCTCGCCGCCGACAACGCGCTGCTCGCCGCCGGCGCCGACGAGCTCGCCGACCTGGAGCAGCTGCTGCCGGTCTGGTTCTCCGCGCTCGCCTCCGGCGTCGTCACCGGCGTCATCGTCCTGCTCGCCGCCGCCCTGCTGCGGATGGGCCGCGACCCGGCCGTCGACTACTACCACGCCCGCGGCCCGGCGGCGCCCTGGCGCGGTTTCACCTCGTGGCACGACATCGTGAACCGGCCCTGATCACGCCTTGATGAACGGGGTCGCCCGGGACCCGCCGCCGGCCCTACGCTGACCGGCGATGACTGACAACTTCCGGCTCGACCCGGCGCCCGCCCTGGTGCGGCGGGCGTTCTGGCTCGCCGCCGTCGGCTTCCTGCTGGTCCTCGCGAAGACCGTCGCCGCCGGGACCCTGTTCGCCGGGTTCGACGGCACGTACGAGACCGGCGCCGGCCAGCCGTGGAGCCCCGGCTTCGACCTGATCGCCGACGAGATCCGCTGGCGGCTGGCCATGGCCCTGATCGTCGGCGTGGCCGTGACGCTCATCGTCGGCGCCGCCGCCATGGCCGTCGGGCGCCGTGGCGACGGCAGCCGGACCCTCGTCGGGTTCCTCGCGCTCGTCGCGGCCGCCGCGCTCGTCCTCGGCGTGACGTTCAGCCCCGAGAGCGCCATCGCCGCGGACGACTCGGTGTCCCTCGCGCACTACGAGACGCTGGTCCCGGCCTGGTTCCAGGCGCTGTCCGCCGTCACCGTCCTCGGCGTCGTCGTGCTGTTCGGCGTCGTGTTCGCCCGGATGGGCAAGGCGGCGGCCGCCGACTACTACCAGGACTACGACCCGGCCGCCCGGTGGCGCGGCTTCGGGTCCTGGCTGGACTTCTTCCGGCGCCGCTGATCATCCGCCCGCCCACCCCGGATCACCGGCGGGCACCACCTACCCTGGAAGCGATGGGAGACGACACGCTGCTGAGCAGGCGCCCGGCCGCGCCCGTCCGGCGGGCGTTCTGGCTGGTCGTCGGCGCGGTCGGCCTGCTCGCCGCGCAGACCGCCGCGGCGGCGGTGCTCCTCGGCCGGTTCGGCGGCGCCTACACCGAGCACGGCCCGTGGAGCATCGGGGAGCAGACGCAGCTGGACAGCATGCACACCCGGCTGGCGCTGACCGTCGTCCTCGGCGCGGGCATGGCCCTGCTGCTCACGGGGGCGGCGACGGCGATCCCGCGCCGGCACATCGGCACCCGCGTCGTCGTCGGGTTCGCCGCCCTGCTCGCCGGGGTCGTGCTCCTGCTCGGCGTGGTGATCAACCCCGACAACGCGCTGCTCGCCTCGGGCCCCGCCGAGGAGGCGCACCTCTACAAGGTGCTGCCGCTGTGGTTCTCGGTGCTGTCCTCAACCGCGGTCACCGGCGTGCTGGTGGCGCTCGCCGCCGCGTTCGTGCTCCTCGGCCGGGACGCGGCCCACGACTACTACCACTATCAGGGGCCGCGGAGCGCCTGGTCCGGCTTCAGCACCTGGTCACAGGCCGCCAGGGACCGCTGAGCCGGACTCCTGGGGCACCGGCTGAGACACCAGCTGGAGCATCGCCTCCGCGACGCCGGTCGCGCTCGCCGGGTTCTGGCCCGTCACCAGACGGCCGTCGCGGACCACCCACGGCTGCCACGGCGCCGCCGCGGTGTGCCGCGCGCCGGCCGCCTCGAGGCGCCGCTGCAGCGAGAACGGCACCACCTCGGTCAGCCCGGCCAGGTGCTCCTCCTCGTCGGTGAACCCGGCGACGTCCCGGCCCGCCAGCAGGTGCCCGCCGTCGGAGAGGGTGACGTCGACCAGTCCGGCCGGACCGTGGCAGACGGCACCGATGACGCCGCCCCGCTCGTACACCTGCCGGATCAACGACCGCAGCGCCGTGGCGGCCGGGAAGTCCCACATGGTGCCGTGCCCGCCGGCGAGGAACACCGCGCCGAACGCGGCCGGGTCGACCTGGTCGACGGCTGGGGTGTCGTGGCCGAGGGCGGCGAGGAAGTCCTCGTGGCCCTCGGTGTCGCCGTCGCGGGGCGGGTCGCCGCCGAGGACCGACGCGACGGTCACCGGGTGCCCCGCCTTGGTGAACACCGTCCACGGGTGGGCCGCCTCCGACACGTAGTAGCCGGTGCGGCGGCCGGTGTCGCCGAGGGAGGAATGGCTGGTCAGGACGATCAGGATCGCTGTCATACCGGACAGCCTGCCCCGGGACGGCCATCGGCACCAATCACGAACGGACACCGGTACCATAGGAAATCCTATGGCAGTCTCGCTGGACCTCCTGCGGACGTTCCTCGCCGTCCACCGGGAGGGGTCCGTCACGGGCGCGGCCCGGCGCCTCGCCCTGTCGCAGCCGACCGTCACCGCGCAGCTGCAGGCCCTCGAGGCGGCGCTCGGCCGGCCGCTGTTCGTCCGGCAGCCGCGCGGCGTCGCGCCGACCCCGGCCGCCGACCTGCTGGCCAGGCAGGTCGCCGGCCCGCTGGACGACCTCGCCGGCGTCGCCGAACGCCCCGAGGAGGGCAGCGTGCGGCTCGGCGGCGCCGCCGAGTTCCTCACCGACCTGGTCCTGCCGGCCCTCGCCGGGCTCGTCGCCGGTGGCCTGAAGCTGCGGGTCACGCTCGGCCTGTCCGACGACCTCGCCGACGCCCTCGCCGCCGGGACCCTCGACCTCGCCGTCCTCACCAGCCGCCCCCGGCGCCGCCCGGTCCGCGCCGACCCGCTCTACGACGAGGAGTTCGTCCTCGTCGCCGCCCGCCCCTGCGACGTCGCGGCCACCCCGCTCGTCAGCTACGCCGAGGAGCTGCCGATCATCCGCCGGTACTGGCGCAGCGTCTTCGACCAGAAGCAGCACCGCACGGCGGACGTGGTGGTGCCGAACCTGCACGCCGTCCGCGCGCTCGTCCTCGCCGGTGCCGGATGCAGCGTGCTGCCGGAGTACCTCGTCCGGGCGGATCTGGCCGCGGGCCGTCTCGTGCTGCTGCACGACCCGCCGGTACCCCCGCTGAACACGCTGTTCCTGGCCCACCGCGCCGGTCCGGCCGCCCCCGCCGTCGCCGCGGTCCGGGCCCGGCTGCTGGAGGAGTTCCGCGCCGTTTCGCCGATGGAAACGTAACCGCGCTACGTTCAGACGGTGACCCAGCCTTTGGACCTGCCCCGCACCGTGGGCGAGCTGCGATCGAGCGGCCACCGGTTCCGCACCGTCAAGCAAGAGCTCCGCGACAACCTGCTGGCCAAGCTCCGATCCGGCGAGCCCCGCTTCCCCGGCATCGTCGGCTACGAAGACACCGTCCTGCCCGAGCTCGAGCGGGCCATCCTCGCCGGCCACGACCTGGTCCTGCTCGGCGAGCGCGGCCAGGGCAAGACCCGCGTCATCCGCGGCCTCGTGTCGCTGCTGGACGAGTGGACCCCCGTCATCGCCGGGTCCGAGCTCAACGAGCACCCGTATGAGCCGATCACGCCCGCGTCGCAGCGGCTCGCCCTCGAGGCCGGCGACGCGCTGCCCGTGGACTGGCTGCACCGCTCGAAGCGTTACGGGGAGAAGCTCGCCACCCCCGACACGTCCGTCGGTGACCTCATCGGCGACGTCGACCCGATCCGGGTCGCGCAGGGCCGCACCCTCGGCGACCCGGAGACCATCCACTTCGGACTCGTCCCGCGCACCAACCGCGGCATCTTCGCCGTCAACGAGCTGCCCGACCTCGCCGAGCGCATCCAGGTGTCGTTGCTCAACGTCCTGGAGGAGCGCGACATCCAGGTCCGCGGCTACCAGCTGCGCCTGCCCCTGGACGTGCTGCTCGTGGCCAGCGCCAACCCCGAGGACTACACCAACCGCGGCCGGATCATCACGCCGCTGAAGGACCGCTTCGGCGCCGAGATCCGCACCCACTACCCCCTCGATCTGGAGCTGGAGACCGACCTGATCCAGCAGGAGGCCCAGCTGGTGGCGCAGGTCCCCGGGCACGTCCTGGAGGTCCTCGCCCGCTTCACCCGCGCCGTGCGGGAGTCGCCGGCCGTCGACTCGCGCTCCGGCGTGTCGGCCCGCTTCGCGATCGCGGCGGCCGAGACCGTCGCCGCGTCCGCGCTGCGCCGCGGCGGGCTGCTCGGCGACGACAAGCCCGTCGCCCGGGTCGGCGACACCGTGTCGGTCACCAGCACGCTGCGCGGCAAGGTCGAGTTCGACAGCGGCGAGGAAGGCCGCGAGATCGAGATCCTCGCGCACCTGCTGCGCACCGCCACCGCCGACACGTTCCGGGCCCGGCTCGCCGGCCTCGACCTGTCCGGCTTCACCGACCTCGTCGCCGAGGGCGCCGTCATCGAGACCGGTGAGCTCGCCGGCGCCGACGACATCCTGCAGCAGGTCGGCACCGTCCCCGGCCTGGCGAAGGTCCTGGAGCGGCTCGGGCTCGGCGACGCGCCCAGCCGCGGCGAGGCCGCCGCCGGCATCGAGTTCGTCCTCGAGGGCCTGCACCTCACCAGACGGCTGTCCAAGGATCTCACCGAGGACGGCCGCACCGTCTACGGAGGCTGAGCACGTGCGTCACAACAGGTTCCGGTATGGGGCGTGGCGCGGCGGGCCCGACCCGCTCTCCCCGCCCTACGACGTGCGCGCCGCCGTCGACCAGGTCGGCGCCGAGGTCCTCGACGGCGGCAGCCTCCGCGACGCGTTGCGCAACCTCCTGCGCAACGGTCCTCAGGACGGCGGCCGCGGCCTCGACGACCTCCTCGCCAGGGCACGGCGGCTGCGCCGGGAGGCGATGCGCCGCGGCGACCTCGACGGCGCCGTCACCCGCGCCCAGCAGCTGCTGGACCAGGCCGTCGCCACCGAACGCGACGCCCTCGCCCAGCTCGACTCCGACGACGCCCGCTTCGCCGAGACGCAGCTGGCCAGCCTGCCCCGGTCCACGGCGAAAGCCGTCGAGGAGCTGTCCGGATACGAGTGGACGTCGCCCGAGGCGAAGGCGATCTACCAGCAGATCCTCGACCAGCTCCGCGACGAGGTCCTCGGCCAGCGGTTCCAGGGCATGAAGGAGGCGCTGCAGGACCCCGCCATGGCCGCCCGCATGGGGCAGATGCTGGAGGACCTCAACGACCTCCTCGCCAAGCACGCCCGCGGCGAGAACACCGACGACGCGTTCGCGCAGTTCATGGCCCGGCACGGCGACTTCTTCCCCGAGCAGCCCGGCACCGTCGACGAGCTCATCGACGCGCTCGCCCGCCGCGCCGCCGCCGGGGAGCGCCTCATGCGGTCCCTCAGCCCCCAGCAGCGCGCCGAGCTGCAGTCGCTGATGGAGCAGTCCCTGGGCAGCCTCGCCGGGCAGATGGCCGCCCTCACCGACAACCTGCGCTCGCTGCGCCCCGACCTCAACTGGGGCCGCGGCGAACGGGTCCGCGGCGAGCGCGACCTCGGCTACGGCGAAGCCGCCGGCGCCCTCGAAGAAATCGGTGACCTCGACGACCTCCTCGACCAGCTCGGCCAGGAGCACCCCGGCGCGACCCTCGACGACGTCGACGTGGAGGCGGTGGAGCGGCAGCTCGGCCGGTCCGCGGCCGACGACCTGCGCCGCCTGCGGGAGCTGGAGCAGCAGCTGCGCCGGCAGGGCTGGGTCACCCGCGGCGCCGACGGGCTCACGCTCAGCCCGAAGGCGCTGCGCCGGCTCGGCGGCACCGCGCTGCGGACCGTCTTCGCCGACCTCACCGCCGGCCGCAAGGGCCAGCACGACCTGCGCGACGCCGGTGCCGCGGGCGAGCTCACCGGGGCGTCGCGGCGCTGGCAGTACGGCGACGAGCAGCCCATCGACGTCGTGCGCACCATCGGCAACGCGGTCCGCCGCCAGGCCACCGGCGGCACGGCCGTCCTGCCGATCGCGCTGGACGTCGAGGACTTCGAGATCGCCGAGACCGAACGGCGCGTGTCGGCCGCCGTCGCGCTCTGCGTCGACCTGTCCTTCTCGATGATGGCCGACGGCCGGTGGGGCCCGATGAAACAGGCCGCCCTCGCGCTGTCGCACCTCGTCGCGACCCGGTTCCCGCAGGACGCGCTGCAGATCATCGGGTTCGGCCGGTACGCCATGAAACTGTCCGTCGAGGAGCTCGCCGCCGTCGAACCCGACTACGTGCAGGGCACCAACCTGCAGCACGCCCTGATGCTCGCCGGGCGGCACCTGCGCCGGCACCCGGGCTCCGACCCGGTCGTCCTCGTGGTCACCGACGGCGAGCCGACCGCGCACCTGCTGGAGGACGGCACCTCGCACTTCCGCTGGCCGTCCACCCGGGAGACGGTCAACGCGACCGTCCACGAGGTCGACCAGCTGACCCGCTACGGCGCCGTCCTCAACGTGTTCATGCTCGGCGAGGACCCCGGGCTGCGCCGCTTCGTCGACGCCGTCGCCCGGCGCAGCGGCGGCCGGGTCTTCACCCCGGAGGCCGGTGACCTGGGCCGATACGTCGTCTCCGACTACATCCGCGCCCGCCGGGGCCGCCGCGGGTGATCCGTGTTTCAGATGAGCCGGGGGAGGGGTACCTGAAGAACGTCCATGCAACACCCCCTCCTCCCCGGGAGCTGAAGATGATCGTCCTTGGCCTGATCCTGTTCCTGCTCGGGCTCTTCCTGCACGTCGGCATCCTGGAGACGATCGGCATCGTGCTGCTGATCGTGGGCGCGGTGCTCTGGATTCTGGGCGCCGTCGGTCGTCCGCTCGCCGGTCGCCGACACTACTGGTAAAGCCCACTCGCAAAGCTCCGGATGGCCGGCGGACCCCCGCCGGCCATCGGCGTCTCCGCACTCCCGCGGACCATGACCGCTACCGCTGACGCCGCCGGAAGAACCGGCCGAACCACGACGGGGCCGCCGGCTTCGCCGCGCCGGCGCCGGAGATCTCGCCGGCGAGGGCGAGGACGTCGGGGTGCATGCCCGGCACGATCCGGACCAGGTCCGCCAGCGAACCGCGGATCGTGACCGCCCGCGTCCGGGACGCCTGCGCCGCCGCGAGGAACCGGCGGCCGACCGTGTCACGGACCTCCGCCCGGCAGGCCGGGTCGAGCCACGCCGCGACCGTCAGGGCGAACAGCGCCGCCTCCGTCGTCCAGTCCTCCACACCCCACGCGATGTCCGTGAGCAGCCGCCGCTGCGCGGCCGTGTCGCCCGGGTCCGCCGGGTCGCGCAGCTCGCCGCAGTGCAGCAGGCCGAGACACGCGAACACCTGCGCCGAACGCTCCCACCAGCCGTCCGGCAGCTCCTCGAACCGTTCCGGCCGGGCGGGCGGGTGCACCAGCAGCGACAGCAGCTCCTCGACCGGCAGCTCGCCCAGCGGCATCGCGTGGTCGTAGGCGGCGACCGGGTGCGGCCAGACCGGACCGGCGAGACCGGCGAGCAACGCCCGGCTCGCCGCGGAAGCCGGCTCGACCGTCGGATAGGCGGTCGTCGTGTCGTACCGCCACAGCACCCGCACCTGCTTGAGCGGCCGCACCAGGTCGGCCGGCGCCGGCCCCTCCACCTCGACGGTCAGGCCCGGCACCGCGCGGCGCAGCAGGGCGAGGGCGCTCGGCACCTCCAGCGCGGACAGCGACATCCCGCCGTCCATCGTGGCCCGTTGCTCCGGCGGCACCCGGTGCAGCGTGTTCACGCACGCCTCCGTCGGCCCGGTGACCCGGCCCAGCCACGGGCGGCGTTCGCACGCCTGCGCCAGGTCGGCGTGCTCGTGGCTGACGACCGGGTGCTCACGCATGAAGTCGACCAGCGCCACCAGGTGCTTCGCGTCGCCGTCGCGCTGGAACCGCAGCCGCTGCGCCGTGTGGACCACGCAGTCGTAGTCCGCCCGGCGGCGTATCCCCTCGTCGAGCAGGTCGATCGCCTCGTCGACGCGGCCGGCGTCGGCGAGCCAGTTGGCCATGTCGGCGCACAGGTCCATCTCCTGCGGCATGGCCCGCCACGCCGCCCGCATCACCCGCAACGCCGCGTCGAGCCGGCCGTCGGCGCGCAGCGCGTACGCGTACCAGACCGACGTGAGCTTGTCCGGGTGCAGCCGGTGCCCGCGGGCGCCCCACCGGACCGCCTCCGCGGTGTCGCCGAACCGCCGGCCCAGCCCGGCCGCCGCGCCGTGCAGCAGGGCATGGTCCGGGTGCGCGGCGACGGACCGGCGGGCCAGATCCAGATACACCTCGTTGGCCTTCGCCACCGGCGGCGCCGCCGGGTCGCCGAGCCGCTGCATCACCCCGACGAACAACCTGGCCAGCTCGTCCGGGTCGAGCCCGGCCGGGTCGACGGCACGCACCCAGCTCACGTCCGCCCACGGCTGCCCGGGGTCGAACCCGGTCGCCTGCGCCAGCATCCGCAGCGACCCGAGCGGGTCCCCGGGCGCCGTGACGTGCGCCCTGGCCACGACCATGCCGACGAACACCGGCTCGCGCAGCGGGAACAGGTCGGAGATCGCGTCGCCGGCTCGTACCGTCAACGCCGCCAGCAGCTCATGGACCTCCGGCAGCCCCGGCGCCCACGCGATCGCGCCCGCGAGGTGGCCGGCGGCGTGCTCGAGGTCGTCCTCGGCGAGCGCCACCCTGGCGAGGGACAGCTCGCCGTGCGCCTGCGCCACCGGATCTTCGACATCGTCGGCCACCCGCGGAGACTAGAGCACGCCGAAGGGATGACGCCGGGCGGCGTGTGGGAAGCGCTCCCTGTCGATGCGGGGTAGCGTCGCCGCATGACCGAGGTCCGCCCCATACGCGAGCTCGCACCGCACCTGGTCTGGGAGGCGGTGCTCCTGCTCGCCGCCGGCGCCGTCGTCGCCGGCCTGTACAACGCCAACTCCGCCGTGTTCACCCGAGGTCAGGTGTGGGCGGGGATCGCGATCCTCGGCTTCGCCGCCTGCGGGCTGGCCCTGTCGCTGCGCACCGCGACGCCCAACCTGGCGATCGGCTCGATCGGTGTCCTGGCCGGCTGGGTGTTCGCCGAACGGGTCCGCGACGGCGCGTCCGTCACGGTCGGGTTCGTCGTCGCCGTCCTCGCCGCCGCCGGGGTCGGGCTGCTCCTCGCCCTGCTGACCGGCCTCACCTCGCTGCCCGCCTGGGCGGTGACCCTGGCCAGCACGTTCGTCATCTCCGCCGGGCTGCTCAAGGCCACCGAGGGGCAGCTCGTCCCGGTCCCGCGCAACCTCCGCGCCGACGGCTTCGGCCTGTGGGCGGTCGCCTTCGTGGTCGTCTCCGTCGCCGGCGCCGTCCTGTTCGCGCTGTCGGCCGTGCGGCGGCTGCTGTCGGCGAACCGGCCGGTCGACGGCGACGCCGACCCGTCCCGCTGGCGGTCGGCGAAGTTCGTCGGCGCCCTCGTCGGCATCGTCGGCTCCTCCGTCCTCGCCGGCGTCGCCGGGGTCCTGACGGCCCGGTTCACCAGCGCGGCGGCGTTCACCGAGTCCGGTCAGCTGCCGTACGCGATCGTCGCGTGCCTGCTCGGCGGCGTCAGCGTCTTCGGCCGCCGCGCCGGGGTGTTCGGGGTGGTCCTCGCGGTCGTCATCGTCGACGGGGTCCGCCGCTGGCTGGCCCTGGAGAACGTCGACGGGCCGACGACGATGCTGACGGTCGGGGTCATCGGCCTGGTCGGTCTGCTGGCGGTGTGGCTGCTCGAACTCGTCGGCCGGCGGGTCGCGCCGCTGTCGGCGGCCGTGCCGGGTCCCGCGCCGGCGGTCTCCGGGTTCCCGCCGCCGATGTACGCCGGTGGCTTCCCCCCGCCCGCGTTCGCGGGTGCGCCGGTCTCCGGGACGCCGGACTTCGCGCCCGGCGGGCCGCCGCCCGGTTTCACGGGCCCGCCGCCGCCGTTCGGGTCGCCGGCCGGGGTCGCCCCGCAGTCCGGGATCCCCGCGCAGTCGTCCGGGCAGGCGCCCGCGCAGCCGTCCGGGTATCCGGCCCCGCCGCCGCCGACCTCGGGCGGACCGGTGTTCGGGCAGCCGACCTATCCGAGCGGCCCGCCGGTGTCCGGCCCGCCCGCGCTCCCGCCGCCGGCCGGTGGGAACATCCCGCAGCCGTGGACGGTCCCCGCCGCCGGCGGACCCGCCCCGCAGGTCCCGGCGCAGCCGGCGTCACCGCCGGTCAGCGGACCGCCGAGCACCGACCCGCCGCCCGGCTACCCGCAGACCCCGCCGCCGAGCTGGCCCCCGCAGAGCTGACCAGGTGCCGAGGGGCGGCCCGCCGCCCCTCGGCCGTCACATCGAGGGCTCGACCAGCGCCGGGTGCCGCGAACCGGCCGGCGCGAACCACGCCTCCTTCGCGTCCCGCAACGCCATCTCCACCCGCAGCCGCGAATACGGCTCCATGTCCGGCAGGTCCCGCACCTCGAACCACTCGACGGCCAGGGACTCGTCGTCGTTGACGGTGGCGGTGCCGGCGACGGGGCGGCACAGGAAGGTCACGTTCAGGTATTCGCAGTGATCGCCGTTCGGATAGCGCACCGGGTGCGAGGCGACCCCGAGCAGCCGCTCGACGACGACCTCGACACCGGTCTCCTCCCGGACCTCCCGCACGACCGCGTCCGCCGGCTGCTCACCGGCCTCCATCACCCCGGCGAGGACGGCCCACCGGCCGGTGTCGGCACGCCGCCCGAGCAGCAGCCGGCCGCGGTCGTCGACGACGATCCCGCTCACCCCGGGCAGGAGCAGCAGGTCGTGCCCGATGCGGGCGCGCATGGTACGGACGTATTCAGGAATCCCCATCCGGCGAACCTACCGGCACCCGCACCGTCCCCAGCACACGTGTCACGGTCACGACGATGACGACCCGGGCCGGGTTCGGCCGTGGTTGCCGGTACCGCGCCGCGTACCGCCGCTCGGCGTCCGCGACGACCAGCGGGTCGTCGGCGATGACGGCGGTGCCCTCGAGGGTGGTCCAGCGCCGCCCGTCGACCTGGCAGATCGCGACCCGCGGGTTGCCGCGCACGTTGCGCACCTTCTGCGACGTCCCGGACGTGATGACCCGTGCGGTGCCGGTCGTCTCGTCGTACGTGACGCCGACCGGCGCGACGTGCGGGGTGCCGTCGGCGCGGACGGTGGTGATCGTGGCCAGGTGCCGCTCGGTCCAGAACTCGTCGATCACCGGACGGTCACCTTGCCCTCGTGCACGTCGACGTGACGGTTCGTGCTGACCGCCGCCAGCATCCGCCGGTCGTGCGTGACCAGCAGCAACGTGCCGGGATAGTTGTCCAGCGCCGACTCCAGCTGCTCGATCGCGGGCAGGTCCAGGTGGTTCGTCGGCTCGTCGAGGACGAGCAGGTTCACGCCGCGCCCCTGCAGCAGCGCGAGCGCCGCCCGGGTCCGCTCGCCGGGCGACAGGCTCGCCGCGGGCCGCAGGACGTGATGCGACTTCAACCCGAATTTCGCCAGCAGCGTCCGTACGTCGGCAGGCTGCTGATCCGGCACGGCCGCGCAGAACGCGTCCAGCAGCGTCGACTCGCCGAGGAACAGTCCACGGGCCTGGTCGACCTCGCCGACGACGACCCCCGGCCCGAGGTGCGCGGTGCCGCTGGTCAGCGGGACACGGTTGAGCAGCGCGCCGAGCAGCGTCGACTTGCCCGCGCCGTTCGCGCCGGTGATCGCGACCCGGTCGGCCCAGTCGACCTGCAGGTCCACCGGCCCGAGCGTGAAATCGCCGAGCGTCACCACGGCCCGGTTGAGCGTCGCCACGACCGCGCCCGCGCGCGGGGCGGCGGCGATCTCCATCCGCAGCTGCCACTCCTTGCGCGGCTCCTCGACGACCTCCAGTCGCTCGATCATCCGGTCGGTCTGGCGGGCCTTCGCGGCCTGCTTCTCCGTCCCCTCGATCTTCTTGCTCTTGCCGATCTTGTCGTTGTCGGGCTGCTTGCGCCGGGCGTTCTTGACGCCCTTCTCCATCCAGGCCCGCTGCATCCGGGCGCGCGCCTCGAGGTCGGACTTCTTGTCGTCGTACTCGTCGTACGCCTCCCGGGCACGCCGTTTGGCGATGGCCTTCTCCTCCAGGTACGACGCGTAACCGCCGCCGAAGAAGTTGACCTGCTGCTGGGCGAGGTCCAGCTCCAGGACACCGGTGGCGGTGCGGGCGAGGAACTCCCGGTCGTGGCTGACGATCACCGCGCCGGCCTTGAGCCCCTGCACGAAGCGTTCGAGCCGGTCCAGGCCGTCCAGGTCGAGGTCGTTGGTGGGCTCGTCGAGCAGGAACACGTCGTACCGCGACAGCAGCAGCGACGCCATCCCGGCCCTGGCGGCCTGCCCGCCGGACAACGCCGTCATCGGCAGGTCGAGGTCCACGGCGAGCCCGAGGTCGGCGGCGACGGCCCCGGCGCGCTCGTCGAGGTCGGCGCCGCCGAGCGCCAGCCAGCGCTCCAGGGCGTCCCCGTAGGCGTCCGGGTCCTGCTCGATGCGCTCGGCGGCCGCGTCCATGCGCAGCTGGGCCTCGGCGACCCCGGTGCGGCGGGCCAGGAACTGCAGGAGGCTCTCGCCGTCCCGCCGGTCCGGCTCCTGCGGCAGGTAGCCGACGGTGGCGGTCGGCGGGTTGAGCCCGAAGCCGCCCGCCTCCGTCGGCAGCAGCCCCGCGAGCGTGCGCAACAGTGTCGACTTGCCCGCCCCGTTGGCCCCGACCAGGCCGATCACGTCGCCGGGCGCGACGACGAGGTCCAGCCCCGAGAACAACGCCCGATCGCCATGACCGGCCGCGAGCTCCTTCACCACCAGCGTGGCGCTCACCAGTTACCTCCGCAGTCTTGTCGTACCTTGCGCATATTGTGGCTGAGCGCGCCGTGATCGTCCGCAAGGAGTAGCGTGATTTCCGGAACGCGATCGGCTCGGTTTTGGAGAGATGCTTTGACTGCGACGACCGCCGACGACACGGCGCTCACCCACCGCCAGATCCTCACGATCCTCGGCGGGCTGATGATGGCGATGTTCCTGGCCGCCCTCGACCAGACCATCGTGTCCACGGCCATGCGCACCATCGCCGACGACCTGGGCGGCTTCTCTATCCAGGCGTGGGCGACGACGGCGTTCCTCATCACGTCCACGATCGCGACCCCGCTGTATGGCAAGCTGTCCGATATCTACGGCCGCAAGCCGTTCATCCTGTTCGCGATCGGCATCTTCATCCTCGGCTCCGTCCTGTGCGGCATCGCCGGGTCCATCTACCAGCTCGCCGCATACCGGGCGGTCCAGGGCATCGGCGCCGGCGGTCTGTTCTCCCTGGCGTTCGCGATCATCGGCGACATCGTCCCGCCGCGCGAACGCGCGAAGTACCAGGGCTACTTCCTCGCCGTCTTCGGCACCTCCAGCGTCCTCGGCCCCGTCCTCGGCGGCTTCTTCGCCGGCACCGACAGCATCCTCGGCGTGACCGGCTGGCGCTGGATCTTCTACATCAACGTGCCGATCGCTCTCGCCGCGTTCCTGGTCGTCATGCGGGTGCTGCACATCCCGCACCGCCGCCAGGACCACCGCATCGACTGGCCCGGCGCGCTCGCCCTCATCGTCTGCCTCGTGCCGCTGCTGACCGTCGCCGAGCAGGGCCGCGAGTGGGGCTGGGGCTCCGCCCGCTCCCTGCTGTGCTTCGGCATCGGCGTCGTCGGCCTCGTGCTGTTCCTGATCGCCGAGTGGTCCTACAAGGACGAGGCCCTGCTGCCGCTGCGCCTGTTCCGCGGCCGCACCTTCTCCGTCGCCTCGACCAGCAGCTTCATCCTCGGCATGGCCATGTTCGGCGGCCTGCTGACCCTGCCGCTCTACCTGCAGATCGTGAAGGGCGCCACGCCCACCGAGTCCGGCCTCATGCTCCTGCCGCTCGTCCTGGGCATCATGACCGGCTCGATCGTCTCCGGCCAGGTCATCGCCCGCACCGGCAAATACCGCAAGTTCCCGATCATCGGCTCGGTGCTCATGGTCGCCGCCCTCGCCCTGTTCTCCCGCATCGGCGCCGACACCCCGCTGTGGCAGACCATGCTGGTCATGGCCCTGATGGGCCTCGGCCTCGGCGGCAACATGCAGCCGGTCATCACCGCCGCGCAGAACGCGGCGAACCCGCGCGAGATCGGCGTCGCCACCTCCACGGTGACGTTCTTCCGCTCCATGGGCGGCACCCTCGGCGCGGCCGTCTTCCTCTCCGTCCTGTTCAGCCTCCTGCCCGACAAGATCAAGGGCGCCTTCACCACCGCGCAGTCCACGCCGGAGTTCCAGTCCGCCGCCCGCGCCCACCCCGACCAGGTCCGCGAGATCCAGCAGGCCGGCACATCGGGCAGCGCCAGCTCCTTCAACAACACCTCCTTCGTCAACCGCCTCGACGACGCCCTCGCCCACCCGTTCAAGGTCGGCTTCTCCGACGCCATGAGCACCGTCTTCATGGTCGCCGCCGCCATCATGATCGTCGGCTTCTTCGTCATCCTCTTCCTCCCTGAGCTGCCACTGCGCTCGCAGTCCGCCGTCCAGCAGCGCGCCGCTGAGGACGCCGCGGCCGGCTCGTCGTCGGCTCCCGGGGCCACGCTCGCCCCCGCCGCCGCTCCCACCTCCGGCGCCGCTGCCGCTGCCGCCTCCTCATCGGCCACCGCGGGCGCTCCACCCAACGGCAAGTCACCGACCACCGATCACTCCGCGCCAGGCGCCCACACCACGGGCAACGGCTCCGCCCGCGCCGCCACCGACTCTGCCCTGACCGGCAACGGCGCAACGCCGTCGGGCAACGGCTCAGCGGCGGCTGCCGGCGTTCATGCGGCCGACGGTGTGGCGGACCCCCACCCCGGCCACGCGCCCCACCACGCCGCCGGCGCCCACGAGGCGGACGGCCACGCCACCCACGACGACGCGGCACCCCGCCACGCCCGCTGACCGGCGGTCCGCTGACCGCACTCCGCTCCTCGGTCCTCCTCCCTGCCACCGACAGAGGAGCAGTCCGTCGCAGCGAAGCTCAGGCGGCGGGCAATGGCCCGGCCCGTGGCGCCCAACGACCCGGCATTGGCCGGAAACGGCTCAGGCCGGGTCGTGCAGCGGCCCAGTGCTTTCGGGCGTCGGCCGAGTGCTTTCGGGTGGCGGCTCGTCGGTGGCTGCCGGTGGGCTCAGGCCGTCGTGCAGGGGCCCAGTGCCTTCGGGTATCGGCCGAGTGCATTCGAGCGACGGCTCATCGGCGGCTGCCGGCGCTGATGCGGCCGACGGTGTGGCGGACCCCCATCCTGGCCACGCGCCTCACCACACTGCGGACGGCGATAAGGCGGACGGCCATGCCATCCACGACGATGGGGCACCCCGCCACGCCCGCTGACCAGCAGTCCGCTCCTCGGTCTTCCCTAGCACCTGCCGAGGAGTAGTCCGTCCGAGCGGAGTTCAGGCGGCGGGCAATGGCTCGACCCGTGGCGTCCAGCGACCCGCCTTTAGCCGGAAACGGCTCAGGCCCGTTGCGCAGGGGCCGAGCGCCTTCGGGTAACGACTCATCGGCAACTGCCGGTGCTGATGTTGCCGATGGCGTGGCGGACCTCTGAACCTCGGCCACGAGCCTCACCACGGTCCGGGCGCCCACGAGGCGGACGGGCACGTTACCCACGACGACCAGCCGCGCCCGCTGACCGGCTGCCCGCTGACTGCAGCGTGCTCCTCGGTCTTGTCACCGGCCAAGGGACGATCCGTCCCAGCAGAGCTCAGGCAGTGAGCAACGGCTCGCCCCGTGGCGTCCACTTCCAGCCGGGGCCAGCATCTGAGGCCCGTCGTGCAACGGCCCAGCGCCTTCGAGTATCGACCGAACGCCTTCGAGCAACGGCACAACGGCGGCCGCCGGCACTCATGCGGCCGTCGGCGTGGCGGACCTTCACCCCGGCCACGCGCCTCACCACGCCGTCGGCGGCCACGAGGCGGACGGCCGCGCCAGCAACGACGACGCGGCACCCATCGCGCTCGCTGCCCGTTCCTCGGTGTGCTCAACCGGCCGAGGGGCATTCCGTGCCGGCGGAATTCAGGCGGTGGGCAACGGCTCGGTCCGTGGCGTCCAACGACCCGGCCTTGGCCGGCAACGCTCCGGCTCATCGGGCAACGGTGCAACGCCTCCGGACAACGGCTCAGCGGCGGCAGCCAGCGCCCATGCGGCCGACTGCGTCGCCGGTCCTCATCCCGGCCGTGGGCCTCACCACGCCGCTGGCAGTCTCCATGAGGCTGACGGCCGCGCCACACGCACAACGGCGCGGCGTCACATCCGCCGACCTTTGGGGTTTCCTCGTGATGAGGCCTGCTGTCGCGACCTGTGGCTCCGCCGTTTCGAATCGAGTGCTCGCCCGCGCCGGTACGCTGCCGGCGTGAGCTGGGAGTTCATGATCCACGCGTACCGTCCACGGCATGATCGGGCGCGGCCGTTGCTGGATGACGGGCGGGCGTTGCCGCTTCCCGAGACTCGACCGCGGCCGACCGTGGCCCAGCTCGTCGCGGCCTTCGCCGAAGCCGGCCTGCGCGGGCAACTCGGATTCGAGATCGCCGGTCTGGAACTGCCGCGGCAGGATTGGGACGACTACGACCACGCCCGGGATCTCGGGACCGTGTACATGAGCGGCAGCATCCCTGCGAGCCGTCCGGAGGATCCGGTCCGTGAGGTCACGCTGTACAAGCCGGGCGAGTCGACGTTGGCAGCGACGTTGGCCATCCGCCATCTGCTCGGCGCGGTCGTCGTCATGGCCTCTGACGACGACCTCGAAGACGGCGTGCTGCTGGTCCGTCCCGACGACGACCCGGCCGCGTTGGCGGCAGTGTGGCAGTGGCCCTGACTGCCCCGATGCCCCGGCGTCGTGTTCAGTCCACCTTGTCGGCGTGCAACAGCGCCGTGCCTCGTGCCACGATTTCGTGGACCGGGAGGTCGTACAGGTGGGTGAGGAACACCCACACATGGCCGAATGGATCTTTCAGCATGATGGTTCGGTCGCCGTAGAACATGTCCGTCGGCGGCTGCACTGACGTCGCGCCGGCGGCTACGGCGCGGTCATAGAGGGCGTCGACGTCGTCGACGTAGATGTGCAGCCCTACGGTGGTGCCGCCGGCGGCCTGCGGGGAGACGAACGGCATCTCGGCGTCACCGAGCATCACCACCGACGTGCCGATGCGCAGCTCGGCGTGCAGGATTCTGCCGTCCGGACGGGCAATACGCATCAGCTCCTCAGCGTCGAACGCGGCGACGTAGAACTCCGCCGCCTCGCGGGCCCCGTCGAGCATGATGTGCGGGATGGCGGCGTATCGGTAGCGATCCGGGATGGCGGCAGGCACGGCTGTCTCCTTCTGGTTCGGGATCCTGTCGAATCTCGAACGTAAGAGCTCAACTGCGCTTCAGGGCAAGCGCTTGCCTGATTTCGGTCCGGAGTCTGGAGATACTGGTTTGGTGAACCCCGGCGACGATGCCGCGATGACGGCGGACGGCCGGTACCTGGTCGTGGGCGGTCGCCGGTGGCGGGCCACCGACCCGGCCGTGCCGGAGTCGTTGCGTCAGGAACTGGTGGACGAGCTGATGGCGGCCCGTCGGCTCGTGCGCAGCGATCCGGACGCGGCCTGTCCACGCGTGCAGGATGCCAAGGTGGCGTTGGGGGAGCGCGGCGACCCGTGGTGGGAGCCGACGCCCGATGGCCAACGTGTACGGCTGGCTGCGGCGATGCGGGCACTGCTGCAGCACCGCCGCCCTGACGCCACGATCTGCCCGAGCGACGCCGCCCGGGTCGTCGGCGGCGAGTCGTGGCGCGACCTGATGGCCATGGCTCGGGAGGTCGCCGCCGAGTTGTCGGAACAGGGAACCGTCAGCATGCGCCGGCGTTGATCAAGCCGCCGCGGGCGGGCCTGTTCGCCCTGCTCGCGGCCCCGGGTGGTGACACGGAACCCCGCGGGTACGGAGAAGGCCCGGCATGCGTCTACGGCTGGGCGTTCTCCCGTTGCGCGCGACGCTTCCAGGCGTCCTCGATGCCGGCCCGGACCGCCGCCCGGACAACGAGGTAGAGCGACACGCAACCGATGGCCCACAGCAGGACCGTGACACCGGCTCCTGAACTCGACATGCCGATGAGCATAGAGGAAGGTCGACTTGCCGCGTGCCCGGCGACCTACTCGACCTTCTCGCTCAGCAGAACGTCGCCGGCCTTGTCGAGGTAGGTGATGGTCAGCTTCTCCGTGTCGAACGACCACTTCTCGACGCCGTGCTCCGCCAGGGACCTGGACATTTCCACGTAGCCGATACCTCCGCTCTCAACCTCCCGCAGGTATTTCAGGAACCATTCCTTGTCGCAGGCGTCGGAGACGGGGAATGTCTCGTGAAACGCCGGGCCCACGAGCTTCTGTCCGTCCGTGCCGAAGTACTCCGAATGCCCGTCTGTTATATATGACGTGTACGTTTCGACGCCGATGTTCCGCAGGGCGGCCAAATACAGGGCCAGAGAATCTCTGTTGCCCAGGCGATCGTGGATGTCGTTGATGTGCTCGAGGGTGAACATGTCCGCAGTATAGGGGAATGCCTGCTCCCGGTTAAATGCTTGCCCGACGTTGACGAGATCGATGGACGTGACTCAATATGGGCGGCAGTCCGTTCACGAAGGAGTGCGTATGCCACACATCACGCTCAACACCGACGAGCCCGGGATTCGTGGCCTGTTCCGGTTCAGGCCGGAGACGGCGCTGCCGCTCAACGGGCTGGTCGAGGCGCTGCTCTGTGCCCCCGGCACGTTGACCCGGGGCGAACGTGAACTCATCGCGGCCTATGTGTCCAGCCTGAACGAATGCACGTACTGCTACTCCGCTCACGCGGCGTACGCGGCGGCGCAGCTTCCCGCCGGCATGGCCCTGGTCGATCAGGTCCGTGACAACGTCGACGGCGCAGCGGTGTCGGCCAAGATGCGCGCGCTGCTCGGCGTCGCCGGCGCGGTCCAACGTGGCGGCAAGGAGGTCACCGAGGACCTGGTGGCCGCCGCCCGGGCCGAGGGCGCCACCGATGTCGAGCTCCACGACACGGTGCTGATCGCGGCCGCGTTCTGCATGTTCAACCGGTACGTCGACGGGTTGGCCACCGTCCTGCCGGACGACCCCGACTTCTACACCGATCGCGCGAAGCGCATCGCCGCCCACGGTTACCTCGGGGTACTGCAACAGGAGACCATCCGCTAGCAGGGCGCTGTATCCGCCGGAAGTCACCCACACCTGCTCGATGTCTCGGCGGCATCGTGCCCTGACCAGGATCGCCATAGGTCGGTTCGGATGTTAGCCGACGGCGGCACCGGGTAGCGCGCACTGCCGCGCTCGTGCCGCGGCTTGACTTTGGAGCGATCGGTCGTGGGGGTTCGGGTTGGTCAAGACCAGTGTGGAGCCGGTGGTTGTACCGTCGCCGGCTCGTCGTCGAGGGCTGTGGCTGTCCGTGGCCGTGGTGGTCACGGTCCTCGCCGCGGGCGGATTCATCGTGTTCAGGTTGGCCCGTTCGGTGCCGGCGCCGCAGATCGTGCAGACCGCGCCGCAGACGTACGCGATCCCGGGCGCCGCGCCGGTACTGCCGTGGCCGCAGGCGGGGCAGGCGGCGCTCGAGGTCGACGGACTCGGCCGGGTGGGCACCTCCGGCGAAGCGCGGCCCGTGCCGATCGCCAGCGTCGCCAAGGTCATGACGGCGTACCTCGTCCTGCGGGACCATCCGCTGCGGGTGGACGAGGACGGCCCGACGATGACCGTGTCGGCTGAAGAGGCCGCCGCCTACCCGGGCCAGCTCGCCTCCGGTCAGTCGCTGGTACGGGTGATCGCCGGCGAGGTGCTCACCGAACGGCAGGCGCTGCAGGCCCTGCTCCTGCCCTCGGCCAACAACATCGCCCACATCCTCGCCCGGTGGGACGCCGGTAGCAGTGACGCGTTCGTGACCAAGATGAACCAGGCCGCGGCCCAGCTCGGGATGAAGGACACGCGGTACACCGACCCGTCCGGGCTCGCGGCGTCCACCGTCAGCACCGCCGTCGACCAGGTGATCCTGGCCCGGTCGGCGATGCGGCTACCGGTGCTGGCGCAGATCGTGGCGATGTCGCAGGCCACGCTCCCCGTGGTCGGGCAGGTCAGGAACGTCAACACCATGCTCGGCAAGGACGGGGTCATCGGCATCAAGACCGGCTCCACCGACGAGGCCGGCGGCTGCCTGCTCTTCGCGGCCGAGATCTCCTCGGAAGGGCAACGGTTCTGGCTCATCGGCGCCGTGTTCGCACCCGGCCCGAGCATGTCGGACGCGTTCGCGGCCAGCGGCCGCCTGATCCAGGCCGGCAGCGGACTGGTGCACAAGTACCGGGCCGTCCGCACCGGCGACGTCGTGGCGACCGCCCGGGGACCGATGGGCAGGAAGACGACCCTCGCCGCGACCGGCGACGTGGACGTGCTCGGCTGGCCCGGGCTGACCTACAGGATCGACACCCTGGCGACCGTACCGGGCCGCGTCGCGGCGGGGGCCGGTGTCGGCACGCTCAAGCTCACCGCCTCGGCCGTCGCCGTGACCACGCCCCTGCAGACCACCGCCGCGCTCGCACCGCTCAGCTGGTGGGAGCGGTTCACCCGCGGGTGAGTGCCCCGCTCGGTCCGGGTACCCGTCCGGGTGCCCGGACGGGTGTTCATCAGGGCGGGAAGTGGGCAGCTACGGACCCATGAGGACTGCACTGCGCAACGTCCGCGTGTTCGACGGCAGGCAACTTCTCCGGCCCGGCACGGTGGTGCTCGACGGCGCGCACATCGGATCCGACGCCACGGGGGCCCAGGCGGTCGTCGACGGCGCGGGGGCGGTGCTCCTGCCCGGACTGACCGACGCCCACCTGCACCTCGACGGGCGGTCCGCGCTCGACCGGCTGGTGCGCTTCGGGGTGACCACCGCCCTGGACATGGCCAACGCCCCGCCGGAGTTCATCGACTCGATGCGCGGGATCCGGGGGGTCACCGACGTCCGCAGCGCCGGCACGGCGGCGCTCGCCCCGGGCAGCGTCCACTCGCACATCCCGGAGATCGGCCGGCGCGGCCTGGTCCGTTCCGCCGGCGAAGCGGAGCGGTTCGTGACCGAACGGTTCGCCGAGGGCTCCAATTTCCTGAAGATCCTGATCGACCTGCCCGGGCCCAGCCCCGACCGGGCCACCATCGACGCGCTCGTCGCCACCGCGCACAGGCTCGGTCGGCTCGTCGTGGCGCACGCCCTGTCGTCCGAGGCCGTGGAGGTGGCGCAGGCGGCCGGGGTCGACGCGCTCACCCACACGCCGCTGGACCGGCCACTGGACCGTACCGAGGCGGACCGGATGACTTCCGCGGGCCGGACGCTGATCCCCACACTGGTCATGATGGAGGCGTTGACGGCGCCGTCGACGCCGCCGGAGACGCTGGCGCAATGGGCGATGCCCGGCGCGACCTACGACAGCGCGCGGACGAGCGTCGCCACCGCGTACCGCGCCGGGGTGCCGATCCTGGCCGGCACCGACACGAACACCGACGCCGAGTCCGCGGGGAACTTCAGCTTCGGCGACAGCCTGCACCACGAGCTGGAGCTGCTCGTCGACGCCGGCCTCAGCACCACCGACGCGCTGCGCGCCGCGACGGTGCTGCCCGCCGAACACTTCGGCCTCGCCGACCGTGGCGTCATCGCGCCGGGCCGCCGGGCCGACCTGGTGCTCGTCGACGGTGACCCGCTGCATGACATCCGCGCCACGCGCTCGATCAGCCGTGTCTGGTGCGGCGGTATCGAGCGCGCCCCGGCCCGGCTGGCGAGGCAGCTGTAGCGACGGCGGCCAGGCCGGGGACGTTGTCACCGGGGCCTGACCGCCGTCACCGTCTGCCGTCGGTCACGGCTGGAGCATGCGCAGCGGACCCCGGTCGGGCGCGAAGTTCTTCGTGCTCAACGCCTGCACGCCCGCGGTGTGGTCGCCGTTGAACGGCGTGAGGGCGTCCAGGCAGCCGGCGGCCTTCGCATCCGCCGGGGAGTTGAACCACAGCCCGAGGTGGTACTGGTGGACCGGGCCCGTCGCCGGGTTCGTCGAGGCGTCCGGGATCGGCGAGGTGTGCACGACGGGCGCCGTGGTGGAGCCGGGCGCCACAGTGAAGGTCTCGATGCTGAACCGGCCGACGAACGTGCCCTCGGCCCTGCCCTTGCGGTTCGTCTCCAGGTCGCCCTGGTACCAGGACAGGCCGAACGGCGCGTTCGGCACCTGGATGACGAACAGGTCGAACTCGGTGTTCTTCGGCAGACCGCTCGCTTCGATCCTCATCTCCTCGACCGGCCCCTTCGACCGGACGGTGACCTCGGCCTTGGCGTTGGGCAGGCAGCCCGGGCCCGCCGTCTCAGAGGCCGCCGACCGGACCATCTTGAACGAGATCCTGGTGTGCTTGGTGGTGGTGGCGAGCGCCGCCGCGCCGCCCGCCGCGATGATTATCACCGCGGCGCCGAGAACGACGGCCGCACGGCCGAAATGCGTCTTCATGTCATGGCCTCCCTTGTGTTTTCGACTGTGTCGAGAGAATTACCGGCGAATCTGGGCAGGCGCGATCGACCCGCCTTCGTGGCGGGCATGCAGAAACGGGCATGATGATCGCGCGACTCGGGCCATCGCAAGAGCGGCACCTGATCGGCGTGCGACAAGCACACCAACGTGCACAGAAGCCGGACGACGGCGCTCTCTTCGCCTTGCGGCCGGGCCCACGGACAAGGTACCCCACGGTCACCTGCCGATAACTGATGTCACTTCTGGCAGGTGAGGCGGTATTCCGGTGCAGGCCGCGTCACCTGCCGGACGTCACCCGCGGCTCATGGGCGCACGGCGGTGAGCCGGCGCTGCAAGCCACGGCTGACCGATGATGACCGCATGAGGGTTCCGCCGTTCGCGTTCGAACTGCTCCATCGGGTCCGAACGTTCTACTGGCGGATCGTCAAGCCGACCACCTACGGCGTGAAAGCGCTGATCGTTCACCCGGTCGATGCTGACCGGGTGCTCCTCGTCCGGCACACCTACGGCGACCGGCTCCGGTCAGCGTCAGTTGCAGTCCAGCTGCTGTAGTGCGGTAACCGCCCATTGTTTGTGGATCGGGCTCGTACAGACGGTGAGGAATCGTCGCACCGCAGCGGCAACGTGCTCACGGTGGTCTTCGAGCCCTGCGTCTTGCACCAGAATCACCGCCACGGCGAGGGCGGACTTACGCACTACGGGGTCCGGATCGTCGAAGAAGGGCCCGACGGCGTCGAACACCTGTGGCCGGACCTGCCGTACCGCGTGCCATGGTGAGTCCGGGTCCTCGATCGGCGAGAAACCGGCGAGCTCGACGAAGTGGCGGACACTCGCGTCATTTACCGATTGGAGCGCTGCTTCCAGCCACGCCAGCAGGTGCGCCCGCAACGGCAGCAGCCTGCTGTCCGAGCTGGACTTGAGCACAACGTCAGGCAGCGGTTCCGTCAGGAGCGCGGCCACATATCGAACCGCGGGCGCCGTTGCCGGGTGTACGTTCGGGTGCTCTGTCACCAGGTCGTGCATGAGGTGCCAGAGTCCCGCTTCCACGAGTGGCAGGTTGTCGGATGGCAACCCTCGGAGCCGGACGGCCGAGTCCAGCGGAGGCCATCCTTTGGCGATGTCGTCCCAGTTCTCGAAGCTGCGCCAGTCGGCTTCTTCGAGAATGCTGCGTGATGCAGCGAACCCGTCGGCCACCTGCGTACTCTGTCGGCTCGCGGCCGCGTTTTCGACCCCGAAGGCCCATGTGCGGCAACAGTGAGCCATCTTCATCCTGTTCGGATCTTGGCCGGCTGCTGTCTTACCTGGAGCCTCGCCCTCAACAATGCCCGGGTCCGCTGCACCCACCTCGAGCCGCAAGGTCAGCTTGGAAATGGCTCAATGTAGTCGCCGTTGGAAATTTCCCAGCTTACGTTTGACCAAAGGGTCCGCGGCGAAATTGCAGAAGGATCAACGGTGGAGATTGCCGCCTCAAAAGCGTCGGCGGCGGCCAGCAGGCTATCGTAGTCGGCATCTTCGCCATGAAATGGGTACTGACTGTCAAATACGGCCAGTGACCCGCCAAATTGCTCTATCGAGGCATTGGCGTGCCATTCCATGCCTCCGTAGGTGCCCAGAACGAACGCTACGCCGGTGGCGGTGTTGACGCAGAGCATGCCGCCGTCAACCTCGGCGAGTGCGACTGCCTCGGCTCCGCTCTGGGTGTGCACCATCGTGCCTGGAGGGCGCGCCGCGCACAGGAGATGATCTGCCGGCAGGCCGACCTCCTTCAGGTAACGACGGCTCGCAGTGTCGTGGATCGCGTCGACAGCGTCACCGTCAAAGCGGACCAGCACGCTGGCCTCCACTTCGGTCGGAACCTACGGACGCTGCCAGGCTACCTTCGCGGCGCTTCCGGGGGTGTGGTCCTGGGGATGCCGTGGGCGCGGAGGGTGGACAGGACGCCGGCGGCGCCGCCTGGGAAGAGGCCGGCGTAGGTCAGGTAGCCGTTGTGGCCGTCGCAGCGGCGCATGAGCGGAGCCCGGCCGGGGCCCGGCTGGAGCACGGGGTCCGCGGACGGGGCGGGGACGATGTGGAGCGTGGCGAGCAGGGACCTGCCGTGGACGGTGGCGGACTGGACGGCGGACCATGGAATCAGGACGGCCTGTGCGTGGGTGGTGCCGAGCTCGACGCCGGTGGGGGTGATCCGGACCCAGTGCGGGCGGCGGAGCATCTTGACGAACAGGACGCTGAGCGCGAGGGACGCCACGAGCGGGGCCTGCGGGGTGAGCCAGAAGTCGGCGGCGCCGGCGAGTGAGGCGCCGGCCAGGAGGCTGACGGCCATCATGACGGTGGCGAAGACGAACCAGACACCGACGGCCGTGGCGACCATGAGGATGGCGGTCCGGGTCGGGGCGCTGCGGAAGGTCGCGGCGTCGACGGTGGGTGGCAGGGGCGTCATCGCGACATCATGCGGTCCGGCGCACGTCCCGGGCGTCCACCGGTCGACGCCCGGGCCGGGACGCGACGGTCGACCGGCGGCGCCGGACGGGGGACATGCCGAAAGGCACACACAAGCTCGGGGTGGTGACCGGCGGTACACTACCGCCAACAGGGACCAGGGAAGGGCCGGGCATGCAGGACGAGTCGGATCCGGGACGCGTCGCGTTTCTCGCGCGGCCGCATCGTCCCGCGCTCGTCTCGCGGACGCTGACCGAGCTGCGCGGGCCGGTCCGTGGGGTGGTGGAGCTGCCGCAGCGGCTGATGTGGAATCCGCGCCGGGACTTCGACCTGGACAAGCCTGACCTGCTGCTGTGGATGTATGAGAACGTGCTGCGCGAGGCGATCCGCGTCGAGGAGCTGCGGCGCTGGGTGAATGGGCGGCGGCTGGTCAGGGTGTGGCCCGAGCTGAATCTGCCCCGCGGGGTCCGCCTGGCCTGGGAGGCCCGCCACCAGCCGCTGCGCCTGAGGTGAGCCAGGGGCACGGCGAAGAACACAGCCAGGCGCATGGCGAAGAACACAGCCAGGCGCACGGCGAAGAACACAGCCAGGCGCATGGCGAAGAACACAGCCGAAGGCACGGCGGAGGGCACGGCGGAGGACACAAGGCCGACCCGTTCTACACCGAGGTCGCCAGGATCGCGCTCGCGGTCGGGCACCGGCACGGGTTCGTGCTCGGGGGCGGGTTCGCGTGGCTGATGAGCGGGCTGGTGTCGCGGCCGACGGAGGACGTGGACCTGTTCACCGACACCGACGGCGGTGCGGGGCGGGCGGCCGACGCCGTCCGGCAGGCGCTGCAGACCGCCGGGTATTCGGTCGAGGTCGAGGAGGCCGACGACCTGCTGGAGCTGTTCGCCGGGTTCGACCAGCGGGAGTTCACCGTCGGTGACGGCAGCAGGACGGTGCGGCTGACGTTGAGCCGGCTCGACCGGACGGAGAGTCCGGTGATGATGGACGTCGGGCCGGTCATGCACCGCGACGACCTGATCGCGACGAAGGTTGCGGCGCTGGTCAACCGGCGGGAGGTCCGTGACTACATCGACGTCGCGGCGGCTTTGCAGCACTACGACGTGCGGCAGCTGCTGGATCTGGCCCGGCGGCAGGACCCGGGGATCGAGGACGACGATGTCCACGCCGCGGGCCGCTACCTGGACCGGCTCGACGACGGCCGGTTCGCCTACTACGGGCTGACCGCGGAACGGGTCAGCGAGCTCCGCCAGCGCCTGCGAGACTGGCCTCGGTAGACAGGACGTTCGCGAAGCCGCGCAGCGTGCGGTCGACCTGGCGGCGGGCGGCCGGGCCCTTCCCGGTCACGTAGGCGGAGCCGGTCAGCTCCATCCGCTCGCGGCCGTTCGTGCCGAGGACCCGGGTCAGCAGGACCTTGCCGACGCCGTCGACCTCCATGACGACCGGGTGCGCGCGGTGCTCGCCGAGCCCGCACCGGTGACCGCGGGCGCACCATTCGGGGTGGTCGTACGGACGCATGTCAAGGGCCTCCAAAGCACAGCGATGACGTTGACACCATCGACGGTACGAAGCCCTACCAGCGTGAACTACCGGATTGTGATGCGGGCTACCGCAGCGTCACCGGTACGAGGGAACGACGCCGGTGAGCCGCGTCACCTGACAGACGACCGTGCAGAGGCACCCGCTACCGTGTCCCGGTGCCGAGCCGCCGGAGGGGTTGTTGACCACCTATCAAGCGCAGCAGCGGCAGCACGCGGACGCCAGGCCCCAGCCGAAGCCGCAGCCGAAGCCGAGCGGTGACCGCTTCCGGCCGGACATCGAGGGGCTGCGCGCGGTCGCGGTGCTCCTCGTCGTCGCCAACCACGCCGGGCTCGGCCTCGTCCACGGCGGCTACGTGGGCGTCGACGTCTTCTTCGTCATCTCCGGGTTCCTGATCACCCTGCACCTGTTCCGGGAGCTGCAGCAGACCGGCAGGATCGGGTTCGGCGCGTTCTACGGCCGGCGGATCGTCCGGCTGCTGCCGGCCTCGACGGTCGTCGTGATCGCCACCGTCGCCGCCGCGTGGACGTGGATGTCGCCGGTCCAGGCGAAGGCCGTGGTGTACGACGCGCTCGCCGCCGCCGCGTACGGGATCAACGTCAGGCTCTCCGTCCTCGGCACCGACTACCTGTCGGCGGAGCTGGAGCCGTCGCCGCTGCAGCACTTCTGGTCCCTCGCGGTCGAGGAGCAGTTCTACTTCATCTGGCCGCTGCTGCTGATCGCCGCGGCCGGCGCCAGAGCGAGCCGCAAACGCGCCGCGGCAGCGCTCACCGTCCTGGCCCTGGTGAGCCTCGCGGTGTGCGTGTGGCAGACCGGGCACTCGCAGCCGTGGGCGTACTTCGGGATCCAGGCCCGCGCATGGGAGCTGGCCGCGGGCGCGCTCGTCGCCCTGGCCGTGACCCGCCTGGAACGGCTGCAAGGGGCCGCCGCGGCGACGTGGCTCGGCGTCGCCGCGATCGTCGCCGCCGCGGTCATGTACGACGAGACGACCAGGTTCCCCGGCATCGCGGCGCTGCTCCCGGTCGCCGGCGCGGTCCTCGTCATCGCCGGCGGCGCGGCACGCCCCCGCAACGGCGCGATCAGGATCCTCGGCGCCGCCCCGATGCAGGCGATCGGCAAGCTCTCCTACAGCTGGTACCTGTGGCACTGGCCGGCGCTCATGCTCGCCCCGCACATCGCCGGCCAGGACGAGCTCGGCACCTGGGCGAAGGCGGCGGTCGCCGCCGGCAGCCTCATCCCGGCGTGGCTGTCGCTGCGCCTGGTGGAGAACCGGGTCAGGTTCAACCCGGTGTTCAAGCGCCGCCCCCGCCGCGGGCTGGGTCTCGGCGCGACCCTGACCGCGCTCGCCTGCGGCGCCGCCGCGATCTTCCTCGGCCTGCCCAACGAAGTCCGCGGCGAGGGCACCGCGCAGGACACCGCGCAGGCCCTCGCCCAGCAGCAGGCGGCCGACGCGGCCGCCGAGGAGCGGCAGCAGGAGGCGGCCCGCAAGAAGCTGCTGGAGCTCATCGCCGCCGGCGCGACCCTGAAGGCGATGCCGGAGAACCTGACCCCGCCGGTCACCGCGGCGACCAACGACCGGCCGCAGGGGTCGAAGGGTTGCCTCGCGTCGCTGGACGAGACGTCGATCAAGCCGGCCCTCGCCGAGGGCTGCGACAAGCACGGCGACCCGAAGGGCACCGAGACGATGGTGCTGTTCGGCGACTCGCACACCGAGCAGTGGTTCGACGCGTTCGACGCGATCGCCAAACGCCGGCACCAGAAGCTGGTCGTCCTGACCAAGTCGGGATGCACCCCGGCGGACGCGTACACGATCAAGGTCAACGCGCGGCGGGCGTTCACCGAGTGCGCGACCTGGCGCGAGGAGGCGTTCGCAAAGATCAAGGAACTCAAACCGGCGCTGGTCGTGCTGTCGACCCGCACCTACACGGACCCGCCGGTCGACAAGTCGGGCGCGGTCACCGCCGGGAAGGCCGAGGCCGACGACGCCTGGTCCAAGGCGCTCGTCCGGTCGGCGAAACGCCTTGAGGAGCTCGGCGCCCGGCCGGTCATCATGCAGGACACCCCGGACCCGCGCGGCACCAGCGTCCCCGACTGCGTCGCCGCCCACCCCGACGCCGTCCAGCAGTGCGCGCTGAAGGTCACGACCGCGATCTACGCGTCCCGCCGTACCGCCAACGCCGACGCGGCCGCGGCGGAGGGCTACACGGTGATCGACCCCACCGCCTGGTTCTGCACCGCGACGGTGTGCCCGGTCATTGTCGGCAACGCCCTCGTGTTCCGCGACGGCAGCCACGTCACGACCAGCTACGTCAAACTGCTGACCCCGCTGCTGCAGAAGGCGCTGATCAGCTGATCGTGTCGTGCTTCCACAGGTCGATCAGGCCGCGGAAGTGCGCGATGAACCGGTCGTGCTCGTGCGGCGGGTACGTCCCGCGGACCGTCGCCACGAGCAGGTCGTCGAACTCCTGCGACGCGACCCACCCCGCGACGAGCTCCGGCACGTGCGGCAGGGCCGTGTCGCAGAACTCCCGGTAGTCGTCGACGGCGAGATAGTCGTCGGCGATGCGGCGGTACGCGCCGAGCTTGCCCCGATAGTCGAGGCTCTCGTCGTCGGCGACGGCGAAGTACCGCGCGGTGTCCAGGTCCAGGCCCGGCCGGCGGCCGGTCACGACACAGAACGCCGTCCAGCGCACCAGCGCCGTCATCGCCCACGGGAAGTAGTAGTGCAGGCTGGTCAGCGCCACGTCCGGGCACGCGTTCGCGTAGTCGATCGGGTAGACGACCCCGTCGCGGACGAGGGACTCGCACGAGTTGAACTCCCAGCGGAAGAACGCGTTGACCAGGCGGGAGATCGTCACCACCTCGTCGCCGACGGTCGCGTCGAGGAAGTCGTGCTCCACCGCGTACCGCTCGTGCATCGGCAGCTCCGGCCGGAACTTCATCACCATCGTCTCGGGCCCGATCGTCAGCGACCGGGTGAACACCTCGTAGTTCTCCACCGACTGCTGCAGGTGCATCAGCCGCTCACCGGACTGGTCGTACGCGGCGTGCAGCGCGGTCGAGTCCGCGATCCGGGACACCCCGACCCACGCGCCACCGTCGTACGGCTTCATGAACAGCGGATAGCCGAGCTCCTCGGCGACCGCGTCCAGGTCGAACGGCTGGTTGTAGCGTTCCGCCGTGTACGCCCACTTCGCGTGGTCGACCGGGTTCTTGTACGGCACCAGCACCGTCTCCGGGACGTGCAGGCCGAGGCGCATCATCGCGCAGTACGCGGCGTGCTTCTCCATCGACTGGAACGTGAAGGGGCTGTTGAGCAGATACACGTCGTCCATCAGCGCGACCTTCTTCAGCCACTCGCGCGGGTGGTAGTACCAGTACGCCAGCCGGTCGATCACCAGGTCGTGCCGCGGCTTGTCGCGCAGGTTGAACGGCTCGATGCTCACCCTGGAGGTGCGCAGGTGGTGCGTGACGCCGTCACGGTCGCGGATCGGCCCGATCCGGCCGATCAGCGTCTCGAACGCGCGGGGCCAGTCCTGCTCCGTGCCGAGCAGCAGGCCGATGAGATGGTCCATCCGTGAACTCCCGGAGCAGCGGTGGCAGGTGGGGTCGCAGTGCGTGGCGCCACGTCGTCATGTTGTGACCGCCGGGCACCTCGACCAGCGGCACACCCAGCCGCCGCGCCATCGCCCGGTTGTTGTGCAGGTTCTCCTCGTCCAGCCCGCACGTCAGCACCGTCCTCGCCCCGGTCGGCTCGGCGCTCTCCACGAAGTCGAGGATCCGCCGGTACCGCGGGAACCCCGACTCCTGAGGGTCGAGCTCGGCGGTGAAGAAGCTCCCCGACTGCAGGAACAACCCGTCGAACGCGCCGGGGCGGCGGTGCTCGGCGTGCAGCAGGGCCAGGGCGCCGAGGCTCGCGCCGAGACCGACCACCGGCCCCGCCGGCAGCCGCGGGAGGACCTCGTCGACCAGCGCGTCGGCATAGGCGGGGTTCGCCGAATACCACTCGTTGCGGTCGCCGGGGGACAGCAGCGCCACGTGCGCGCCGCTCACCAGCCGGGACAGCGCGGCGCCGTCCTCGTAGGACGGTCCGTCGTGCGCGACGAGGACCACGGCCGCGCCGCCGGCCGGCGACACCACCCGGACCTCCAGGGTGCCGCCCAGCACCGGCACGCACAACGCGGTCACTCACGCACCATAGGGCAGATGATCGCCGGACGCAGGACTCACCGGCTTCACGTCGGGTGGGGTATCGGGCATCACCAGCCACAGGATCGGGTACGCCAGGACGGCGGTCCCGCCGGTGAGCAGGATCGCGAGCAGGAATGCGGCACGGGCCATCGTGGGGTCGACCCCGAAGTACTCGGCGAGCCCGCCGATGACACCGGCGAGGGTACGGTCGGCGCGGGAGCGGCGCAGGCGCTTGATCTCGGTCATGCCACCAAGGTTGCCTTCCGGAAGCACCCGACGACCTCGGGTGATGCCCTGAACCGTCCCTGAGCCGCATCCCCGGACGGCGCCTACGATTTCGCCCATGACGACCCCTCAACAACCCGAATCGTTGCAGCCGTCCGCTTCCGACGAGCTCGTCGAGCTGGAGCGCAGCACCGTCACCGTCGCCCGATACTCCGACTACGCCTCCGCGCAGCGGGCCGTGGACTACCTGTCCGACAACGGGTTCCCGGTCGAACGGACCGCGATCATCGGCACCGACCTGCGGCTCGTCGAGAACGTCCTGGGCCGCCTGACCGTCGGCCGGGCGTTCCTCGCCGGCGCGCTCAGCGGCGTCTGGTTCGGTCTCTTCCTCGGTTTCCTCTTCACGCTGTTCAGCGACTCGTCGTGGATCGGCATCATGCTGTCCGCGGTCCTCATCGGCGCCCTGTGGGGCGGCATCTTCGGTGCCCTCGCGCACGCGGCGACCGGCGGCCGGCGCGACTTCACCTCCCGCAGCACGCTGCAGGCCAGCCAGTACGCGGTGACCGTCGAGGCCGAGGTCGCCGACGAGGCCCGCGTCCTGATCACCCGCGCCACCTGGCGCGCCGCGAACGGCTGAGCGCGCCGCCGCTACCATCGCAGTCGTGGACGTCGATGATCGGGTGCGGCTGGCGTTCGCGGCGGGGGAGCAGCTGGATCTCGGCGGCGCCGAGGTGCCCGCCGCGCTGCTCGCCGAGCTGCTCACGGGGGAGCCGCCCGCCCGGCGGGCCGCGCTGCGGCTGAGCCGGGCCACGGTCACCGGCCGGCTCGGCCTCGCCTTCGCCGAGGTCACCTGCCCGCTGCTGGTGCAGGACAGCGAGTTCCGGGAGGCACCCGACCTGTACTGGGCGCGGCTGGCCTTCACCGGGTTCCGGGACACCCGCATGCCGGGCCTGCACGCGGCGGGCGTGACGATCGCCGGGCACCTGCGGCTCGCCGGCGTCCGCAGCACCGGCATGATCAACCTCAAGGGCGCGAAGATCGCCGGTGGGCTGCTGCTGGAGCGGGCGCACCTGTCCAACCCCGGCGGCATCGCCCTGTCCGCCGAGCGCATCGAGGTCGGCGGCGACGTCCTCGCCGAGAACGGCTTCCGGGCCGAGGGAACGATCCGGCTGTTCCAGGCCACCATCACCGGCGGTGTGCACCTCGACGGCGCGACCATCGACAGCCCGCCCGGCCCGCCGGTCCCGTCCGCGGGACCGGCCGACGACGGGGGACCCACGCCGCGCGACCGGCATCTGCGGGGCCTCGACATCGACAGCGCCACCGTCACCGGCGGGGTGTTCCTGCGCCGCGCCGACGTCCGCGGCGAGGTCAGCCTCCGGCACGCCACGATCGGCGGCGTCGTCACGTTCAGCGGCGCCACCCTGCACAACCCGGGCGCCGTCGCGCTCCGCGTGGACCGCGCCGACGTCGGCGGCGGCGTCCACCTGCTCGGCGGCTGCCGCGTCGACGGGGAGACCCGGCTCGTCGGCACCCGCATCGGCCGGACCCTGCGGCTGAGCGGTGCCACCCTCACCAACCCCGGCGGTCACGCGCTGCGCGCCGACAACTGCGCCGTCGACGGGCCGGTCGACTGCCGCGACGGGTTCACCGCCGCCGGCGAGGTGTCGCTGATCGAGGCGCGGGTCGCCGGACCGGTGTTCCTCGACGGCGCGCACCTGGACAACCCGGACGGCACCTCGCTGCGCGCCGGCGGCATCGTCACCGGATCGCTCATGAACTGCTGCGCCGGGTTCACCGCGACCGGCCGGGTCTCGCTGACCTCGGCGAGGATCGGCGGCAAGCTCTGCTTCCAGGACGCCCGCCTCGCCGCCCTCAAGTGCACCGGCGCCGAGGCGGTCGAGCTGGACCTGCGCGTCGCCGAGGCACCGGCCGGACCGCTCGACCTGCGTTACGTGCGGGTGGCGCTGCTGCGCGACGACCCCGCCACCTGGCCCGCCGACGTACGGCTGGACGGCCTCACCTACCAGACCCTGCATCCGCTGCTGGACCCGCAGCGGCGCCTGGACTGGCTCGACCGGGCCGGCGACGGGTTGCCGCCGCAGCCCTACGAGCAGCTCGCCGCCGCCTACCGGCAGCTCGGGCACGACGAGGACGCCCGCACCGTCCTGCTCGCCAAGCAGCGCCGCCGGCGGGCGACCCGGCCGTGGTGGACGTGGCCGTGGAGCTGGCTGCAGGACGTCACCGTCGGCTACGGGTACCGGCCGCAGCGCGCCGCCGGCTGGCTGTCGGCCCTGCTGGTGCTCGGCACGGCGGTGTTCTCCGCGTGGCGGCCGGTGCCGGTCGATCCCGGTCAGCCGCCGGACCTGTATCCGGTCGTCTACACGCTGGACCTCCTCCTGCCGATCATCGATTTCGGTCAGGAGTCGGCGTACCGGCCGACCGGCGGCGGGCAGTGGCTCGCGTTCGGGCTGATCGCCGCCGGCTGGACCCTCGCGACCACGGTCGCCGCCGGGTTCACGAGGGTCCTGAGCCGCAACTGAGGGCTACTGAAGGCTGCTGAGAGCTATCGGGCGTTCTGGCGGGGGATGAGGACCTCGCGGACGATCAGCTGGACCGCGGCGACGACCGGGATCGCGATCAGCGCGCCGACGACGCCCATCATGGCCACGCCGAGCAGCACCGACAGGATCGCGGCGAGGTCGCTGACCTTCACCGCGCGGCGCATCACGGTCGGGTAGATCAGGTAGTTCTCCACCTGCTGGTAGATGACGAAGAAGATGACGCACGCGATGCCCGCCGGGATGCTGGTGGCGAACCCGACGATGCTCACCACGATCGCGCCCAGCGTCGCGCCGATCTGCGGGATGAGGTCGGTGATCGCGACGAGGACGGCCAGCGCGTACGGGTACGCGATCCCGACGATGAGCAGGAACACGAACGACGAGATGCCGGCGATGACCGCGATGGCGAGCGCGCCGCCGAGGTAGGCGCCGACCTTCGCGAGGATCTCGTCGCCGAGCAGCGCGACCCGCTGCCGGCGGGAGGCGGGGACGAGCTTGTAGCCGCCCTCCTTCAACCGGTCGAACGCGGCCATGAAGTACAGCGTGAGCACGACCACGGTGACGATGTTGAACAGGGCGCTGAACACGACCTGCGCGCCGCCCCAGACGCCGCCGAGGGCCTTGGTGACGTTGCCGGCGGTGGCCACCGCCTTGAGCTGGTCGAGCAGCTTGTAGTCCTCGTTGAGCTTGTTGAGCTGGTCCTGGTGGCGCAGGTTGTCGATGTAGCCGGGCAGGTTCTCCACCAGCGCCCCGGTCTGCGTCACCAGCGGCGGGATGAGCGCGAGCAGGCCGCCGCACAGCAGCAGCATCGCGCCGATGCCGACGCATGCCACGGCCAGGACCCGCGGCATGCCCCACCGGGTGAGCCGGACGACGGCCGGGTTGAGGCCGATCGCCAGGAACATCGCGATGAAGATGAGCACCAGGATCGACATGACCTGGTCGACGGCCTGGTACAGGCTGTAGGCCAGCAGGAGCCCCAGCCCGCCGAACAGGCCGATGAGCAGCGGGGAGCGCCGGATCGGCGGGCCCGGCGTGCCGAACTGCGGCGGGGGCACGACGATGATGACGTCCTCGTCGGGACCGTCGGGCTCGCCGTTCTCGCCGGCTTCGTCGTTCTCGAGGTCCTGGTCGACCGACACCCGGGCTCCATTACAAGAGTAGAAAGAAACGACCTTGGGGCAGGGTACCGGGTGGCCACCAGCGAAGGTCGGTAGCGTATGAACATGGCTGATCTCGTGTACCCCCCGGTCATCGCGTTCGCGAAGACGATGTTCCGGGCGCTCAATATGCGTATTACCGTCGAGGGTGCCGAGCACGTGCCGACCACGGGTGGGGCGGTCATCGCCTGCAACCACGTGTCGTACCTCGACTTCATCTTCTGCGGCCTGGGCGCCAACGCCTCCAAGCGGCTGGTGCGGTTCATGGCCAAGGAGTCGATCTTCCGGCACCGGATCGGCGGGCCGCTGATGCGTGGCATGCGGCACATCCCCGTCGACCGGGAGGCGGGCATGGCCTCCTACAAGGCGGCGCTGGAGAACCTGAAGGCCGGCGAGGTCGTCGGGGTGTTCCCGGAGGCGACGATCAGCCAGTCGTTCATGGTCAAGGACCTCAAGTCCGGCGCCGCCCGGCTGGCCGCCGCCACCGGCACGCCGCTGGTGCCGATGGTGCTGTGGGGCACGCAGCGGTTCTGGACGAAGGGCCACCCGAAGAACCTCACCCAGCGCGGGGTGCCGATCACGATCATCGCGGGTGAGCCGCTGCACCCGACCCGCAAGGACAACGCCGACGCCGTCACCGTGGAGCTTCGGACCCGAATGAGCACGATGCTGGACCGGGCCCAGCGCGAATACCCGCATCAGCCCGACGGCGTGTTCTGGCAGCCCGCGCACCTGGGCGGCACTGCGCCGACGCCTGAGTCGCTGCTGGCCGCCGACTAGTTGAGCATGTTTCACTCTGTACCCAAACGATCCCGTGCAATCAACGGAGGTTCCGTGACGACCGAGCCCACCGACACCCTTGCCCTGCTCGACGAGCTGGAGCCGGTGGTCGAGGCCAACCTCAACCGTCACCTGGCCACGGCCAAGGAGTGGTTCCCGCACGAGTACGTGCCGTGGAGCGAGGGCCGCGACTTCGACGGCGTGCTCGGCGGTGAGGCGTGGGAGCCCGGCCAGTCGAAGCTGTCGGAGGTGGCACGCACCTCCCTCATCGTGAACCTGCTGACCGAGGACAACCTGCCCAGCTACCACCACGAGATCGCCACGATCTTCGGTCGTGACGGCGCGTGGGGGACGTGGGTGCACCGCTGGACGGCGGAGGAGGGCCGGCACGGCATCGCGATCCGCGACTACCTCCTCGCCACGCGGGCCGTCGACCCGGTCGCGCTGGAGCGGGCCCGGATGAGCCACATGGAGGGCGGCTTCGCCAACTCCTACGAGGGGCTCATCGAGTCGGTCGCCTACGTGTCGTTCCAGGAGCTGGCGACCCGCGTGTCGCACCGCAACACCGGCGCCGCCAGCGGCGACCCGCTGTGCGAGCAGCTCCTGGCGAAGGTCGCCAACGACGAGAACCTCCACATGATCTTCTACCGCAACCTGCTCAACGCCGCGTTCGACGTCGCGCCCAACGCGTCGATGCGGGCCGTGACGAAGGTCGCGAAGTCGTTCCAGATGCCGGGGCACACGATCGAGAACTTCGGCCGTAAGTCGGTGCAGATCGCCATGGCCGGCATCTACGACCTGCGCCTGCACCACGACGACGTGCTCACCCCGGTGCTGCGTCAGGTGAAGGCGTTCGAGCGGACCGGGCTGACCGGCGACGGCGAGGCGGCCCGCGAGGAGCTGTCGGCGTTCCTGGCCGACCTCGACGCGCAGGCGAGCCGGTTCGTGGAGCGGCGGGACGCCACCAGGGCGCGTCAGTCCGCCCGGGCCGCCGTCTGAGAGCGGTTACTCTTCGGGTACGCTCCAACGACCGTTCCGTGCCTGTCACTGCCCGTCTGACCGTTTTTTACACGAAATTCGGGCAACTGGCAGGTTCGGAAGTAACTCCCCGTATCGGAAGGCAGCATCGCCATGGCCAGACGCGTGATCCATGAGCTGATCGACGACCTCGACGGCGAACTCGCCGACGAGAGTGTCAGCTTCGGCCTCGACGGCGTGCAGTACACGATCGACCTTTCCGCGAAGCACGCCGGTGAACTGCGCGACACCCTCGCACCGTTCGTCGGCGCCGCGACCAAGGTCGGCCGTCTCACCCCCGCACCCACCGCGCCGGCTCGCCCGGGCGGCCGGGTCCGGCCGGTCCTGTCCGCCCGCGCCGAGCGGGAGCAGAACCGGGCCATCCGTGAGTGGGCCCTGTCCAAGGGCATCGAGGTGTCCGACCGCGGCCGGATCCGTTCGGATCTCGTCGAGCGGTACCACGCCGAGGCAGGACATTGAACCTTCGTCACACCCGCTGAGGGCATCCCGTCACGGGGTGCCCTCAGTGCTTTTCGGCCTCCGGGCCAGTCCGACGAGGACCACGCCGGCCAGGACGAGGGCCGCGCCCGTGCCCGCGACGTCGCGGACGGGGTCGCCGGTCACCGCGAGGACGCTGCCGCCCGCGTCGCCGTGCGCCGCCAGCGCGACGTGCTCCGCGCCGACCGTCACGTCCAGCGTCAGGTAGCGCGCCTCACCCTCGGTGTCGGTGCCCGCCGCGACCAGCGTGTGCGCCCCGCTGGTCTGCGGCATCGACACCTCGACGCTGAACGTGCCGGTCCCGTCGGTCATCGTCGTGGCGAGCACGGTCGGCTCGGAGTACAGCGCCACCTTCACCGTCGAGTGCGGCGCGAACCCCGACCCGCTCACCGTGAAGCGCTCACCCGCCCCGACCTCGGCACCGCTGGAACTGCCGAAGTGCCCGACCCCGGCCGGCAGGTGCGCCGGCACCGTCACCTCTTCCGGCACGGCGACCTTCGCCGGCTCGCTCCAGGCCGAGTTGCGCCCGTGCCGGCCGATCGCCTTGACCGTCACCGTGTACGTGTCGCCCCACTTCAACCCGGTGATCGTGCACGTGTTGCCCTCTTCGGTCTCGCACACCCCGTGATCGCCGCCGGGCGCGGTCGCGAGCGCCTGGAACCGCGCCACCCCCGTGCCGGGCGCCGTCGCCACCCACGACACGGTGATCGCCTCGATCCGCGCCACGGCGGTCACGGCGGTCGGCTCACCCGGCGCGACACTCGGCGTCCCGACCGCCGTCACCCACCCCGACTCGCCGGTGTGCGTCCCGTTGCTGCGGACGCGGATGGTGTACGAGGTGCCGTTCGCCAACCCGGTGATCGTGCAGTGCGGGTCCGCCGTGACACAGTCCATGCCGGGCTCTTCCTCGACGTGGACGGTGTACCCGCCGACGGCGTGCTGCGGGTCCCACGGCGCCCGCCACTCGACGTTGAGCTTCCCGTCGCCGGGCGTCACCACGAGGTCGACGGGCTCCGGCACCTCCGCGGCGGACCGGACACCAGGGCCGTCCGTCGTCACGGGCGCCGACGGCGCGCTGGGCGCGGAACTGCCGGCGGGACCTTCGGCGACGACCCGGAACGTGTACTCGACACCGGCGTCGAGGCCCGTGACCTCGCACCAGGTGGTGGACCCGTCCGCGGTGGCGCACGTCCTGGTGCCGTCCTGGACGGCGGTCACCCGGTAGCCGCGGGTTCCCGCGAGCGGGGTCGTGGGTCGCGTCCACACGACGGTCACCGACGTCGCCGAGGTGGCGGTGGCGTGGACCGCGGTCGGTGACGCCGGCGGCCCGGCCGCGACGGCCGGTGCGGTCGCGGGGGCGGACGGGTCGCTGGAGCCCGCGCCGCCGTACGCGACGACCTTCACCGTGTACGCGCCGCCCGCACCGATCCCGGTGCCGATCTCGCACGACGACGTGCCGGCGTGGGCGCCGAGGCAGCTCCCGGCGATGTCGCCCCGCTCGTCGTACGCCGTGGCCACGTAGTGGTCGACGTCGACGCCGTCGTGGACCCAGGTGACGCGGAGCCCACCCTGTACCGGCGCCGCGGACACCTGCCCGGGAGCCTCCGGCACCGCGTCGGCGTTCGCGGCGCCGGCCGCGGTGACGTCTGCGAGGCCGGCGTCCGTGTCGGTGCCGCCGGTGCCGCCGGTGCCATTGGCCATCGCGTCCGCGCCGCCGGTCGGGTCGGCGCCCGGGTCATCCGCGTCCGCCCCGTCGTCCGCCGTGCCGTCCGTGCCGTCGTCCGTGGTGTCGTCTACCCCGTCGTCCGTGGTGTCGTCTGCCGTGCCGATCGTGCCGTCGTCCGCGGTGTCGCCGGCCGTGGCGTCGTCGGTGTCGGTCGCGGGATCGGCTGCGGGGTCGCTGGGCGCGGGTCCGGGCTGGGCGACCGGGTTGCCGGTCGCGTCGTCGATGATCGCGTCGGCGGGGTTGCCGTCGGCGTCCAGCGGCCCGTGGGCGGCCGATGTCGTCGCCGTTGCCTTCGTGGGTGATGTCGCCGGGTTCCCGCCGCTCGGCCGCGCGTCGCCGGTCCCGGTCCCGGTCGGTGAGCCGCCGGCGCGCTGCGCGCTCGGCGCCCGCGAGGCCTTGGTGGACGGCGCCGGCATGCTCGCCACCCCGGACGGCTCGGGAGAGGCGTCCGGCTGCCCCATCAGACCGGCGAACGCCGGCCCGCCCGTGGCGAGCCCGATCAGCCCCGCCGCCACCAGCGCGAGACCGGTGCGCACCCGCCGGCGCTTCGACCCGGCGCGACCTCTGACACTCGACGTCATGCCGTCCCCCGTCACCGACGATCGTCCGCGTCCCGAAGACGCGAGCACGATTCGCAATCTAGTGACTACGGAACGTGTTCATCGTGAAAACCGGGATCCGGGTCGAGCGGCCTGATCAGTGGGGACGCCGGTCAGGGAGCGGTCGAACTGGCGTGGATCGCGAAGGCGGCCAGCAGCACGAACGGGGCGAGGATGCCGGCGATCACCTGCGGGCGGCGCAGCAGCGGCCGGCCGGCGTCCATCGGCTGGACGGGTGCGGCGCCCGGCTGCGGGGCCGGGGCCGCCAGCCCGGCCACCTTCTTCATGGCGGCCCAGTTGAGCAGCAGGGTGACCAGCGCGACCACGGAGAAGATGCCGTACCAGCCAAACGTGAAGATCTTCTGCTGGAGCGCCCGGAACTCGGCGGTGCCGCAGTCGCGGCAGAACGGGCCCGGGCTCCGGGTGTAGCTGCCCCAGACCAGCACGGACTGGACGGCACGGAACTTGGTGTCCGCGGCCGGGACCGCACCGCAGCAGCGGCACTGCAGGATCGGCGTCGACGGGCCCGGGTCGGCGCCGACCGCTGCCGCGAAGGCGGTGAGGCTGCCGGCGGGGCCGGTGGCGAGGCGGTGCATCACCTGCTGCGCGGGCCGGATCCGGGCGCCGCCGGGCAGGTCCAGGGCGGCGTGGTCGCCCTCGCGGACCCAGGCGCCGCCCAGCTGGCGCCGGATCACCTCGCCGACGTACCCGCCCACCATGGACACCCGGGCGTCGAGGTCCTTGCCGAGCAGCCCGCGCGGGCGCGGCCGCCCGTCCGGCGCCTCGGTGCTCAGGAACCGCTCGATCTCCCACAGCGACGACGGCGAGAAGTCGGCGCGGTAGCCGGCCGCGGTCAGCGCGGCCACGGCCCAGTCCGCGCCCGCGCGCACGTCAATGTCGATTGCCACGGGCAGGATCTTGGCACATCGACCGCATACCGTAAACGGACCGAACAGGCATTAGAGTCGCGGTGTGGCGCGGGTACTGGTGACCGGCATGTCCGGGGCGGGGAAGTCCACGGTCCTGGCCGAGCTCGCCCGCCGCGGCCACACCACCGTCGACACCGACCACGACGCCTGGACCCTGCCGGACGGCACGTGGGACGAGCCCCGCATGGCCGCGCTCCTCGCCACCCACCCCGACGTCGCCGTCTCCGGCACCACCGACAACCAGGGCCGCTTCTACGACCGCTTCGAGCACGTCGTCCTGCTGAGCGCCCCGCTCGCCGTGCTCCTGCACCGCGTCACGCACCGCACCGGCAACCCGTACGGGCGCACCCCCGGCGATCGGGCGGAGATCACGCGGTACACCCGCGAAATCGAACCCCTGCTGCGGCGCGGCGCGTCCGTCGAACTGGACGGCCGCCGCCCGGTCACCGAGCTCGCCGACGAGGTCGAGGCGCTGCTCAGCGCCCCAGCCGCGCGTTGAGCCCGTCCCGGACCCGCGCCCAGTCGTCGTCGACGATCGAGTACACGACGGTGTCCCGCCACGACCCGTCCCCCCGCCGCCGGTGCTTGCGCAGCACCCCCTCGCGCGTGGCGCCGAGCCGCTCGATGGCCCGCTGCGCCCGCTCGTTGAGCACGTCGGTGACCAGCCCGACCCGCACCGCGCCGAGCGTCTCGAACGCGAACGTCAACATCAGCAGCTTCGCCTCGGCGTTCGCCCCGCCACCCCACCACCGCTGCCCCAGCCACGTGTAGCCGATCGTGATCGCGCGCAGCCCAGGATCCGGGTCCGCGAACGACGTCGTCCCTGCCACCTCCCCGGTGACGGCGTCGACCTGCGCGTACGGCAACCGCACCCCCCGAGCCCGCCCGGCCAGCGCCGCCTCGATGTGCCCCCGCGCGTCCCGCACCGTCACCGGCCGCGCCAGCGCCCCACCGGCCGGACTCTGCCACCGGAAGATCTCCACCGACTCGTCCGCACTCCCGGCCGCCGCGAGATACCCCTCCGCGTGCTCCACCCGCAGCGGCTCGAGCCTCACCCGCCGCCCCACCAACTCCGGCATCGCATACCATTCCCCGTCATTCACCACCCCCGAATCATGGCATTTGAACCAGCAATGAGGAGACCCGTCAACCTATCGACCGGATCACATCGGCCATCATTCAGCCGAAGCGGCGATACCCCGCAGATCGATACGCTGCCGGCATGCTCCCGAATCTGATCGACTTCATCGGCGGCGCAAGCGTCGTTCCAAATTTGCGGAACTATTTCGACGAAGCGTCGCCCCGATTCACCGGTCGAAGATTTGAAGCGCTCGCAGGTGGTGGCGATCGCCCCGGCAGCCATTCCGTGTTCACCGCTGCGGACATTGTGGCGGTGCAGACGCTGAGCGTCGTCGTTCCCGCCGAGGTGGCCATCGACCTTCTCGACGGTGCTCTCGGACGGCAGCTGGCGGACCTGCTTGCTGGGATCGCCGTGTGCGCGGAACTGGGCACCGATGGAAGCGGTGAGCTGGTGGATGACAACAGCCCGGCGGACCAGGCGTGGCGCCTTCTGGAGAGCCGGCCGAAGGTCGGCTTCGTCATCGCCGGAAAGCTCATGGCCCGCAAACGCCCGCACCTCATCCCCGTCTATGACAGTGTCGTCGCCTGTCTGTTCGGGAAGCCGGCCGGAGGAGTGTGGTTGGCGCTGCACGACCGGCTCATCGAGAATGGTGGCGCGCTGCGCGACGCGTTGGCGCTGGCCCGTGTCCAAGCCGGCGTCCCCGCCACCGTGAGTCTCCTGCGCATTCTGGATGTCGCGCTGTGGATGAGCCACCGCGCCGCCCATCGCGAGTCCAATTGCTCCGGCTTCCGCACTGTGTTGCTCAGCGAAGGCCCAGCGGCAGCGGTCGATTGACGCCTGGTCAGCGGGGGGAGAGGTGGGCTCGTTCGCCCTGGGGGCCGAACATGGTGAGGAGCTCGGCGGGGTGGGTGCCGGCGCTGCCGAGCCAGTGCGGGACGCGGGTGTCGAACTCGGCGGCCTCGCCGGGGCCGAGGCACAGGTCCTGGGTGCCGAGGATGAAGCGGATCGTGCCGTTGAGGACGTAGAACCATTCGTAGCCGTCGTGGGTCTGCAGGGTGGTCGTCGGGGACTGGCCGGCCGGTGGGTAGATGACCTTGTAGGTCTGGATGCCGCCGGGGCGGCGGGTCAGTGGGATGACGGTGAGGCCGTTGCGGCGCAGGGGGCGCAGGTGGATGCGGGGGTCGCCGGTCGGTGGGGCGGCGACCAGGTCGTCGAGGGGGACGCCGTGGGCGCGGGCCAGCGGGAGGAGCTGCTCCAGGGTCGGGCGGAGCTTGCCGGTCTCCAGGCGGGACAGGGTGCTGGCGGTCAGCCCGGTCTCCAGCGCCAGGTCGGCGAGGGTGGCGTTGCGGGCGCGGCGCAGGGCACGCAGGCGTGGGCCGACCCCGAGCAGCACGTCGTCCATGACGCCCAGCATGCGGATCCGCAACTTTCCTTGCAAGCGGCGCCGGGCAGCAGGACGGTGGAGGGCATGAGCGAGGCTGAGGAGTTCTGGGAGCGGCACTACCGCACCCACCAGGCGCCGGGTCGGCGGGTCAACCCGATCCTGGAAGAGGTGGCCGGACCCCTGGCGGCGGGGGACGCGCTGGATCTCGGGTGCGGCGCGGGCGGGGACACGTTCTGGCTGGCGGCGCGGGGCTGGCGGGTCACCGCCGTGGACATCTCCGGCAGCGCCGTCGAGCGGGTCAGGGCGCACGCCGGCGGTGGTGCGGTGACGGCCGAGCGGCACGACCTGACCGAGAGCTTTCCCGGTGGGGCGTTCGACCTGGTGTCCGCGCAGTACCTGCAGACGCCGTTCGCGATGGATCGGCCGCGCGTGCTGCGTACCGCGGCGGAAGCCCTGAAACCGGGCGGGCTGCTCCTGGTCGTCGACCACGGCTCCATCGCACCGTGGTCGTGGAACCAGGACCCGGACACGCACTTCCCGACGCCGGACGAGATCGCCGGTGAGCTGGACCTGGACGCCGGGCGGTGGCGGGTGGTCCGGTCCGGCATGCCGCGGCGGCAGGCCACCGGGCCCGGCGGCCAGACCGCCACCGTCACCGACAACGTGCTGGTCGTCCAACGGCGGTCATGACAAACGGCGGGCCAGCTCGTCCAGGACGGCGGGCCACGCCCCGGCGAACTCGTCGCGGATCGCCGACGTCGGGAAGCCCTGCTGCTCCAGGCGGATCCGCTGTCCGCCGGGCGCGGCGGCGACCGTGATCCGCACCTGGGTGCTGAAGGACGGCTGGTCCGCGAACACCGCGGTCATGTCGTAGGCCAGGCGCGAGGGCCGGTCGACGGCGGTCAGCACCCGCTCCTCGCGGAACGCGTCGCCGTCCGGCACCTGGAAGGCGACCGACCAGCGGCCGCCGACGCGCAGATCGAGGGACGAGTCGACGACCCAGTCCGGGCGTTCGCTGTCGTACAGCGCGACGAAGCCGTCGAAGACGGCCTCCGGCGACGCGTCGATGACCCGGTCGACGTCCAGTGCGTAGCTCATCACTCGAGGTTGTCACGGGGCATCGGCGGGCCGATGTGCAGGTCCCGGAAGGTGGCCTCGAGGCCGGCGCGCTCCGGGGAGCAGCACATGACGCCGACGCCGACGGTGGCCGGGAGGTCGAGGTGCCCGAGGCGCAGCAGTTGCCACGGGTCGTCGCCGGCGCGGCAGTGCACGGTGACGGCGGTGCCGAAGCGGGACACCCGCAGCGCGACCGCGGTGGGGGAGCCCGGAAGCGCGACCATCGACACGTCGGAATAGTCGCGGGTGTACACGGTGCTGACGTGCAGGGTGCCGGAGGTGATCTCGAGGCCGGTCTTCAGCCAGTTGCGCGCGTCGGCGCGCAGCATCATGCCGGCCTGGTCGAAGCGGGTCGTGTGCTTCGCGGACACCAGCACTGAGGCGGTGAAGTCGCCGGTCACCGGCCGGTGGTAGAAGTGCCCGTTGCCGGTGGTCCAGCCGTAGAACGTCTCGCGCCAGAAGTCGGTGCGCAGGTCCGTGACCGCGCGGAGCACGCCGTCCTCGACGGACCACTCGCCGGGCTCGTTCAACCAGGACATGTCGGTCAGCACATCGAGGAGCTTAAGCGAGCCGGTCGCCTGCCGGGGGACAGGCGACCGGCACCCGCGTCAGTACGTGTAGCTCAGCCCCGACTGGTACGGCGTCAGCGTCCGCTGGCTCACGACGCTGCGGTACGTGTACCACCCCCATTTGCGGCAGAACAGCTGGTAGCTCAGGGTGTTGTAGGACCCGGAGCCGACCCGGACCTGCGGGTAGATGACGTTGTCGCCCCAGTCGCCGCCCGCCGGGCCGCTGGAGAGCGTGTCGACCGCCCAGTAGATCCCGTCGACGGTCCCGCCGTCGGTGCAGTTCCAGGAGCCGAAGTTGACCCACACGTTGCCGGTGGACCAGGCCGCGGCGGGGCTGGCCTGGAGCGTGACGGCGCCCACGCCCATCACGACGGCCGCTGCCACGGATGCGACTCTGGCGCGCACGGTCTTCCGCATTGGAGCCTCCAATCAAGCATTGCGAGGTGAGCGGTTCGACAGTGACAGCCATCGCAGCGAGCGGGCCATTTTCTGCGCAGTACTGCTTACCGGCCCGGGTGCCGGAATCACCCGCCGGGGCTGTGGCAGGCGCAGGAGGGGCGGGGACGATTTGGGCATGGCGAAGATCCTGTTCGTGATGACCGGGGCGAGCTACTGGACGCTGCGGGACGGCACGAGACATCCGACCGGGTACTGGGCGGAGGAGTTCGCGGCGCCGTACAGCGTGCTGACCGAGGCTGGGCATGAGGTGGTGGTGGCGACGCCCGGTGGGGTGGTGCCGCACGTGGACGTGATGAGCCTGCGGCCGGAGATGGCCGGTGGGGCGGACGTGGCGCTGGAGCTGGAAGCGACCATGCGGGAGGCGGAGGAGCTACGGCGGCCGGTCGACATCAAGGACGTCCGGGTCGAGGACTACGACGCCGTCTACTACCCGGGTGGGCACGGGCCGATGGAGGACCTGTGGCAGGACGCCGACTCGGGGCGGCTGCTGGCCGCTGCCCTCGCCGGTGGCCGCCCGCTCGCCGTGGTGTGTCACGCTCCCGTGGCCATGCTGGCGACGCGGCGCGACGGGAGGTCGCCGTTCGAGGGGTACCGGGTCACGGCGTACACCAACGACGAGGAAGCGGCGGTCGGGCTGGCGGACAAGGCCAGGTGGCTGGCCGAGGACGAGCTCGTCGCGCTGGGCGTGCAGTTCAGCCGTGGCGAGATCTGGAAGCCGTACACGGTCGTGGACCGCAACCTGTTCACCGGACAGAACCCGGCGTCGGCGGGACCGCTCGCGCAGGAGCTGCTCAAGACGCTCCCTTGAGGTTGAACAGGCGGAAGCGGACGAGGGCGGCGAGCGCCGCCGCTCCCAGGGTCGCCGCCGCGACACCGCTGACGAGGCCGATCGCCGGCGCCGCGACCAGGGCCGGCAGGAAGCGCACGGCGATCGCGCCGCCGAGGGCGCGGGTCGAGGCGCTCCACGCGAGGACCCTGGTCACGGTGCCGGGTGTGACGTCGCGGGCGATCCGGGCGTCCATGCCGCCTTCGAAGGCGGTCATCGACAGTCCGGACAGGAACTGCGCGGCGAAGAGCCCGGCCACGTGTGCCGGGGCGAGGAGCCAGCCGATCAGCATCCCGACGCCCCACAGCGGCCAGGTGACCTGGATGGGGAGGCGGAGCTTGCCGACGGCGGTGACCGCGGACGACGACAGCAGGCAGCCGGCGCTGAACGCGATCGCCGCGCCCGCCACCGCGGCGTGCCCGTGCAGCTCGCTCGCGAGGGCCACCGACAGCAGCGTCGGGCCCGCCGCGAGGAGGGTGACGCACCCGCCGCCGGCGAGCACCGGCCACGGCAGCCTGGCCCGGTGCCGCTCCAGCCGCGTGGCGGCCGGCGGTGCCGAGGCGGAGTCACGCACCCGCGCCCGCCGTGCGGTGAGGATCGTCGGGACGAGGCTCAGCCCGTACACGAGGAACACCACGACCTCGAAGTTGCCGCGCAGCGGGAGCAACGCGGCGACGCCGGCGCCGGCGGCCTCGACGGCGGCGATGGACAGGGCGTAGCGGGTCATCGCCTGCGGGCGGGCGTCGACGGCGGCGACCTCGGCGCGCATCGCGGCGAACCCGGCGTAGGCGGCGACGTGCATGACGACGATGCCCGCCGCGATCAGCTTGCCGTCGTAGCCGGCGAGGAGCGCGGCGAGCGTCGCGACCCGCAGCGTGCCCTCGGTGCCGCCGGCCAGCAGCAGCAGCTTGCGCCCGGGCAGGTGCCGGGCGAGGCGGCCGGTGACGGGCGCGGACAGCACGACGCCGAGGAGCATGGCGGCGTTGAAGAGGCCGGCCAGGGCGAGGCCGCCCCGGTCGACGGCGACGAGGTTGAAGACGGTCCAGCCCAGGGACAGGCCGAACGAGTCGACGAGCCCGGACACCATGACCTCGCGCAACCGCCCGGCGCGCCGCCGCCCGCCGGGCGTGACGCTGCGGTGGCGGGCGGGGCGTTCGGGCCGGTGCGTCCGCGGGGGCGCAACGGCCGTGGTCATCAGCTGCTGCCCACCCGCGCCGCGGGCGGCTGCGCCGGCAGGTGGACGGGAGCGGCCGACGGGGCGACACCGCCGACGAACACGGGCTCCGGCGGCGGGAAGCCGTTGAAGTTCGAGGCATAGCTCAGCGTGTACGCGCCGGCGGAGCCGATGTACAGCCGGTCGCCGACGTCGATGGTCGACGGGAGGTTGACGCCGTAGAACATCGTGTCGGAGCTGTCGCAGGACGGCCCGGTGACGGTGAACGGCAGATGCGGCACGAGGGCGTGGTCGGTCCGTGACGTCCACAGCGGGAAGCGCCACTGCTGCACGGTCTGCTGGGTCTCCATCATGCCGTGGTAGGCGCCGATGTCGAGGTACAGCCAGTTCTCCCCGGCCCGGACCTCGCGGCCGAGGACGGAGGACACCATGACGGAGCTCTCCGCGACGAGGTGCCGGCCCGGCTCGGCGGCGAGGACGGCCGGCCGGTAGGGCAGCAGCTCGTCCAGCGCGGTGACGATCGTGTCGGCGATCTGGGTCAGCGACGGCACCCGCTCGACGTAGCGGGCGGGGAAGCCGCCGCCGAGGTCGAGCATCTCCAGGTGCACGCCGTCGGTGGCGAGGGCCGCCATGAGTCGGCCGGCGGCCGCGATCGCCTGCCGCCACGCGCTCGTCGTCGCGCACTGCGACCCGACGTGGAAGGTCACGCCGTACGGGCGCAGGCCCAGCTCACGGGCGAGCAGCAGCAGCGCGCGGGCCTCGTGCGCCTCCGCGCCGAACTTGCGCGACAGCGGGAAGCTGCTGGTCGAGTCGTCGACGCGCAGCCGCATGTAGACGGCGGCGCCGGGGGCGAGCTGGGCGAGCTTGCGCAGCTCGCCCTCGGAGTCGAAGCTGAAGCGCCACAGGCCGGCCTTGCGGGCCTCGACGATGGCGGCGGGCGGCTTGATCGGGTTGCTGTAGAGGACCTCGGCGGGGTCGACGCCGATCTCCTGCAGCATCCGCAGCTCGCCGATGGAGGCGACCTCGAAGCTGGAGCCGAGCGCGGCGAGGGTGCCGAGGATGTCGGCGCTGGGGTTGCACTTCATCGCGTAGAACGTCTGCACGCCGGGGATGGCGGCGGCGAACGCGGTGTACCGGTCCACGACGGTGTCCAGGTCGACCGCCAGGAACGGCGTCGGCACGTCGAAGCCCGCCAGCGCCCTCGGGCCGAGAGCGGCCGGCCAGTGCCCCGGAAGGTCGAGACGCGCCTGGTCGGTGATGGCAGCCGTCATGTGAGATGTACTCCGATCCTACGAAATTGCCTGGTCAGATTGGCTCAGCACGCGCCTGACCAAGGTCCCGTGGGACGGTTGACAATTCGGTGCCGGCCGCGGTGCAGCCAGGTTTCAGCGGTCGGCGTCTTCCGCTGCCGTACAGGTGGGTGTGCGCTATCCGGCCAGGGCCTCCGCGATCAGGGCGAGGAGCTCGTCGTGGAACCGGCCCGTGCTCAGCAGCGCGGTGCGGGGACCGGACAGCAGGGGTTCGCCGCGCAGGTCGGTCGCGCGGGCGCCCGCCTCGGCGAGGATCACGGAGTACGGGGCGAGGTCCTCGTAGCCCATCTCGTCGCCGGCGATGACGATCGCGTCGGTCAGGCCGCTCAGCAGGGCGCCGACGCCGAAGACGTACCCGTTGGTCAGCGTCGCCGGGTCGACCGGCGGCGTGGTCATGCCCGCCACCGTAGCCCGGCGCGGACCATCGGGCCGGCTCAGGCGGCGATCGCGGCCGGGTCGCGCAGCAGGGCACCGGCCTCGTCGGCGGGCAGCGGGCGGGAGAAGTAGTAGCCCTGGCCCAGGTCGCAGCCCATCCGGCGCAGCGCGAGGAACTGGGCGTACTGCTCGATGCCCTCGGCGACGGTGGCCATCCCCAGGCTCTGCCCGAGCTGCACGATCGTGCGGGCCAGGGCCGCGTCCGGGGTCGCGCCGCCGATGCGCTCGACGAACGAACGGTCGATCTTCAGCGTGTCGACGGGGAAGCGGCGCAGGTACGCCAGCGACGAGTAGCCGGTGCCGAAGTCGTCGATGGCGAGCTTGACGCCGATCGCCTTGAGGCTGAGCAGGACCGCGAGGTTCTCCTCGGTGTCGGTCATCAGGACGCTCTCGGTCATCTCCAGGCACAGCCGCTCCGGCGGCAGCCCGGTGTCGGCGAGGACCGCGGTGACGATCGCCGGGAGGTCGGTCTGGTCGAACTGGCGGCCCGACACGTTGACGGCCATGGTGAGCGGCCGCTGCGGGTCGAACCGGCCCCATTCGACGCACTGCCGGCTGGCCTCGGCGAGGACCCACTGGCCGAGCGGCCGGATGAGCCCGGTCGACTCCGCCAGGGGGATGAAGTCCGCCGGGGAGATCATCCCGCGGACCGGGTGCTGCCAGCGTACGAGCGCCTCGAAGCCGGTGATGGTGCCGGAGCGCAGCTCGATCGTCGGCTGGTAGTACAGGACCAGTTCGCCGGTGCTGCCCTCCAGCGCGCGACGCAGGTCGGCGGCGAGCTGCAGCCGGTCGACGAGGCCGGTGTGCATGGCGGGGTCGTAGCGGGCGAAGGTGCCCTCGCCGGTCGCCTTCGCGCGGTACATGGCGAGGTCGGCGTTGCGCATCAGCTGGTCGGCGTCGGTGGCGTCGGGGCCGGTGAGGGCGATGCCGATGGAGCCCTGCACGTGGATCTCGGTGTTGTCGATGTCGAACTGCCGGTCGAGGGCGTCGATGATGCGGGTGGCGAGGTCGTCGGCGTCGCCGGCCGCTCCCTCCGCGTCGCCGGCCAGGTCGATGAGGACCGCGAACTCGTCGCCGCCGAAGCGGGCGACGGTGTCGCCGGGGCGCACGGCGGCGCTGAGCCGGTCGGCGACCTGGACCAGCAGCTGGTCGCCGGCGGCGTGGCCGAGGCTGTCGTTGACCTCCTTGAACCCGTCGAGGTCGAGGAAGAGCACGGCGATGTCGGCGTCGCCGCGGCGGCGCAGCGCGAGCTCGACCCGGTCCTTGAACAGGGCCCGGTTCGCGAGCTTGGTGAGACCGTCGTGGAACGCCTCGTGGACGAGCTGGTCCTCGAGCTCCTTGCGTTCGGAGATGTCGCGGGAGTTGAGCACCAGGCCCTGCACGTTGAGGTCGGTGAGGAGGTTGGTGACGGTGACCTCGGCGAGGCGGAACTCGCCGTCGGCGTGCCGCATCGGGATCTCCACGACCCGGCTGGCGTAGGGGGTCTCGGAGACCGCGCCGAACGCCTCCTCGAGCCGGCCGCGGGCCTCGGCGCCGAGGAAGTCGAGGATGCGTTGCCCGGTGACGTGCTCGCGGGGGTAACCGAAGACACGGGTGATCGACTCGGACTGGTAGGTGACGGAGCCGTCCAGCGCGACGACGGTGACGACGTCGGAGCTGTGCTGCACGAGCGCCTGGAAGCGCTGCTCGCTGGCGCGCAGTTCGGCGGTACGGGCCTCGACCCGGTCCTCGAGGTCCTGGGTCAGGTTGCGGTTCTCCAGCAGGGTGAGCAGCTGCCGGCCGACGATGAGCAGGATGATCGCCGAACGCGACCAGGACACGACCGGGTCGTGGGCGCCGTGCCGGAGGACCTCGAACGTGCTGGTGATCAGCGAGCCGACAACGGCGAGGTACGGCAGCATGACGCCGAGCGGTCGGGTCAGCGCCGCGGGTGTCTCGACCTCGTGCTCGGTCTCGGGCTTGCGGGACGCGATGAGGATCAGGGCGAAGCCGACGAACCAGCCGAGGTCCAGCACGGCGCCGGAGCCGTAGCTGTCGACGAGCGTGAGGTACGCGTAGCCGCTGTCGGAGACGGTGAACGCGGCCAGGCCGGTGCCGACGAGCGGCAGGGACATGGGCCGCTGCCCGCCGGCGCGCAGCCGGGCGAGCATGAACAGCACGACGGTGAGCACGACGACGTCGCCGCCGGGGTACCAGAGGGTGACCAGCAGCGCGAGGAAGCTGTCCGCGCCCTGCCGGGCGAGCGGGCCGAGGATCAGGATCCAGGTCATGAGCAGCAGCGACACGGCGATCATGAGGCCGTCGAGGATGCTGCGCGCCTGCTGGGCGACGCTCTGCCGGCTCATCGGCAGCACCAGCAGGCCGGTGGCGGTGAACGGCATCATCCAGAAGTAGCCGGCGTCGGCGAGGGAGGGGAAGGGCACCTCGACGCCGAGGAACGTCTCGTACCAGATGCAGAAGAACTGCCCGACGCCCCAGGACAGCGCGCCGAACCCGGTCAGTGCCCAGGACCAGCGCACCCGGCGCGGAGCCGGGCGCAGCGCCTTGGCGAGACAGCCCCAGGCGGCGGTGAGCGCGGCGGCGAACAGGGCGATGTTGGACGTGTTCTGCGAGACCATCGGGCCGCCGGCGCCCGTGACGAGCACGGCGAACAGGGCGACGGTGACGGCGGCGACGCAGCCGCAGAGGATCGCGAACCCCCGGTGCTGGGCCACGACATGCTGCAGCCTGGTCAACATGCGCCTGTCGCCTCCCTGTCGCAGTTCCCGTCCAGTGACCGGCAAGATCGGGCGACAGGATGCGGAACTGAGACGTCGCGGGTCCCGGCAACCGCACCGCACCCAGGAAGCCCCGGAAACCGCGGGTGAGTGGCGCGGGACCGCGGTCAGGCGAAGTCGAGCGGGTCGGCGAACAGCGGCTCGAACGCGAGCTCGGCGGCGCCGAGCAGGGCGGCGTCCTCGCCGAGGACCGGGGTGCGCAGGCGGACGTGTTCGCGGCAGGCGGGCAGGGCGTTGCGGTTGAGGCGGCTGCGCACCTGTGCGGCGGATGCGAGGTACACCTCCCGCAGCGTCCCACCGAAGATCACCATCTCGGGGTTGAAGATGTTGACGAGGTTGGCGACGCCGAAGCCGAGCCAGTCGCCGACCTGCCGGACCGCCGCCTGCGCCGACGCGTCGCCCCGGCCGGCCGCGTCGACGACGGCGAGGATGCCGTCGCGGCCGGCGGAGGGGTTGCGCCCGGCGGCGGCGAGCAGCGCGTGCTCGCCGATCTCGGTCTCCCAGCAGCCGTGGGAGCCGCAGCTGCACGGTTTGCCGGCCGGGTTGACGACCATGTGCCCGACCTCGCCGCCGTAACCGCCGTGGCCGGTGACGGGCCGCCCGGCGGCGATGATGCCGCCGCCGACGCCCGCGTCGCCGTACAGGTAGACGACGTTGTCGCAGCCGACGGCGGCGCCCCGGGCGTGCTCGGCGAGCGCGGCGAGGTCGGCGTTGTTGCGCACCTGCACCAGCGGCCGGGTCTGTGGCGGTTCGGCGCCGTCCGGTTCCTCGAAGTCCTCGTCGATGTCGTCGGCGGCGCCGGTACCGCCGGTGGACAGCCGCGCGGCGACGAGGCCGTCCCGTACGGGCGTGCGCTGCACCGGGACGACGCCGGTGGCGGGGCCGCGCACGCCGGTGGCCGGGAACAGGTCGACGCCGGTGCTGGTGATGACGTCGGCGAGGGCCTCGCCGAGCGGCTGGTCGACCCAGCCGAGCTCCGGGCCGAGCCGGACGAACCCGTCCTCGCGGCGCACCATGGCGGAGACCGCCGCGGCGCTGCCGACGAGCCGGGCGCCGGGCGGGGCGGCCTTCTGCATCTGCCGGACGAAGTCGGCGATCGGCGCGACGACCTGGGCGGCGCTGCGGTCGCCGCGTTCGCGGACGGCGGCGTGCCGGTCGAGCACCGTCCCGCCGAGCCCGACGCGGGCCGCGACGATCCGGTCGACCTCGACGGCGAACGCGAAGACGTACACGTGCTCGGACTCGGGGCGCACGACCAGCGACGGGCGCCCGGCCCGGCCGCGCTGCTCGCGGGGGACGCCTTCGCTGACGAGCCCGGCGGCGGCGAGGTCGGCGGTGAGGGCGCCGATCGTGCTGCGGTTGAGGCCCAGGCTCGTGGTCAGGTCGGCGCGGGACATGGCGCCGTGGAGGTGCACGGATCGCAGCAGAGCACCGAGGTTGCTCCTGCGGATCTCCTCCTGGCTGGGGCCGACGCGCATGCTCGTCTTTCTCGTTGGTGGTGCCTGGCGCTTACCGTACGACCGGCCCGCCGGGCGGAACAGGTCCGTTCTGGCACCTGTTTCGACCGGCGGGAGGGCGCGGCTATCTCAGCCCGGCTGATGCGGCCCGGCGCCGGGAAAGGGCGTCGATGCCGGCGGCGGCGAGCAGGACGACACCGGTGACGATGAACTTCTGCCCGGCGCTGTACTGCATGAGGCCCATGCCGTTCTCGATGACGGCGACGACCGCGCCGCCGAGGACGGCGTCCAGGACGCGGCCCTTGCCGCCGAAGAGGCTGGTGCCGCCGATGACGGCCGCGCCGACGGCGTAGAGCAGCACGTTGCTGCCGCCGGTGTTCGGGTCGACGGACGCCTGCCGCGACGCGGCGATGATGCCGCCGACGGCGGCCATGGCGGAGCAGATCACGAAGACGGAGATGCGGATCCCGTCGACGTTGATGCCGGCCCGGCGGGCGGCCTCCTTGTTGCCGCCGACCGCGTACAGGTGCCGGCCGTAGGCGGTGCGGCCCAGCACGAACGTCCAGATCACCAGCAGGATGCCGATGAGCAGGACGACCATCGGCACCCCCTTCTGCGAGAACAGGATGTTGCGGCCGCGTTCGAGGTTGAGCACGTAGACGCCGACGCCCATGAGCGCGGCGATCGTGCCGACCCGCAGCGCGATCACCGACGTCGGCTCCACGGCCAGGCCGCGGCGGGCGCGGCTGGTGCGCTTCCACAGCTGCAGCGCGGCGATTCCGGCGATCGTCACGCTGTACAGGATCCAGCCCTGCAACGGGGTGAACCGGCCGTCGAAGTTGATCAGCTTGATCGCCGGGTCGTCGACGGAGATGATCGTGCCGCCCTTGATGAGCAGCAGCACCGCGCCCTGGAAGGCGAGGAACGCGGCCAGGGTCACCACGAACGACGGGATGCCGATCTTCGACACCAGCAGCCCGATGACGATGCCGATGGCGACGCCGGTCACGACCGCGCCGAGGATCGCCACGTACCAGGGGAAGCCGTGCGTGGTCAGCAGGGTCGCCAGGACCGCGGCGCAGACCCCGCTGGCGTACCCGGCGGACAGGTCGATCTCGCCGAGCAGGAGCACGAACACCAGGCCCATGGCGATGACCGTGACGGCGGCGCCCTGGGACAGCAGGTTGGCGAAGTTCGCGGCGCTGAAGAACACCGGCCGCGCGACGGAGAAGATGATGGTGAGCGCGATCAGGCCGAGGATGGCGGGCAGGGCGCCCATGTCCCCGCCACGCACTTTCTGGAAGTAGGTGCGGACGTACAGCCCGAGCGTCGCGGGCTGTCCTCCGGACGCCTTCTCCTCCGGCGGCACCGTCGAGACGGTCATGACGTCACCTCCGCTGCGCTCCGGCGCCGCCCTG